>CATNDT010000016.1 GCA_950097035.1 uncultured Oscillibacter sp.
AAGACATGCTCTTGTGCTTGACTGTCAATTTCAACAAGGTACTCATTAAGTTTTCCGCTTGTAAGTAGGTTTATATAAGTTATTCTAAGGTAATGTTGTAGAAAATATAAATGTCGCTGTCCATAAATACCGATTTCAAAATTTCCTGTGTCTGGTGTTTCAAGATTAGGAACTGCATAATCGCTTTCTTTTCGGTATGTAACGCCGAATTGCTCAAATAATGATTTCATTATAGTTTCCTCCAATTATATTTAGTTATTCCTACAAATTCATCATATCCAACCGTCATTACAAATTTTTTTAAACGCCGCAAGGGACAATTCCTTATGTGAAGTGTCCCTTTACACGCTTTTCCATTTGTGGTATACTGGTTCATCAGAAGCAGTCCTTTTATAACTGCCGAAATTTCCACCTGATGAAATGGAGAACCCCATGCTGAACCGATTGAAAGCCACTCTTGCAGACTTTTTCCAGCAGGCAGATCTGCTTTTGCTGGGGCTTTGCTGTGCCGCCACCCTGTATGGAATGCTCCTCATCGCCAGCGCCACCCGCTACCAGGGCCAGTCCGGCATGCTGCGCTATGTGGGCGTTCAGGGGGCGGCGATGCTCATCGGTGTGTGCGCCTATATCTTTATGTCCGCCCTGGATCTGGAGGGGCTGATGAAGCGGTGGAAGTGGCTGGTGGTTTTTGACATTGTGCTGATCGGGCTGCTGTTGACCCCGTTGGGCATCGGCGGCAGCACCACCGGCAATCAGGCCTGGCTGAGGATTCCCCTGATTCCCTTTCAGATTGGCCCGGCGGAGGTGGTGAAGATCAGCTTTACCCTGCTGCTGGCAAAGCAGATGGAGTGGCTGCGGGAGGAGCGGCGGGATCTGAAGTCTTTCCGTTCCGCACTGTTCACAGCGGGCCACACGCTTTTGCTGATCGGCTACTATGTTGTGATTTCCGGTGATATGGGAAATGCCCTCACCTTTTTTTTCATCTTCCTCTTCATGGCTTTTGCGGCGGGCTTTGCCCTGCGGTGGTTTGTGCTGCTGCTGGCCGGCGGCGGCGCGGCGGCGGCAGTAGTGTGGCTTTTTGAGCTGATGCCGGATTATATGCGGGAGCGGTTTCTGGTGCTGTTTGACCACAGCTACGACGTGCAGGGCAAGGGCTGGCAGCAGACCAGAAGCCTGCTTGCCATCGGCTCCGGCGGTGTGTTCGGCCAGGGATACATGAACGGGACACAGACACAGAGTTCCGCCGGCTACTCTCTGCCGAAGCGGTGGACGGACCTGATTTTTGCCGTCTGTGGGGAGGAGTTGGGGTTGGTGGGATGTCTGGTGGCCATAGTGCTGCTCACAGCCATCATCTTTCGGGTACTGTCGGTGGCAAAGAGCGCTGAGACGCCCTTTTTTCGCAATGTCTGTGTGGGTATGGCGGCGATATTGATTTATCAGACCGTAATCAATATCGGTATGTGCCTGTTCGTTATGCCGGTGATCGGCGTGACCCTGCCCTTTTTCAGCTACGGCGGCTCCTCGATCGTCACACTGTTTACGGCCATGGGGGTGGTGTCGGGCATTAAAAAGCGAAGCCGCGCCATGGACCGGCGCAGGCGGTATATGCGTTGAATTCCTCCATCCGATGAAAATTCTCAGGCGGCTGCTGCCGCCTGAGAATAATTTTTGGAAAGAAGCGGACAATATCCACCATACCATACAAGTACAGGAGGAATCACCACTTGAAAAACGGTTTTGCAAGAAGGACCGCCGTAATGGCTTTGGCGGCGGCACTGGCGCTGAGCGGCAGCGCCTCGGCACTGTTTGGAAAAAAGACGGAGGAGCCTAAGGCGGCGGAGGGGGCGCCCCTGGTGCGGGATCTGGAGGTCAGGACCTACCGGGATCTTGCCGTTCAGGCCCAGTTTCTGGCTACGGACGGCGAGGGGGAGGAGATGACCTTTGCCGTGGTGGACCAGCCCCGGAAGGGCGTGGTCACGGTAGAGGGGGATACCTTTACCTTTACCCCTGATGAGGGCATCACCGGCAGTGACAGCTTCACCTATGCCGCGACAGACAGCGCCGGGAATGTGTCGCTGCCCGCCACGGTGAAGATCAGTATTGACAAGACCCGCTCCGGCGTGACCTACGCGGATACCGCCGGCAGCACAGCGGCCGTGGCGGCTCAGGAGTTGGCGGAGGCGGGGATCTTTACCGGCAGCAGGATCGGAGAGCAGTATTTCTTTGAGCCGGACCGGGAGGTCTCCCGGGGGGAGTTTTTGGCCATGGTCATGGAGACCGCCGGCCGGGATGTCACCGCCGTCACCATGACGGGCTTTTGTGACGACGAGGCTATTCCCACCTGGGCAAAGGCCTATGCCGCCGCCGGCGTGGCGGACGGCGTAGTGCAGGGCACAGTCACCGCGGAGGGCGTGGCCTTCCGGGGTACGGACGCCATCACCTTTAACGAGGCGGCCACTGTTTTAGACCGGGTGCTGGACCTGGGCAATGTGGAGCTGGACGTCTGGTATGCGGACAGGGAGAATACGCCCTCCTGGGCGGCCCAGGCTGTGGGGAATATGGAGGCCGTCAGTGTATTGGCGGCGGGCAGTTTTGGCAGCCTTGCCATGGAGCAGCCGGTAACCCGGGGCGACGCGGCCCGGATGCTCTGTGCTGCAAGAACCCTGCTGGGCGGCGAGGAGAAAGAGACGGGGCTTTTCAGCTGGCTGAAATAAACGCCACACCCTCCGGGGACCTGGAGTCTCCGGAGGGTGTTTTTCAGGGTGGTTTTGGAAAATGGCGTTGTGGTTCGGGAAAAAAGCTGGTATAGTATATTTTATCCAACAGCACGATAGGCTTATGGAAGAGAGGGGGAGGACGATGCAGACGCTGGAGTTTGCCGTTTTGGACTGGATTCAGGCGCATCTGCGCTGCGGCTTTCTGGACGCGGTGCTGCCGCCTGTCAGTAATCTTTGCAACCATGGGGATATCTGGATATTACTGGCGGCGGTGCTGCTGACGGTCCGCCGCACCCGCCGCCAGGGGGCCGCCGTGTCCTGCGGGCTGGTGCTGGACCTGATCTTCTGCAACATGCTGCTAAAGCCGCTGTTTGACCGGGTGCGGCCCTTTGTTTTAAACCCGCCGGCAGCGCTGCTGGTGAACCCGCCGCCGGACGCATCCTTTCCCTCGGGCCACACCGCCGTCTCCTTTGCCGCCGTGTTCGCCCTGAAGGCTGCGGGGAGCCCACTGTGGAGGCCGGCTCTGGCGCTGGCGGCAGTCATTGCCTTTTCACGGCTGTACTTATACGTTCACTGGCCCACCGATGTGTTGGGCGGCGCGCTGCTGGGCGCCGCTGTGGGATGGGCCGGCGCGAAAATCGCGGAGCGGGCGTGGCAGCGGCACAGCGTATAAACGGGGCGTTTAAAAAGGTCTGCCGCTTCAGACCTTACCCTCTGTGTCTTTGATGAGGGGGGGAATCTGCGAGATCATATTGTCCATATCCTCAAACATGGCGCTTTTTGTGGTTCCCAGCCGGCTGGCTTGATCGATGTGTTTGACAACTTCCTGATATTGGTCCTTGATCCCGTCGAAAAACTGGCAGAGGACCTGCAGATCCTGCTGTGATACGTTGATAACATCGGCGATCTCGGTTTGAACGGCGGTTGCGCCCTCTGCCGCCGCTGTGATTTTGTGAAAGCTGTCATCGGTTTGGGACACAATGCCGACGCCCTGATTCAGTGTTTGCCGGGATGAGGAGATGCTGTTGCTAAGCTGGCTGGCCTGGGATTCCACATCGCATATGCCGGTATCCACCTCTCCGGCCAGTTCCTTGATCTCTTTTGCCAGTTCCTTGACCTGCACGGCTACCACTGCGAAGCCCCGCCCCTCAACGCCGGCTCTGGCGGCCTCGATCGATGCGTTGATTGCGAGAATATTGGTCTGGTCGGCAATGGACACGATCTTTCCCATGCACTTTTGGATTTCGTTAATGGCAGATTGCAGATGTGTAAAGGTTTCGGCCATTTCATCATAGGACCGCTGCACCTGTGTAAAGGACTGTTCGAGTTCCCGCATCTGATCTTGTGCGCCTGTTATGGTCTGTGCGATTTCACCGCGCACCTGTGCAAATTGCTCCGCCGTCTGGTTGATGTTGGAAAAGGACTGGCCCAGATCCTGCAGCTTTTCCTGAAAATGGTCGGCCTCTTTTAACACGCCGGAAAAAGAGGAGCCTACCATGCTGAGCTCGGAAAGGGAGGCAACTTCCTTTTTTACCAGTTCTTTCTGGTATTCCTTCAGGCTGCCCGCTGCATATAAGATTGGATAAAGGCTCTTTTTCTCACAAGATGAATCCGGCGTCTGCCGGCGCTTTCCCGCAAACAACATAGAAAACCTCCTCCTTTACTCAAATACCACGCATGTCATAGACTGGTTGACAAAGCGGTTGTTGTAGTGCTCTCCGTATCCCACAAAGCCGGCGTGACAGCCCAATGCAGACATGTCCCGCAGATAGGTCTCCATATAGTTGCGTTCGGAAAACAGCTTGTAGCGGAACAGGCAGTTTACGGAAAAAATCGCTGAGCGGTTGGGAAAGTCCCGGCAGATCTGCTGGATGGTGCTTTGCGTGATTGCCCGGTAATCCCCCAGCTCCAGCAGGATCAGAACGTCTGAGTCGTTTACCTGACGGAAGCAGGCCAAGGCGCTGCCGTTTACTTCCTTAATGGAGATGATGCAGGTGTCGTCCCCATTGATCTTGCCAAAGGGGTTTTGAAAGGTCCGGGTCAGAATCTCCTCGTCCGTCACATGGAGGATGCTTTGGTAAACCTGCTTCGCGGGCTTTCCATTGAGAGAGCCCAATATGTAGTTGGCGCGGTCGGTATTGGAGGCGATAAAGCGGTAATTACCCAGCTGATGATAGATGTTTTCCTTATAGGTTTTTACACGGCCATTTTGATTTCGCACCAGCGCATAGGCCGCCGCGTCCTGATAGATCCGCCCGTTGGCGGATACCTTCCCCTGGTCGCCGGTTCCGCCCATCAGTGAGATGCCCTGGCGCTGGAGCACGGTGTTGATTGTGGTCAGCACGCAGGCGTCGTTTCCGGCGCAGAAGTCGATGCACACAGTGTCATGGGCAGACCCGCCCACGGCTCTCATATCCTGCTCCAGCCGGTGGATATACTTTACCGGCATGGCGGACACCTGCTCTAAGACGTTGGCCGCGGCTTTTATGCCGCCGGAAAATGCAATTACCCCCACGCCGTTTTCCACCACGCTGGTCTGATAGCACATTCCGATGCATCCGATACTGGGAACGCCCGGATAGCGCTGCTCCAGGGCGCGTACGTGGTCCTCGAACTGGGTGCTGTTTGACAGCAGCATGATAAACTGCGGGTCACGGAGACCTCGAACCGCTTCCTCCAGATTTCCGATTCGACTCATGCCAAAAAACTGTTTCATACAGTTGTCCCCTTCCATGATGTTAGACTGCCTTATTATACTTGAAAGCCCAAAATGTGTCAATAACCAGAAACGTGATTGGCGCTGCGGCGCGGAAGATATGTCCGGTTTGTGCATTTTGGACCGGCTGTCCCAAAATTGGACAGCTGCCGGGGATTTACCTGTGGCGTGTTTTGGCCGGATGCTGGAGAACGCGGTTCCGGAGAGAGGTGCGTTTTGTTTTGCTGAACAGCCAGCCCATAATCTCCCCGTCCGCGGCAAACAGATTGCCGCCGCCATGCTCGCTGTTCAGGCTCTTTTCGGTAAAGTAGGACCGCTCCTTGATGTCTAGAACCAGCAGCCCGCTGATTTCCGCCTCCGCCAGCACGTTCAAATCGCCGTCCCACTGGGAAGAGCAATGCAGGTACGCCGTGAACAGCTCCGGGCGCTTGCCTAAGACGCGCGACAAGGTGAAGCCGGAAATGGCTATCAAACGTGACGGAGGAAAATCATGAAGAAAACACTTTTAACAGTTCTATCCACGGTTATTGTACTGTCCATGTGTGTGGCAACTGCGCTTGCGGCAGGTCCCGGAAGCGGGCGCCATTCGCAGATACGAACGGAGACGGTATCTGCGACAACGCTGGCGGCTGGTGCGCCTACGGAGATGCGGATGGAGACGGCGTTTGCGATAACTATGGCTCCAGACAGAACCGGGGATGTGGAAACGGATGCGGCGTCCAGGGCGGCCGGGGAAACGGTTTCCGGGGTGGTCGGGGCCGATAAACAACAGGAGTCACCATGCAGAGCGAACAGGAGGCACGCAGAGCCATTGAGCGGTATTCCGATACCGTTCAGCGGCTCTGCGCGGTACATTTGCGCTGCGGCCTGTGCGTATATGCTGTTCATATTGCTTGGGGGACGCTGGCTTTATTTTACTCCTACATTTGTTAAGTGCTTGTATCGGCTTACTTAACGCCTGCGTTATCTGCTCTCCCTGGTTTAAAGGCAAGAGCTACACGAAAAAATAACCCTGCCCAATCTAAACAAGTCGTTCGGATCGGGCAGGGTTGTTTACCTTTACTTCAGGCGGAACGCGGCCACCAGACTTTTGAGAAGGCTGGCTTGAGAGGAGAGCTCCTGACTGGCGGCGGCGCTCTGTTCACTGGTGGCGGAGTTGGTTTGCACCACGCTGGCGATCTGGTCAATGCCCTCGGTCACCTGGCTGAGGGCGGTGGTTTGCTTATCCACCGCTTCCACCACAATGGTCATCTGTGATGTCACGCCTCCGGCACTGACGCTGGTGCGTTCCAGGGCTTGGGTCACCTCGTTTACCACGCCGCTGCCTTCGTTCACAGCGGCAATGGAGCTTTCGATCAGGTCTTTGGTGGCCTTGGCAGCTTCGTCGGACTTGTTGGCCAGGTTGCGGACCTCGTCGGCGACCACGGCGAAGCCCTTTCCGGCAGTTCCGGCCCGAGCCGCCTCCACAGCGGCGTTCAACGCCAAAATGTTTGTCTGGAAGGCAATGTTCTCGATAGCGGCAATGATTTTACTGATTTCCTCTGAGGAGCTGGAGATCTTGCTCATGGCCGTGTTGAGCTGCCTGACGTATTCCATGCTGACGCCCAGCTGGCTGCCCGCCTGCTCCACAAACTGGCCGGCCTCCTCGGTGGCCTGGGCGGTCCGCTTGGCGTTTTCAGAAATATTGCTGATTGTGGCGGAGAGTTCCTGCACGGAACTGGCCTGCTCCGTGGCGCCCTGAGCCAGGGCCTGAGCGCCGGTCGACACCTGTTCGGCTCCGGCGGACACCTGCTCGGCGCTCTCACGGATCTGGCTCATGGTATCATGGAGCTTGGACTGAATGCTGTCCAGGGAGACTTTGATAGACATAAAATCCCCCACGTATTCCTGCCGGGCAGAAGCCGTCAAATCTCCGGAGGCAATGGAGTCCAGTATGGAAGAAATCTCGCCTATGTAGGACCGAAGCCGCTGGATCGTTCTCTCAAAAATATGGGCTAAGCGGCCAACCTCGTCGTTGGAGTGGACGGCAATGCCGCTCTCCCCGTCGCCGTTCAGGCCCAGGCTTCCCTGTTCCAGGCGGCTGGCCATCCGGGTGATCTCAGCCAGGGGAGAGGAGACGGTCTTTTTCAGATACGCTGACAGGAAAAAGATGCACACGACGATGACGGCAAGGCTCACCAGGGAGGACCAGATGATCGTCATAAAAATCTGATGGTTGGCTTCTGCGGAGGAGATCCCGGCAAATATAAGGCCGTTGACTGCGCCCGCAGCGTCCCTGGTAGGGACATAGGAACACAGGTATTCCTCATTTAGTATGGTGGCCTTGCCCACATAGTTCTGTCCCTTTTGCAGCACGATCTCGGACAGCTCGGGGGACAGCGTAGTGCCCACGACCCGCTCTCCGTTCTGGACCACGGTGGTGTAGGCCCGTGTATTCCCCTCAAAAATGGTAAACTCACAGCCCATGCGGCTTTTCAGCTCATCCAGAAGCTGGTTGATTTCGCCTGTCCCATCAGACTGGCTTAGAACATAATTAAGCATGTTCGTACCATTGGTACAGCGCTGTTCCAGCATATTCATCGCCAAAGAGCGAAACATGATCACACACATGCCCAC
This sequence comes from uncultured Oscillibacter sp., assembly GCA_950097035.1. Taxonomy (GTDB): domain Bacteria; phylum Bacillota; class Clostridia; order Oscillospirales; family Oscillospiraceae; genus Oscillibacter. Next base: position 8,050 of record CATNDT010000016.1, read on the forward strand.
CGCGAATACAACGGATATCATCTGCATGATGACGACCACATTGCCCACCTTCTTGCCGATGCGTGTCTGCTTTCCTTCCGGACTTCCCTTTAAAAACTCGATTTTTTTCATAGCTGCCTGACTCCATCTGTTTGTTAGAATTAAAAGATGGCACATAGCCATCCTCTTAATTATACTGAGTGGACATGATTTTTGCAAGCCCTTTTTCTGCTGGGGTTGTTCAGCACAATTCAATAAGGGATCCGCAATGGACTTGCGGCTTCAGGGGCCGCAGTCTCGTTTGGAACGAACAGCGCCGAAAGTCTGCGCCAAATGTCATGATCTAAATCAGATGGATTTGGTTACAGATGGATGCGCCGGGCAATCTCCCCTTTCAGTGTTTGTCCCCACAGAATATCAGCGGCCTTTTTCCTTACTTCTACTCCGGCAGCACATTCCGCCGCAGGCTGGCATATGCCAGCAGGACATATATCCCGTAGATCAGGAAAAACAGCCCCAGCGCCGCCGCCACAATCACCAGCGGATGGCTGGTCCCCGTCATAATCCCAGGCTCCACAAGACTGCCCATGTGCAGAAGGAAGGGCACGGCCACTAGGACCGGCGGCATGGCGGGCAGGGCGTAGTAGATAGCCAGCTGCCGCCCCAGGGCCCGCTCCATCTCCCGGCGGTCCATACCCAGCTTGCGCAGGAGCCGGAACTGCCGCCGGAGACGCTCAGTCTCACTGAGCTGCTGGACGGTGAGAATGGCGGCGGAGGTCATGGTCAGGGCCAGAGCCAGATAAAAGAGGGGAAATACCACCATGGCGGTCATGGACGCGGCCTCCGCCAGGTCGGCGGTTTTGCAGTAGAGCAGCAGGTCAAAGTCCCCCAGGGACATGGCGCCGCTTCCCATGGGACCCATATTCCGCAGCTGAGTGCACAGCGCCTCGTACTGAGTCTCGGTTACAGGGTCCTCTGTCAGAACGGCGAAAATCGTGTGGCTTACCGGTTGGGTCTCTGCCGCCGTATCCGGAACCACCAGGAGAAACCCCTGACCGTTAACATTGTATAGATACTGGGCGAGGAGTTCCGTATGGAGCCCGCCCGGAGCCAGCTCCTGTCCGCCCAGGATCAGAGACCGGTCCCAGTCTCGCAGGGCCGCCGCCACATAGGGCTCGCAGTGGATGAGATATCGGCCCGGCTCCATGGTCACGGGCGCGTAGCCCAGCATCTCCCGCAGGGCCTCATAATCGCTCCGGCGTATGAGAATGTCGGTGTCGTAATAAGTGTAGTATTCTGTGTTTTTCGACACGTAATCCGTCACCGCTGCCGTCTCCGCCCGATAGAGGGGATACTCCCGGCAGGCCCGGAGAGGAAAGGTGGACTTTACATAGTCCACAAACCAGATAAACTCCGGCTTTTCCGGGTCCCCCGTACTGGCAAGGAGGTCATAACAGGCGTTTCGCTCCGCCCGGTTTTCAAAGAGTCTCTGAAAGATCAACCCGGATCCCTCCGTAATCAGAGTGGCCGTGAAGAGCATGGCGATGGTGGCCATCACAACGCCCATGGTGGCGAGCTTGACGGAGAGGGTGCGGAAGATCAGAAGGGTCTGCCCCTGATATTTTTTTACCCCGTGCTTTTCAAAATAGGCGGGGACGCCGGAGGAGAAGCTGGCGAAAAAGCCGTACAGAAACGCGATGACGCAGCCCGTACCCGCGATGCCGGTGGCCAGGTCTCCCGCCATTAAAAGAAGGGTCCCCGCGATGCCCAGGACAAGGGAGACGCGGAAAACTCTCCGGCGGCGCTCCCCTGTCTGAAGGACCGCCTCCTCGTTTTGCCGCTCAAAGTAGATGAGGTCGTGGATCTTCATCCGCCGGATGCGCCTGCGGCATTTCAGCTGGGCGAAGAGATAGATCAGGGCGAAGTAGGCCAGCGTCAGCCCTACCGCCGCCGGAGAGAAAGAAAAACCGAGATGATAGGGCTTTCCAAACAGCGACAGCACCACAGCCCGGAGAATTTGAAACAGCAGGTTCCCCAGCAGAAGGCCCAAAAGCAGCGCCGCCGCGCCCACCGCCAGATTTTCCAGGAAAAAGAGCCGTGCCACCTGGCTGTTCTCCAGGCCGATCAGAAGATAGGTCCCCAGTTCCCGGCTCCGGCGGGTCAGCATGAACCGGGTGGTGTAGCTCACCAGCCACCCGAAGACGCACACCACTACGGCGCTGGCCAGGGGAATGGTCACCGCCATGGCCTCCAGCCGGGAGGACAGGGCCCTGACCTCCGGGGAGAAGACCAGGGCGTTGAAGGCATAGAGCAGGGCGGCGGCCAGGACTACCGTGGCGAAGTAGACCAGATAGTCCCGGGCCTGCCGCCGGGCGTTGCGGAGGGAGAGGTCAAAGTACGTCACTGACATCACCTCCCAGAAGGGCCAGCACATCCAGAATCTCGTGGTAAAACGCGGCCCGTCCCCGCTCTCCCCGGAGCAGCTCGTTGAAAACCCGGCCATCCTTGAGGAACAGCACCCGCCCGGCGTAGCTGGCGCTGTATGCGTCATGAGTGACCATCAGTATGGTGGCCCCCATATTCCGGTTCAGCGCCGTCAAGACCTCCAGGAGGTTTTTAGACGCCCTGGAGTCCAGGGCCCCGGTGGGCTCGTCGGCCAGCAGCAGGGACTGCCCCGCCACCATGGCCCGGGCGCAGGCGGTCCGCTGTCTTTGCCCGCCGGAGATCTGATAGGGGAATTTTTCCAGGATGTCGGCAATGCCCAGCTTTTCCGCCATATCCTCCACCCGGCGGCGGACAGAGGCGGGATCGGCGTGGTTCAGCGCCATGGCCAGACCGATGTTCTCCTCGACGGTGAGGGTGTCCAGCAGGTTGAAGTCCTGAAACACGAACCCCAGCCGTTCCCGGCGGAACCGGGCCAGCTCCCGGCTGGGGAGGTCCGCGATGTTCTCCCCGTCCAGCAGGATGTCTCCGGCACTGACGGTGTCAATGGTTGCCACGCAGTTCAGCAGAGTGGTTTTGCCGCTGCCGGAGGCGCCCATGATGGCGATAAATTCCCCGTCCGCCACGTCGAAGCTCACGCAGTCCAGGGCACGGGTCACATTGTTTTTGCTTCCGTAGTATTTTTCAATGTTTTTGACTTGCAGCATAGTGATTCCTCCCTTGGTGAGGACAGCATACACCCAAAGGACGGTTTGTTGTATTGAATTGGTATGGCCTTTCCTTACAATTCCGTAAGGTTTTCTTTTGTGGGAAAGGTCAGTGTCACAGTGGTTCCGTGCCCCTCCTCTGAGGCGATCCGCAGGTCGATCTCCAGATGGTCCGCCAGCTTTCTGCACAGATACAGCCCCATGCCAGTAGAGCTGCCGGCGGTTCCCCGGGCACGGCCGTTGCTGCCGGTAAAGCCCCGCTCAAAGACCCGGGGCAGCTCATGGGCGGGGATGCCGGTTCCGTTGTCCCGGACCGACAGCCGGATCTGTTTTCCGGAAGAGCGGGCGGAGATCGAGATGGCCGGGGCCGCATTCCGGTAGCGGGCGGCGTTTTGCAGAAGCTGGCCCAGGATAAAGACCGCCCATTTTTCATCCGTATACACCGTCTGCTCCAGATTCTCTGTCTCCACCCGGACGCCGCACTGGGTCAGCAACGCCCGATGGCGGCCAATGGCCTGAGTCGTAAGGTCTGCGAGTGTGGTCTGCCGGATCATAAAGTCCTTTTCCGGGCTTTCTGCCCGGGCGTAGAACAGTGCCCGCTCCACATGGGCCTCGATTTGGGCCAGCTCCCGGGTGAGCTTGCGCCGGGTTTCAGGCTCCGCATTCCGGGAGATGAGGCCTGCCGCTGTGATAGGCGTTTTGATCTCATGAATCCAGCGCTCTACATATTCCCGGTATTCCCGCTGGGCGGACTGGGCCTCTGATACGGTTTCGATCATGGATTTTCCGGACCGCCGGAGAAGGGCGAACAGCCGCCGCTCCGCGCTGTTTCGGGGCGGGGGGAGGCACTCGGCGAAGAGGTACTTCCGGTCCAGCCCCTCCAAAATGGACGCCAGCTCCTCCAGCCGCCCCCGGCAGCGCAGATAACCGGCGGTCTGCACCGCCGCGAAGAGGAGTGTCAGCGCCAGAACCAGCAGCACCGCCGCATCCCGCTGGGCGCCCACGGCCGGCAGGAAGAGCAGCGCCCCTCCGGCGCCCACACCCCACAGTGCCAGCTGTCCCAGGCGGTCGGAGAGATATTCCCGCAGGCTCATAACTGATACCCCATTCCACGGCGAGTCTTGATGCGGCCGGGCAGTCCCAGGGCGTCCAGCTTGGAGCGCAAACGGGTCATGTTTACGCTGAGGGTGTTGTCGTCGATAAAGACCTGATTGTCCCACAGGGCCTCGATCAGGTCCGCTCTGGACACGATCTCCCCGGCCCGCCGCATGAGGCAGGCGAGAATCTGAAGTTCATTTTTTGTCAGCTCCGCCGTCCGGCCGTCCGCCGAGACACTGCCTCTGGCCAGATCCAGCCGCAGTGCGCCGGCAGTCAGGACTTCCGGTCCGCCGGCTCCGCCGCTTCGACGGAGCACAGCCCTGATGCGGGCCAGCAGAAGGGGGATGTCGTAAGGCTTGGTGATATAGTCGTCCCCACCCAGACTGAGAGCCCGCAGCTCGTCCAGCCGGGAATCCCTGGCGGTGACGAAGATGATGGGGATGGAGCTGTGCCCGCGTATGGCGGCGCAGAGGGCCAGACCGTCCCGGCCGGGGAGACCCAGGTCCAGCAGGATCAGGTCCGGCGTGTGTGTCAATACCTGTTGTGGTACGGTGTCGAAGTCCGTGACCGGAAGAGAGCGGTATCCCTCGTTTTTTAAGAGAAATGCCAGCTCCTCCCGGATTGCCGGGTCATCCTCTACGATCATGATATTTCGCATTGGACCTGCCTCCGTAAACTGTTTTTTTTATCATAGCACGGATGAGCGGCAGATGTCCACATCGGGAGTGGCCTGTATGTAAACTATGCCCAGGAAGCGGATTATCAAAAATAGTCGGTTTTAATGCCCGGTAATTCCACAGTCTTCTGAAAAACGCACTGGACCGGCTGTTATCTGTTCAGTTATAGTCGCATAAACGGATTGAAGAGTCAAAGATATATACATACATTATCCGCCGTTCAACATCTCTGTCAGGATTCTATGATCTCTATATCAGTATTCAGTAAATATATTCGCACAGCCGTCGAGAGTTTTGTGTAAAAGACCATGTCGTTGACTCCGGGACTTAGCAGATCGTGGAGTTTATTGAGTCGGTAGCGAACTGTATTCCGGTGACAGTACAGCTCTTTGGCCGTGATGTCTAAATGCCCTTCGGCCTGAACATAAGCAATGGCTGTTTTCAGAAGCTCTGTAGCCTGGTCACTGGTGTTTTTGAGCAGTGGAGCCAAATATCCCTCCATAAATTTCCTCATATGCGGGGAGCTGGCGTACGGGATCAGAATCTGATAAAGCCCTATAGTTGCATAGCTTTGCTGGTCCTGTTCTTTTACTTTGGCACAACGACTGGCAAAATAGGCCTGTTGAACTGCCAGATCCAATTCTTCCGGACACCGGCACAGTTCCCCTTTGCCAATCCAGGCTGGATACAGTGTCCAGTCCAAATAGGCTGACACGTCCTCGAATCGTGCCATATAACGCTTTTCTTCCGGGTGGTTGCCATAGAGAAACATGAAAAAACCATTTCGGTAGCGGCATACCGTAATGTTTTTGTCTATGCGTGCCACACCCGTGGGGCCGTCGCATAACTGCTGTAGCTTATGAAAGCCAAGATTTTCTTTCAACATTACGTAGATTGGATAAATAATGGTGGTCTTCCGTGTACCAGCAATCCCCGGCCTGGCCGGTGGTATCCTCTTAGGTGCCGTGTTTTTCATTCTCTTCCAGGGCGGCATGAATATAGGCTTTTCCCGGACTTTTCAGACAGTGATCGAATGCGTCAACTACGGAGCTGTGGTTGAGACCGGCGACGACTTTATCGATACCCTTCTTACCCGGGGAGGCATCCAGGGGATGCTCTATACCATTTCTCTGATGATTTGCGCCATGATCTACGGCGGGGCACTGGAACGGATTGGATCGCTCAGTGTTATTTCCATCCGGCTGCTCAGTATTGCCAGGAGTACCGGCTCCCTTATTCTGGTTACAATCCTCTCCTGTATTTTCACCAATGCTGTTACCGGCGACGTGTATCTCTCTTTGATGATTCCTGGCCGTATGTACTCCAACGAATATAAAAAGCGGGGGTTGTCCGGCAAAAACCTCTCTCGTGCGCTGGAGGACGGCGGTGCGGTCAGCTCCTGCTTCTTTCCCTGGAATGCCTGCGGTTCCTATATGAGCAGTACTTTGGGCGTGGGCTGCGCCGCATATGTGCCCTATGCTTTTATGAATCTGCTTACCCCGATTGTCTCTGCCATCTTCGGTTATATTGGTTTTACCATTGTCAAAATGACCGCAGAAGAACGGACGCAGGCCCGGCAGGAACTGGAAGAAGAGGGAGAGACCTTTGCTCCGATTGATATTTGAACATTATATAACGTATATCAAGACGATTTCATCATAATAAGAAGGAGTATTTGTCATGTTACTGCAGAATTCTGTTTCTCAGGACCCTGCCATTTGGGCTGGTCTGAATCATCCGGAACTTACCTTGGAGCAAACTGATATCGCTGTATTCGGGATCCCCTACGACGGCGGAGTAAGTTTCCGCTCTGGCACCAGCGAGGCGCCCCAAGCTCTCCGCGGCATTACTTATACAATCTCTCCTACCACTGAAGATTTTCGTGATATTTCCGAGTTGAAGATTAAAGACTTTGGCGACTGCGTCGGCAGGGATCGGACCGAGATGTTTACTGCGGCAGAGAAATTGGCCCACGATGCCGTGAAAGCGGGAAAGTTCTTTACCATGATCGGCGGTGATCATTCGGTTACCATTCCGGTCCATCGGGGTATTGACAGCGCTGTGGATGGAGAGTTTGGTATCATTCATATTGATGCTCATTTTGACCTGTGTGATGATATGCACGGTGACGCCCTTTCCCATGGTTCCACAGAGCGCCGGGCCACTGAACTCCAGCATGTTGGGGACAGCAACCATCTGTATTTCATCGGTATCCGATCCATTGAGTCCGATGAGCTGGAGTTTTTTAACAGTAATCAAATAAATGTGGTTTCTGCTGCGGATGTGGAACACATGGGCGCCCAAGCCGCCATGGAGAAGGTAGTGGCCCATATGAAGCAGTTTGACAAGGTGTACATTACGTTGGATATCGACTGTTTGGATCCTGCCTATGCTGCTGGTACTGGCACGCCTCAGTTCGGCGGTCTTACCGCTCGCCAGCTCTTGGATATACTCAAGGGGTTGTTTGACAATCTGAATATTATTGGTATGGATGTGGTTGAGGTTGCTCCCAAGCTGGATCCCTCTTTGGCTGCCCTTTTTGCCGCCCGAAAGATTGTTACCGAGTGCTGGAGCCACCACTACTTCAAAAACATAAAATGAGCTGAGTTCAAAATCCTTTGATAAAATGAAGGAAAACGCTGAGGAAAAAATGCAGCTTTATGGCGGATGCGGTACATCACTTGACTTTGTCATTTCCGCTTACAGAAAATTTTACGGCGCACCTAAAATAAGGTTTTTTTAATTCATCATAAAAGTAAGTAAAACCCGTTGATTCGTAAAAAATCAGCGGGTTTTACTGACGCACTATGGGGAGTTTATCCCGATCTTTTGGCCCGTAGCTTGCCTGATGGCTCATAATAACGTTTTCCAACCCATTTGATTCTGTACTCCCGGTGTTCAGCCGCCGTCCTCTACGTAGCCCGGTATACTCGTGTCCCGGCGCAGTTCCCGGTCCTGAACCGGCCTCCAGCCCAACCGGTGATTCCGCAGAGATTCACTGCTGATCTTCCCGGGTCAGGGCGGACTCCTTTCAGTCCTGATTTTGCGTGGACTGATCCAGAGGAATTTCCACATCGCCCCAGAGGACAGCCTCCGTCTGGCTGAGATCCACAGGCTTTTCAAAGCTCACGGTTCCCGTAAGACCGGAGCTCATGTCGCCCATAGTCAGCTGTCTGGGGTCTGCCTCGATCTCACTGCCGTCCTTCATCCGCAGCGCTATCCGGACCCGGGGCCACGGGTCCTCGCCGTCCAGCTGATACGTCCACCAGACACCCAGAGGCGAGATGCTCATGGACAGCAGCGTCATGTTTTTTTGACCGTCGGACATGGACAGGCCCGCTACGGGGAGTTCCATCACCCGGTCTCCGTTCAGGTCCTCCGGGATAAGGATTTCCCAGGAATCTGTGGGTCCCGTTTCCGGGTCCCAGCCACCGAATACCGTTTCTCGTTCCCCGTCCGGCGTATGCCGTTTAAGGCCTCGGACAACAAAGGGACAGCCGCTGATATCGTAGGACGCCCGTTCTTCCACAACGACCAGCAGTACGTTGGGCTCTTTCGTTCCGGCCTCCATCACGGTAAAGCGGCCGGCGGACGAAAGCGTTCCCGAAGGTGTCTTCTCAGACCGTCCCGTCGATGCCAAAAGCGTGTAGTCGTCCTCCGGGCGGAACACCGTTCCCTCCGGCGCACGGATTTCCAGCACCATATAGAGCTGGTTCTTTGCCGCCAGAATGCTCAGGGGCGTGATGGTAACGCCGTCGTGTTCCACTGGCGGGGGCAAAAGGCTGTCGGCAGCTGTTTCCTCTCCTTCTCCGCCGCCGATGGCCATGTCGTCCAAAATTTCCTGCTGCCGCTGATCCAATCCGCCGAAGAATGTGATCCACAGCGGAGCGGTGGCGGCCACCGCCGCCGTGGCCAGCAGGATGACCGCGATTGCCACGGCTATGCCGCAGAAAAGCCTCCGGCGCAACACGGGTCGGGTCTGTTTCTTTCCCCAATTCCGGGGAGCGGCCAGCAGCCGCATCCGTTCCCGGCGGTATCGGGGAGAGAAGTCCGGGGTTTCCGTTTCAATTTGCTGGAGAATGCGGTCATACTGTGCCAAATTGGCGTCCATCAGTCCCTGGCGCAAAAGAGCGTCAAACTGCGTCATAGATGTACCCCTCCTTTTCAAGGCGCTCCCGCAGCATGGATTTGCCGCGCAGGATGCGGACCGCCACGGTGGATTCGTTGATACGCAGCCGCCGGGCAATCTCCCGATTAGTTTGCTCTTCAACGTATTTAAGTTCCAGAATCCGCCGGTAGTTTTCCGGCAGGGCCCGGATCAGGGCGACAAGGTAGTTGTACTCCGGCTGGCTGTCCTCCCGGGCCGGTGGCTCCCAGTTTTCCGGGAAAGCTGTGGTTTTCCGTTCCGCCCGAAGGATATCCAGGGCGGCGTTTTTGGCTGTGGTAACCACGTAGCCCTCCGTTTCCTTCCAGGGCAGTGTGGAGATACGTTCCCAGTTCTGCACGAGCTTGAGCCATGTCTGCTGGGCGGCATCCTCTGTTTGGGTTTGGTCCTCCAGGATACGCAGGGCCACCGCATAGATCTTTTTTTCGTAGGCATCAAAAAGCCGTGTGAACCGCTGCCGGTCCTGCTCGGTCTCCAAGATGGCAAGGCAGATCGCAAGCATGAAAGATCTCCTCCTTTGTGTTGAATTGGCGCCAAATAATTTAAAAAGTAAACGATGGGGGAGGAGAAAGTATTACATCTGGGAAAGAAATTTTTAAATTTACGAAGCAGTGGATTAAAAGGACCCTTCTTGCCGGCCTTCTGGTCCATAGCTTGCCTGAGGACTCACAGCAAAGACGTTTCAGTCACTTTGACCTTGTTCGTTTAGGAATATCAGGGCCTTTTGTACTGCCCGCTCCACTGTTTCTACAGGGAAGTTTCCTGTTCTGGGTCAGGTTATTGGTCAAAGCAACGAATTGTGAGCTACAATTGTACTTCAAAGTCTTGACAACCTATGGAGCCCATAATATAATATGACCATCTTGTACCACAACAAGAGACTTTAGGTTACTGCGATCAGGCAGTATGCCTCGAAGCTCTACCCCAACCACATTTGTGGTTGGGGTATCTTCGTTTCAGACAAAAAATGACTGGAGGAGGCGGCGAGATGCACTATACACTGGGGCTGGATATTGGAATATCATCTGTTGGTTGGGCAGTTCTTCAAAATATGCCTGACGGGGAACCGTTCAAGATTGAAGACCTGGGGGTGCGTATTTTTGAAAAGGCGGAACAGCCAAAGACCGGTGCGAGTCTGGCGCTGCCTCGCCGGGAAGCACGCGGCGCGCGCCGCCGTCTCCGCCGGAGACGGCACCGGAAAGAACGGATCAAAGCGCTGCTTCAAGAGACGGGATGCATCGACCGTGAAGAGCTGGAGGCATTGTTGGAGGTCTCTGGCTTCGACAAAGATGTTTATACCTTGCGGGCAGAGGGACTGGACCGCCGGCTGACGCAGGGGGAATGGGCCAGAGTGCTGCTGCATCTGGCTCAGCGGCGGGGCTATCGCTCAAGCAGTACGGCAGAGGCGGCAAAAGACCAGGAGGCCGGTGTTTTGAAAACTGCGCTGTCTGCCAATCAGATGCTGATGGAGGCTAAAGGATACCGAACGGCAGGGGAGATGTTCTGCCAAGATAAAAAATTCCAGATGCTTGGACCGGATGGACAGATTTGGCGAAAGACTCGAAATACGGCTGGAGATTACAGTTTTACTGTGACACGGGATATGGTAGAGGCCGAGGCACACGCGCTGTTTACCTCTCAGCGGCGGCATGGCAGTCCTTATGCGTCCGAAAATATGGAGAGCCGTTACTGTGAAATTCTGCTATCCCAGCGGGATTTTGATGCCGGCCCTGGAGGAAGCAGTCCTTTCCGCAAAGGGGATCTGCGAGGGATCTGTACGTTTGAACGAACAGAGTTGCGCGCTTTTAAGGCGTGTTACACCTTTGAGTATTTTAAACTGCTCCAGGATCTGAACCATATTCGAATCCAGTCTGCGGGACATTCTTCCCGCGGACTGACAGCAGACGAGCGGGAGCGGTTGACCGCTCTTGCTATGAAAAGTGCCAATCTGCATTATGGACAGCTTCGTAAGGAATTGGCGCTGAGCAGGGAAGAGCGGTTCAATACGGTGCGTTACCAGTCGGATGACGTGGATGCCGCGGAGAAAAAGACAAAGTTCCAGACAATGCAGTCCTACCATAAGATCCGCAAGGCCCTGGATGGCGTGGGAAAGGGATATATCGCCGCATTCTCCCATGACCAGCTGGATGAGATCGCCACAGTTCTCAGCCTGTACAAATCGGATGAGCGGAGAAAAGAACAACTGGAAGGCCTGGGGTTAGAAAATCCGGTGATCCAAGAGCTGCTCCCGCTTTCGTTCAGCAAAGCGGGGAGCCTTTCTCTGACGGCTATGAAAAAGATGATCCCCTATCTGGAAAAAGGCGTCAACTACGACGAGGCGGCCAGCGCTGTGTATGGAGACCATCGTGGCCATTTTGAAAAGACGAGGACAGGGACACTCTCCTATGGGGCGTTGCAAAGGCAGGGGGCCTTGGATGCCATTACGAATCCTGTGGTTCTGCGGGCGGTCTCGCAGACCTGTAAGGTCATCAACGCCGTTGTCCGGCGGTATGGCTCTCCCCAAACGGTCCATATTGAGCTGGCCAGGGAGATGAGCCGGAATTTTGCGGACCGCCAAAAAATGGATAAGCAATATCAGGAGAACCGGGCGGCAAATGAACGGCTCATAAAGCAGATTGAAGAGATCAAAGGCAGCCGCGCCACCGGGCAGGATCTTGTCAAATTCAAGCTTTTCCGGGATCAAAATGAGGTCTGCCTGTACTCTGGTACAAAATTACAGGCAGAGCGGTTATTTGAAGCGGGATATGTGGATGTGGACCATATCATCCCATACAGTATTTGCTTTGATGACAGCTACCGCAACAAGGTGCTGGTGCTGGCCTCTGAAAACCGGCAGAAGGGCAACCGTCTTCCACTGGAGTATATGGCGGGAGATGCAGAAAAAGTGGGGCGTTTTATCACATTGGTGGAGACCGGTGTCCGGGACTACCGCAAGCGCCAGCGGCTGCTGAAGCAGAGGCTGACGGACGAGGATCTGGAGGGCTTCAAGGAGCGGAATCTGTCAGATACCCAATACATTACCCGGGCGGTATACCACCTGCTGAATGACCATTTCAAATTTGCAGAAGACACTCCTTTTGCGAAAAAACCGGTTCGGGCCATCAATGGCGCTGTGACGGACTATATGCGCAAGCGGTTGGGGCTGCATAAAAATCGGGCCGACGGGGATCTTCACCATGCTATGGACGCCGCTGTGGTAGCCATTACTACGGACGGGATGATCCAGCGCATCTCCAACTACGCCAAGCGGCGGGAGTGGGGAACAAAGGTCTTGGGAAATTATGTGGACCCTGAGACCGGTGAACTGCTGACACAGGAGGCGTTTGACAAGAAGTACGCGCCTTCTTTCCCACCGCCCTGGCCCCAGTTCCGCCAGGAGCTGGAGGCCCGCCTTTCTCCGGATCCGGACGCCGAAATCTGGTCGCTAAATCTCCCTCACTATGACCCGGAGCAGGTGGTCCGTCCGATATTCGTCTCCCGAATGCCGAACCGGAAAGTTAGCGGCGCGGCCCATAAAGAGACAATCCGCAGCGGGAAACTGCCAGGATACTCCGTCGTAAAGACGGCGCTGACCGACTTGAAGCTGGACAAGGACGGAGAGATTAAGGATTATTACGATCCCTCCAGCGACCGCCTGCTTTACGAGGCACTGCGGGAACAGCTGAAACTGTTTGGCGGAGATGGGAAGAAGGCGTTTGCACAACCGTTCCATAAGCCAAAAAAGGACGGTACGCCGGGGCCGGTGGTTAATAAGGTGAAGACTTACGGCAAAAGTAGTTTGAACGTGGCGGCCTGCGGCGGTATTGCGGACAACGGCGGCATGGTGCGCATTGACGTGTTCCATGTAGAGGATGATGGGTATTATTTTGTTCCTATCTATACAGCGGATACGGTCAAAGCGGTTCTACCCCAGAAAGCAGTCATTGCATATACGGCAGCAGAAGACTGGAAAGAAATGCAGGATGCTGATTTCCTGTTCTCTCTCTATGCTGGAGACTTGATTAAAATAGCCAGAAAGAAGCCTGTTGGGTTAAAAGCTACTAACAGGGAGATTTCTGGAGAACTTGAACTTCTTCGTTCAGAATGGATGCTTTATTATAGTGGAGCAGATATTTCAACAGCTTCCATAACAGGGACTACTCACGACCGTAAATATACTGGCCGCGGTATAGGAGTAAAGACCCTTTTATCCATTGAGAAATATGAAGTCGACCCCCTTGGAGAATATCACAAAGTACATACTCCAGAGAAGCGTCAGACCTTCCGTTAAAGGAGAGGAGGCCCTATGGAATTTCGCGCCGTTTTTATTACGAATTCAGCGCAGCTCTCTGTCCGAAAGGAACAGCTGGTGATCCGGCAGACCCAGGAGATCACAGTCCCTATGGAGGACATCACCAGTCTGATGCTGGAGTCACAGACCGTTACCGTTTCCACAGCAGCACTGCAAAAACTGGCAGATCATGGAGTAACGGTATATTTCTGCGATGAAAAGCATATGCCTGCGGCCTTGCTGCTGCCAATCAACCGGCACAGCCGACAGCTGAAGGCGCTGAAAGGCCAGATTGCCATGACAAAACCTGCGCAAAAGCGGCTTTGGCAGGCTGTGGTCATGGCAAAGATCCGAAATCAGGCCAAGTGTCTGGAGCTGCTGGAATGTCCTGGGAGCGGAGATCTGCGGGAACTGGCCCGCACGGTCCGCTCCGGCGATCCGGACAACTGTGAAGCAGCTGCCGCTGCGCAGTATTTTCCAGCATTGTTTGGACATGGATTCACCAGAGACACAGACTGTTTGACCAATGCCGCATTGAATTACGGCTACGCCATTCTGCGGGGAGCAGTGGCCAGAAATCTGGCAGTCCATGGGCTGGAGCCATGCCTTGGGATATTCCACCACAGCGAACTGAATCAGTTCAACCTGGCGGACGATCTAATGGAACCATACCGTCCATTAGTAGATCTGTATGTAGCGTCCAATATCTGTGAGGGGGAAGATCGCCTGACACCAAAGCTGAAACAGCAATTGTTCAATTTGACGAATTATCTGGTGCGTCAAAATGAAAAGCGCTACCGGATGATCTCCGCCGTGGGACGTATGACGGAGAGCTTTGCCCGGGGGCTGACACAGAATTGGACAGCTCTGGAATTGCCAGAGCTGATCCCGTTGGAGTCCTACCGCTATGAATAATCGGCTTATGAGAATATTGGTGTTTTTTGATCTTCCGGTAAAGACAAAGGCGGAACGGGGAGCCGCCGCGAAATTTCGGAATTTTCTCCTGATGGACGGCTACCACATGGTACAGCTCTCTGTCTATGCCAGGATCTGCAATGGGACTGATTCGGTAGCGGCTCATAAGCTCCGCCTTGCGGCAGCGGTTCCGTCAAAGGGTTCTGTTCGTATGCTGGTCATTACGGAAAAGCAGTACAGTAATATTCAGATCTTGCTGGGAAAGCCGACAGTGTATGATGAGCCGCAGCAGATGGAACAGTTGATGCTGTTCTAAAAATTGAAGCTATATTTGAAAAAAAGAGATAAACAAGCAGAAAAAACATGTGTTTCATTTTTGGAAAACGCATGTTTTTTCTGCTTGTTTTTGCGAAATCTCTTGAAAATACGCATGATTTACCGATGATTTTGGAGGTTCCAAAAAGTCTATTATACCACAACAAGAGACTTCAGGGAACTACAACATGCATACCATTATATAAAATATAACCATCATTATACCACAACAAGAGACTTCAGGGAACTACAACTGTGCGATAGCAAGTTTTAGTGATTTGCATATTATACCACAACAAGAGACTTCAGGGAACTACAACGGTTGGTATTCCCTCATAATTGTTCCGATAATTATACCACAACAAGAGACTTCAGGGAACTACAACAAGTTCCTGCAACAGTTGTCCATGATGTAAATTATACCACAACAAGAGACTTCAGGGAACTACAACAATGGTCGCGGCTTCCGCAATAAGTGCAATATTATACCACAACAAGAGACTTCAGGGAACTACAACACTTTCGGATATCATGCGGACGCTTTCGGCATTATACCACAACAAGAGACTTCAGGGAACTACAACACCTTTCCCGCTATGTGGACAAAGTGTGCAATTATACCACAACAAGAGACTTCAGGGAACTACAACCTATTGTATCGGCTCGTATGACACCGATGAATTATACCACAACAAGAGACTTCAGGGAACTACAACTTACTGCATCGGGTCGTATGATACTGATGAATTATACCACAACAAGAGACTTCAGGGAACTACAACTCTAATTTTCTACTCGACATGTGATTTGACATTATACCACAACAAGAGACTTCAGGGAACTACAACTGATGGCGTTGATGGTGGGGAGGTCATCCGATTATACCACAACAAGAGACTTCAGGGAACTACAACCTTCACCACAGGAACACATACAGCGCCAAAATTATACCACAACAAGAGACTTCAGGGAACTACAACTGATCCCGTTGTTCCGGACCGCCGTCCCGAATTATACCACAACAAGAGACTTCAGGGAACTACAACCTTTGATGAGGACGGCAACGCCGTTGCCCAATTATACCACAACAAGAGACTTCAGGGAATACGTATCTTCCTGAACGCAACGACGGTGTCAAAGGTGCTGGGCACCTTGCCACCCAGAGGATATAAGCTGATGCATGAACCGGATTTTTCAGTGCTAAAAGTTGGTAGTTGAATGGTAGTACCCAAAGAGAAATTTCTTGAATGAGTGTCACGGCATACCCAAGGAGGTACGGATTGGAGTACATGCAGTGGCTGATAACGGTACCGCCGCCGTCCGGCAGTACCGAGACGGCGGTCACCTGGGCTTGGCCCGCTATGCGCTTCTCGGCAATGTCGCCCGCATCGTAGTCCCTGTATTCCTCCAGGAAAGACTTCATAATCCGCGCCAGAACCGCCTTTCCAGACAGGACACGCTTGCAGGCGGTGTAGCCTGCGCTGTTGTCCGTGACATGCAGCCCCTGGGGGACGGTCGTTTCACTGTCCGCCATCCGTACCTTCTTTCACGCCATTCTGCTACAGTTTTGCCGGAGCGTCCGCTGCTTTTTCAAAGGGCGAGCTGCGTTTGCACTTAACAAGAGCAAATACGCCATAGCGCAGTAGAGCGGAACGGGCGGGAAAGCTCTATGCCTTAATGAAATTTTGAGGGTATATTCTTGTCACTTTTAAGGATGTGTGTTATACTTTTTCCAACTCGGAAGGAAGATATTTGCGGGGGATACAAATGTGGAACTGAATATAGGAAAACATATAAAAGGCCTAACAGCTTTTCAGCTCAAAGTAATCGCGCTTGGTTTTATGACGCTGGATCATATCGCGGATTTCGCTTTTGAAATTCCAATTGTTGGCCGATATTCGGGATATTTACGGATGATTGGCCGTCTTGCCGCGCCGCTGTTTCTGTTTTTGTTGGTTCAAAGCATTCGCCATACCAGAAGCAAACCAATATTTTTGCTCCGTCTCTATCTCGCCGGTATGGGTGTTGAGCTGTTTGTTACTGTTATGAATGTCTGCCTGGGAGAAGTGTTTACATACTTTACCCCAGGTAATATTATCTTCACGTTTTTCTATACCGCCTTATACATTGTTCTCATAGAAAAGCTGGCTTCTGACTGGAAAATGAGAGATATGCGAACATTGGCTGTTTCCGTTTGTTTGATCGCAGTGTCTTTTGTTCCAACCATCCTTTATCTGCATGATGTGCTATATCACACCGTTATGCCGCCCAATGCGTCCACAAGAGTGTATTTTCTTGTAAAGGGGCTGTATAACAGCTTGCTTCCGTCCTTCAACAGCATGAATTATGGCATTGGATTTGTGCTTCTTGGAGTGTTCATGTATTTTGCAAAATCAAAGAACGGGCAGTGTCTTGTTTTTGGTGTGTTTTGCGCCGTCTGTTTTGTGGGTGCATTTGCGGCTCCAGATGAACTGTACGGAATACAGTCTTTTGGTTTTTTCCAAATCTTTTTTGACCGTTTCCAGTGTCCCATGATATTTGCCCTCCCCATTATGTATCTTTACAATGGAAAACCGGGGCGGAAATGTAAGTGGTTTTTCTATGGGTACTATCCGTTGCATCGTGAACTGATCTATATCATAGCACATCTCGTTGCAGAATAGAATAACCGCACAAATCTCTGCTGGATATAAAACTGAATGTCCCGCCGCGAAGCAAGGGCGCACGATCATGATCTGCAACCATGTATCGTGCGCCCTGCGAGGCTATGGGCCGGACTTCCGAAGGTCCAACCCGTTTGGTGGTGTTCTCTCTGTATTCAGGTGCCCTTTTAGCAGCCAAACAGGAAGTCTCATAGAGAGCGCCGCTTCCGACCCGAACAGCGCCGGCCTCCGTCAATATCCAAAGGCCAGCGCGCCGCCGTCCACGGCAAAGTCCTGACCGGTGATGTAAGATGCGCCCTCGCCGCAGAGGAATTTCGCCATAGCCCCTAAATCCCGGGTATCGCCGTAATCATGGAAGGGCATCCGACTAAGAATTTTAGCCTCCCGGGCCGGGTCCACCACCTGCTCCGTCATCTTGCTGCGGAACCAGCCGGGGGCAATGCTGTTGACGCAGAGATTATCCGCCGCCCACTCCACCGCCAGCGCCCGGGTCATGGCCAGCACCGCGCCCTTGCTGGCGCAGTAAGGTACCACCTCGGAAAAGCCCAGATGGGCGCTCATGCTGGTGATGTTGATGATCCGGCCTCGTCCGGGACTTTTTTTCAGGTATGGATAGCAGACCACGCTCATCTCAAAGACGTACTTCACATTTACATCCAGAATCTGGTCGAAGCGGTCCATGGGGAAGTCCTCCGCCCGGCACTTGTGGCTGACGCCGGCGTTGTTCACCAGGAAGTCCAGCGCCCCGCCGTGCTTCCCTGCCAGCTCCGCCGCAAGACGCTCCATTTCCGCCCGGTCTCCCACATCGCCCTTGAGGTGCGTCACGCCGGGGACGCTCTCACCCATGTCCTCCTTGGGCCGACCCGTGCGGCTGACAACATATACGGCAGCCCCGTCCTCCGCCAGGACGTTGGCAATCTGAAATCCGATCCCGCTGCTTCCGCCGGTGACAATCCCGGCCTTTCCAGTCAATCCTCCCATAGCAATCACCTCAGCGCTTCACGCCGAATCCGAAAAATTCGTTGACGTTATTGAAGCAGATATTTTCGATGGTTTTTTTCAGCTCTTCCTCGCCTGAGAAATATTCTCCCCGCTCCACCAGCGCGCCCAGATAACTGCACAGTACCCGGCGGTACAGTTCGTGGCGGGGATAGGAGATGAAGCTGCGGCTGTCGGTGAGCATCCCTACGGAGAGGCTCACGGGGTACAGATTGGCGCAGGCCTCAAATTGCCGCTGGATGCCGAAAGCCTGGTCGTTGAACCACCAGGGGGCGCCCAGCTGTACCTTGGCGCGGGTGCCGCTGTCGCAGAAGCCGGCGGCAAGGATGGCCCAGGTCTCGATCTTGGTGCCGTCCAGGGGATAGAGGATAGTCTTAGGCAGCTCGCCGATGGCGGTGAGCCGGTCCAGCAGCTCTCCAACGCTCTTTACCGGCGAGGAGTCATCCGCGCAGTCGAAGCCGGTGGACTGACCGATGGCACGCACCCTGGTGGTGTTGGCGTCCAGATAGGTACCGATGTGGAGCTGCATGACAAAGCCGTTCCGGCGATAAATCCGGGCCATTTCAAAGAGGAACGCGCTCTGGTACTGGTCGATTTCCTTCCGGGACAGGGTTCCGTTCTGCCGGGCTTTGGCAAAGATTGCCTCGATCTCCTCCCGGGTATAGTCCTCCCAGACGAACCAGGGGATGCCGTCGTCGCTGACGGTGGTGCCGGTAACGTCCCGGAAGTATTGCAGTCGGTCCTCCAGGGCGGCCAGCAGCTCAGCGAAGCTGCCGATGGGCATCCCTGCCGCACCGGACAGTCTGCCAAGATACGCGGCAAAGTCCGGGCTTGCACAGAACATGGCCTTGTCGGGCCGGAAGGCGGTGATGACGCGGGTAAAGAGGGCCTCCTTCTGCAAAGCTTTGTGGCAGGCCAGATCGTCGGTAGGGTCCTCCGTGGTGGAGACCAGACGGACGCTGCTGTGCTCCATGCACCAGCGGCGGGTCATATGTTTTTCGGCGATGAGGGCCTTAGTCCTGTCGTAGATTTCCTGGGCGTTGGCGGCAGTCAGGGGTTCGTCAATGTCAAAATACCGCTTCAGCTCCAAGGCGCACCAGATGTAGATGGGGTTTCCCACCAGTTGGGGCAGAATCTCCGCGAAACGCATATATTTCTCGTAATAGCTTGCATCTCCTGTGATGTATTTTTCGTCGATGCCGAAGGTGCGCATACAGCGCCATTTGTAGTGATCTCCCCGGAGCCACATCTCGCCCAGATCCTCGAACTCCTTGTTCTCCAGGATCTCAGACGGCTGGAGGTGGCAGTGGTAATCGATGATGGGCAGATGCTCAGCGTATTTGTGGTAGAGCATCCGCCCGGTCTCGTTGGTCAAAAACAGCTCTTCGCTGAACCTGTCGTTCATAGCGGTCAACCTCTTATCCTGGTTTTTAGAATCCGATCAGCGCACCGCCGTCCACGGGGATGCAGGTGCCGCTGATGTAGCGGGCGGCGTCGCTGCACAAAAACGCCGCGCACATACCGATATCCATGGGGTCGCCCACGGATTTGGCGGGGATCCGCCCTAAAATTTTGGCAAGGCGGGGCGGGTCATTGTCGGTGGCCTTGTGGAACATGGGGGTGTCGATCCAGCCGGGGGCAATGGCGTTTACGGTGATGCCGAACTCCGCCAGCTCCGCCGTCAGGGTGTGGATGAGGCCGAGATAACCGGCTTTGGCGGTGGCGTAGCCCGATACCTGGGGCTGTCCGATGTAGCTGGTCATGCTGGCCTGAAAGATGATACGGCCATGGCCCAGAGCCTTCATCTGCGGCACCAGGGCGCGGGTCAGGGCGAAAGCCCCCACCAGATGTACGTCCAGCACGCTTTTGTAGTCCTCCACGGTCATATCCCAGATGAATTTTTTGCAGTGGTTCCCGGCGTTGTTCACCAGAATACTCACCGGACCTTGCTCTGCCGTGATCTTATCCGCCACGGTCTGGGTACGGTCCGTGTCACTGATATCGAACGGGTAGAATACCGCCCGGCCGCTGAACTCCGCCAGGGCCTCTTTGGCCTGGGCCTCGTTGCGGCTCAGCACCGCGACCTTCGCGCCGGCGGAGATCAGGCACCGGGTGATGGCAAGGCCCAGCCCGGTGGAGCCGCCGGTGACCACCGCCGTTTGTCCGGACAGGTCGTACCAGCGCTCCATAGAGAATTGATCCATTTGCTCTTGGGTAAAAGCGGCCATTCCCAATCGCCTCCTTATGAAATGGTTTTGTCGTCAAGTTCCCCGCAGACCCGCCGAAGGGCCTCCGGGGAGTCCTGGTATTTATAGGGGATGAAAAATTCCCGGTGTCCCAGGGCTTCGCTTTTACTGGGCGCTCCGGCGGCAATCTCCGCGACCATCCGGGCAAGGCGTTCCGCCAGATCTTCCTGGCTGCACTCCCCCCGCAGGACGGGGCTGGCGTCGAAATCCATGTCCCCGGACATTCGGGCATAGGTCGCGCCGTTGCCGGTGATTTTGATACAGGGGGCCACGGCGCTGCCCACCACGCTGCCCCGTCCGGTGACGAGGAAGACGATATGTGCGCCGCAGCTGGCCAGATCCATCAGGCCCTCGTTGTCGTTGGGGTTGGTGATGCCAAACTGCATCCAGTGGGGGTCCGGTGTAGAGTCCAGCAGCCACAGGCCCGGGCTGCGGGGCGGCTGGGAGACCTTCAAAACGCCCTGGATGGGTCGGGACCCGCTTTTGATCACGGCCCCCATGCTCTTTTCCTCGATGGTGGATAATCCTCCGGCGAAGTTGCCGGGACTGACGGAATATTGGCGCACGGACTTACAGTAGTCCAGGGCCTTGTCGTAGGTATGCCGGAGTTCCCGGCGGGCCTGGTCGCCGGCGGCGCGGCTGATGAGCAGCCGGTCCAATCCGACAGCCTCCACGATCTCCTCGAAGATCGCCGTACCGCCCACGTCCACCAGCTTGTCGTAAAACCGGCCCACCGCCACGTTCCCGGCGAGGCCGCTGGTATAATCGCTGCCGCCGCACTCGGCCCCCACCACCAGATCCGCCATGGTCATGGGTACCCGGGGGGTATCTTTCAACAGCTCCAGAGCCTGCCGGACCCAGGCAGTCCCCTTGGCTACACTGGGGAGCGTGCCCCCCTCGTTTTGGATAAACATCCCCTCCGCCGCCTTGCCCTCCCGCCGGGCGATGCCT
>CATNDT010000017.1 GCA_950097035.1 uncultured Oscillibacter sp.
AGCGCACAATGACCGGGGCGTTGCCGCCGGTGGCCACCACACTGACCTCCTGGCCCGGAAACTCCTCCCGGATGCGGTCGATGATGCCGTCCAGCATTCCGGCCGTGCCATAGACAATGCCGGAGCGCATGCAGTCCTCCGTGGTCTTGCCGATCAGGGCCTTTGGGTGCTGCAGCGAGATATCCGGCAGCTGGGCCGCCCGGCGGCTCAGCGCCTCCAGCGATACATTGACCCCCGGAAGCAGTAGCCCGCCCTCATAGGTCCGCCCCCGGGAGATCACACCGATGGTGGTGGCGGTGCCCATGTCAATGGTGATGATGGGCGGTGTAAACTTCTCCAGCGCCGCCACGGCGTCCGCCACAATGTCCGCCCCCACCTGGGTCTGAACGGTCAGACGGATGTTCAGGCCCGTCTTCACGCCGGGGCCCACCGTCATGGGGGGGCGGCCCAGCAGACGGGTCAGCGCCTTTTCCATCATAAAATTCAGAGGCGGCACTACGCTGCACAAAATCGCGCCGCTGACATCGCTGTAACTGAAATGGTACAGGGCAAACAGGTTCATCAGATCCACGCTGATCTGGTCGGCGGTCTTCCGGCTGTCCGTGTCTAAAGAGGCCAGAAACCGCAGATTTTTTCCCTTGTCAAACAGCCCCACAGAGGTATTGGAATTGCCCACGTCAATGGCCAGCAGCATAGCCGTCATCTCCTCACCGTATAAGTCGCTCTTTCTTTTAAGATATATGATAACACGGTTTCGCCCCCCTTGCAAGTCTGCGAAAAAGCGGTTTTTGCTGGAGCTGGAGCAGAAAATTCCCACAGCGGCAATCCCGTAAATAGAAAGAAGGCGCCGAACCCCGGCGTCTTCTTTCTATTATATTGTTCGTTTCATCTTTTATATTAGAGTATAATGCAGATTAGTCCTCCGCTGCCCTCGTTGATGATGCGGGTCAGCGTCTCCTGCAGCTTTTTCCGGGCGTCCTCCGGCATGCGTTTCAGCTTGGCCTGGAGGTCGTCGTTCACCAGCTCGTGGAAGCTGCGGCCAAAGATGTTGGACTGCCAGATCTTGCTGGTGTCCCCCTCAAACTCCTGAAGCAGATAGTTCACCATGTCCTCCGACTGCTTCTCATTGCCCACAATGGGGGATACGGCGGTCTCAATATCCGCCCGGATCATGTGGATGCTGGGGGCGCTTGCTTTCAGCTTCACGCCGTAGCGCCCACCCTGCTTCATGATCTCCGGCTCCTCCAGCTTCAGCTCGTCGATACCGGGCACCACAATGCCGTAGCCCGTATCCCGCACGTCCCGCAGGGCGCCGGCCACCTTGTCATATTCCGCCTTTACCGCCGCAAGGCGGGTCAAAAGGCTCATGAGGTCGCCGTCGTCCCCCACCTCAAAGCCGGACTGCTCTGAAAGGGTGTGGTAAAACAGCTCCCGGGGCAGGCACAGGCTGGCTGTGGCCACGCCGGTGCCCAGATCGATGCCGGTGATCTTCGCCTCGCTGATGTTTTCGCAGCCAGCCAGAGCTTCGATGACACCCTCGATCTCCCGGATGTGGCGCAGTTCCGCCGTCCCCCGGCGGATGGCGTCGTACAGTCCCGCTTTGATGGGGTGCTCCGCCGGAAGGGCGTCCACCCAGGGGGGCAGAAAGAGATCCAGCTCCTGCATGGGGAACTCGTAGAGAACGGCCTTCAAAATGGCGACCACATCCTCCTCCCCCAGGTCCAGGCAGTTTACCGGGGCACAGTTCACCTCATACCGGGAGGTGATGTCCCTTGCAATGGCCTCCGCCCGGTCGCCGCCGGGGTCCGCCGAGTTGAGCAGCACGATAAAGGGCTTTCCCAGCTCCTGCAGCTCCCGGATCACCCGCTCCTCCGCCTCCAGATAGTCCTCCCGGGGAATGTCTGATACCGTGCCGTCCGTGGTGATGACGATGCCGATGGTGGAGTGCTCTGTGATAACCTTGCGGGTGCCGATCTCAGCCGCCTCGGTCATGGGGATCTCGTGGTCAAACCAGGGGGTGGTGACCATCCGGGGCGCGTCGTCCTCAAACTGGCCGATGGCGCCCTTGACCATATAACCCACACAGTCGATGAGCCGCACGGAAAATGCCCCGCCGTCGGGCAGCTGGATCTGGGCGGCCTCCTCCGGCACAAATTTCGGCTCCGCCGTCATAATGGTGCGCCCCGAGCCGCTCTGGGGCAGTTCATCCCGGGCCCGCTCCTTGCGGTAGACATTTTCAATGTTGGGAATCACCTGGGTCTCCATAAAGCGCTTGATAAAGGTGGATTTGCCTGTCCGCACCGGCCCCACCACACCGATGTAAATATCCCCCGCCGTGCGGGTGGCGATATTCTGATAGATCGTGGTATTCATAGCATCCCGTCCTTTTTCCGCTCCATATTCATGCTCTACAATATGTCCGATGGGGCAAAAGTATGACAGCCCGTCTTTCTTTGACAGAACGCACAAAAATCCCCCCTTTTTCCAGGCTCGTTTCCGGTTATTCTTTGTATTTACAGATGCAATTTAGCATGGTAAACTGCTAATGTATTAAATGGACGGGCAGCCGTCCCAATTTGGAGGATTAAGATGATGAAAAACGCAAAGAAACTTTTGACCTTGCTGCTGGCACTGGCGGTGGTTTTATCCCTGACCGCCTGCGGCAGCAGCTCCGGCAACGGCGGAGATACCACCCCGCCCGCCGATGGAGCCGACGCAGATACATCCGCCGACAGCGACTTGGCCTATATCCAGGGCAAGGGCACGCTGGTGGTTGGCATCACCGATTTTGACCCCATGGACTACCACCCTGCCGAGGGCAGCAGCGAGTGGATCGGCTTTGATGCCGACATGGCCAAGGCCTTTGCTGAGGATCTGGGCGTGAAAGTGGAGTTTCTGGAGCTGGCTAACTGGGACGCCAAAGCCATGGAGCTGGACACCAAGGCCATCGACGTGGTTTGGAACGGTATGACCATCGGCGAGGAGGTACTGGCCACCATGAGCGTCTCCGAGCCCTATTGCCGCAACGGCCAGGTGGTCGTGGTCCCTGCCGATAAGGCCGGTCAGTACCAGACTGTAGAAAGCCTCAGCGGCCTGAATTTCGCCGCGGAAAACGGATCTGAGGGCTCCAAGCAGCTGGAGGCCCTGAATATCAGCTACACCGCCACCCAGAACCAGGCCTCCGCCCTGATGGAGGTTGCCTCCGGCGCCTCAGATGCCTGCGTCATCGACCTGCTGATGGCCGGCGCCATGATCGGCGAGGGCACCAGCTATCCCAACCTGACCTACACCCTGCAGCTCAACGACGAGGAGTATGGCGTGGGCTTTCGGATGGGCTCCGACCTGGTGGATGCCTTTAATGCGTTTTGGAAATCCGCCTACGAAGCAGGCACCGTAATGGAGGTCGCCACTACCTACGGCGTGCAGGAGTCTATCATCGAGAAATAACTGTTTTTCCGGTTGATTATATGGGCAGGGGGCAAATATGCCCTCTGCCCTTCCCCGCACCCGCCCCCGGTTTATGAATTTTTAAAGGAGGCGCCCCGCCATGTTCCTTTCTGTGACGACGACCCTGTTGGGGGGTATGGTCACTACCTTAAACCTCTTCTTCCTCACGCTGCTGTTCGCCCTGCCCCTGGGCCTGGTAATCAGCTTCGGCTCCATGAGCCGGTTTGCACCGCTGCGCTGGCTGGTGCAGACGGTGGTCTGGATCATTCGGGGCTCGCCGCTGATGATACAGATTCTCATCATCTTTTACGGTCCCGGCCTTCTGTTCGGTTTACCCCTCCTGCCCCGGTTTACGGCGGCGCTGGTGGCCTTTGTTGTCAATTATGCCTGCTATTTTTCCGAAATCTACCGGGGCGGCATTCAGTCCGTTCCCCAGGGCCAATACGAGGCGGGCCAGGTGCTGGGCATGACCAAGCGGCAGATCTTCTTTAAGATCACGCTGCTCCAGGTGGTCAAGCGTATTGTGCCCCCCATGGGCAACGAGTTCATCACACTGGTGAAAGACACCTCATTGGTCCGGGTCATCTCTGTATATGAGTTGATCTGGATGGGAGAATCGTACATCAAAAAGGGCATGATCTGGCCCCTGTTTTACACCGCAGTTTTCTATCTGCTGCTCAGCGGCATTTTAACCATTCTGCTGAATCAGTTTGAGAAAAAACTGGATTATTTCAAATAAGGAGGGGTCAATATGGCTATTTTGGAAGTCCAACATATTGAAAAGCGCTTTGGCACAACGCAGGTCCTAAGCGATATCAGCTTTTCTCTGCAGCAGGGCCAGGCCCTGTCCATTATCGGCTCCTCCGGCAGCGGTAAGACCACTTTGCTGCGGTGCCTGAATTTCCTGGAGGTTCCCGACGGCGGCTCCATCTCCGTGGGCGGAAACGTCGTCTTTAACGCCGCGGACCCCAGAACCCAGCTGGAAAGCGAGATCCGCAAAAAGCGGCTCCACTTTGGCCTGGTGTTTCAAAACTTTAACCTCTTCCCCCAGTACACGGCACTGCAAAATGTCACCCTGGCCAGGGAGCTGCTGGCAAAAGAGCGGGGCGGCGAAAGCCGCGAGGAAATCATAAGCGCCGGGCAAGCGCTTTTGGAGCAGATGGGTCTTGCCGACCGGGCAAATCACTATCCCCACCAGCTATCAGGCGGACAGCAGCAGCGGGTGGCCATCGCCCGGGCGCTGGCCCTGCACCCGGACATCCTCTGTTTCGACGAGCCCACCTCCGCCCTGGACCCGGAGCTCACCGGCGAGGTGCTGCGGGTCATCCGCTCACTGGCGGAGCAGAAGACCACCATGATCATTGTCACCCACGAGATGGCCTTTGCCCGGGATGTGGCGGACCGGATTATTTTTATGGACGGCGGCCTCATTGTGGAGCAGGGCGACCCCCGCCAGGTCATCGACCATCCGCAGGAGGAGCGGACACGGCAGTTTCTGGCCCACTATGAGGGAAACTGACCGCACAGACAAAAAGCACTCCCATCCCTTTTTAGGGATGGGAGTGCTTCTCTATGCCCGTTTTCTGGGGATCAGCAGCAGCTTATCCCTGGGGATCTCCGCCTCCTCCTCCAGCTGGTTGGCGGAGAGGATTCCCGAAATGGTGGTGTTGTACTTTTTTGCCAAATCCCAGGCTGTCTCCTGCCTGCCAAGGCACCGCAGCACCAGCGACGGTGCGCCGCTTAGATCCTTGGCGGACTCCGCGTCCAGTTTGGCGGCGGAGATGCAGATCTTTTTCACATGAGAGGCCGCCTCCACCCGGAAATCCACGGGAAACCGCACCTCGATGCCCCGGTCCCCCAGGGTTCCCTGCACCTCCTCGGCGCAGATAGCCTGGGCGGCGATCCTGCAGTCCTCCGGCAGTTCCAGCTGGCAGGTCACGTCGATGCACCGCTCCGCCACCAGCGGCACGCCGCCCTCATCCAGATACATCGCGCGGACGGTGGCACCGGTGCGCAGCACCGTACCCTCGCCCTCCCGGCTGACAGACACCGGTCCGCAGGAGACCGACAGGGACAGGATGGCATCTGCCACCACACCGATCTCCAGCACCTCCCGCACAGTCTGGCGGCGGCTCATGGTCTCGGAAAAGCTGGTCAAATTCAACGGCGCCGCCTCATAGGTCATATCGTATACGGTGGAGTACAGGTCGTTCAAAAGCGTCAGCTCCTGCTCCGTTCGCAGCAGCGCCACAGCGTGAAAATACAGTGTCACCGCGATCTGCCGGCCCTCGTCATCCGCGCCGTCAATCTGAAAGTCGGTGCCGGTGAGCTGCAGCCGTAGCGAAGCCGCCGCTCCTTCAGACGCGCCCTCTATCTCCATGATCTGGGAAAAGGGCAGCTCGGCAGAGGTGCTGCAGCAGCGCCCCTCCACCGTGCGGTAGAGCAGCGTAAC
Organism: uncultured Oscillibacter sp.; assembly: GCA_950097035.1. Taxonomy (GTDB): domain Bacteria; phylum Bacillota; class Clostridia; order Oscillospirales; family Oscillospiraceae; genus Oscillibacter. The sequence continues at coordinate 5,900 of CATNDT010000017.1, forward strand.
ATGGAACATCCCCTTGAATACCAGCTTGCTGCCCACGATCTTCGCCTCGGTCACTGTGCCGTTCACCCGGCTGACCAGTAACTCCGCCGCCCCGTCCCGTCCCGGTGAGAGGTTCATCTCCTCGGAAAACGTATAGTCCTTCTCCACAATGTGGGTCAACAAAATGGCGTGCTGCTGTTCCTGCCGCTTTTCCACACACAGTCCGCTCTCCGCCTCCACATCGGTGCAGAAGTCCAGCGGCGCACGCTGATAGCCGGTGAGACGGGTCACCAGCTTGCAGTGGGTAAATACTTTTCTGGGGTTCAGCATCCGCGTCTCCAGAAACTCCGGTTCCGTCTCCGCCGTCAAATATGTGCAGCCGGCCATGGCGCGGCTGTCACTTTCCACGGTGAAAGGCATGGCAAACTCCAGTGTGCGAATGCCCGTCTCCCCATCCGGCGTATACAGCACCGTCACCCGGATGGTGCCGGAGACCTCCGCCTTTCCGTCCCGCAGCTCCCGGCTGTGGAGAAACACTTTTCCCTCCGTCTCAATAATCCGCGCGATGTCCGGGCAGTAGTCCGGCACAATGGTCTCCGCCGTCTCCTCCTGCGTCAACGCCAGCTCTCCGCCCACCTCATAGGCGTCCAAACCGGCCCTTTTCAGCTCCAATTCCATATGTAAGCCCTTCCTTTCCCGGCAGTTCATGGTTTAACGTATGTGCCGGTGGACGGGTTTATGCATATCAATCCTTGATTTTAAACAGCCTGCGAAGAATGCCCCGCAGCGCTTTCGGCGACTTCCAAACCACAATGTTCATATAAATAACTCCTTTCTACCGCTTACAGCAGGTGACGCCGCACGCAATCAGCAACACTGCCACCAGGAACATCAGGCAGCCAACGGGGAATATGGCGGCGATCAGAATCCCCGCGCCCAGGGCCACCGCACAAACGCCTAAAAACCAGCCACCCCGCCCTCCGTTACAGTTGCACATGTGTACCGCCCCCTCTTCTGATACAGTATAGCGGCGCTGCCTGTCCAAGGTGCAGGGATTCATGGAAAAGAGCCGCCGGAGCAAAATGCTTCTGGCGGCTTCAAATATTTTCCAATATATTGTTATTTTTTATTGATATACAGGCATCATTTGCGGGATTTGCCCACCTGCCAATCCTGCAGGGGTTTCAGCTCTTCATAGAGCCGCAGATAGCTGCTGTGGCGGCTCTGCTGAATCTCCCCCTGGCGAAGAGCCTCCAGTACGGCGCACCCCTTTTCCCGGATATGGGCACACCCCACAAAGCGGCAGTTCCCAAGATAGGGGGCAAAGTCCAAAAAGGTCTCCGGCAGGCGGCGTTTCAGCTCCAGATTCAACTCATCCGTCTCAAAGGAGGAAAAGCCCGGAGAGTCCACCACCTCTGCCCCGCAGCTTAGCTGATAGAGCTCCACGTGGCGGGTGGTGTGTCGGCCCCTTCCCAGGGCGTGGCTCACCTCCCCCACCTGAATGGAAAAGCTGGGGTCCAAGGCATTTAAAATGCTGGACTTTCCCACACCGGAATTCCCTGTAAAGGCAGATAGCTTTCCGGATATCAGCGCCTTCAGCGTCTCGATCCCCTCGCCGGTCGCCGCGCTGACGCGCAAGGTGGGAAACCCGGCGGCGTGATAAATGCCGTACAGGGTATCCGCCCGGTCCAGGTCACATTTATTCAACACGACCACCACCTGGCAGTCCTTCAGCGCCGCAATGGCCGCCACCCGGTCAATGAGGTAGGCGTCCGTTCTGGGAATGGCGGCGGAGGCGATGACCACCAGCTGGTCAATATTGGCCACTGCCGGGCGGGTAAAAGTGTTTTTCCGGGGGCAGATGCGCTCCACAAAACCCTCGCCATTGCCCAGTTCCCGAACCTCTGCCCGGTCCCCCACCAGGGGGGAGATCCCGTCCCTGCGGAATTTCCCCCTGGCACGGCAGGTCAGTATGCCATTGCCGGTGTCCACATAGTAAAAGCCGCTGAGGGCCTTTTGGATCCTTCCCTCCGTCATCATGACTCGCCGATATGGACCATATCGTCAAAGATGACCTCGTCATCTAGATAGGCGACCACATGCCCGTCTCCGCGGCCCTCCAGCATCAAAAAGTAACTGCCCGGCGTACAGTCGATGGTCTGGGAGATCAGACACTCGCTGCCCTGATAGACCACCAGCTTCCCCTCTGTTTTTCCGGCGGGCAGGATCAGCGTGAGGGGCTCGGTATCCAGCCGGGCGGAGCCGTCCTCCGGGCCGTTGCTGACCACCACGTTGATTTTGGTCCCCGGGGCCACCTCACTGCTTCCGGCCGCCGGGTCCTGCCTGATGATCAGGCCCGCCTCTGCCTCTGTGCTGTTCTCATATTCAATGTCGCCAAGATCCAGGTCGGCCAACTGCAGCATAGTCTTTGCCACGTCAGGCTGAAGATTTAGCACCGAGATCACCGGAACCGGCTGGGGGCCCTTGCTCAGGATAATGCGGATCGTGTCTCCCGTGTTCAGCACCGCGTTCGCCGCAGGCTCTGTGGAAATCACGTGGCCGTCCGTCACCTCGTCACTGTACTGCTTATCCTCTTCCACCGCCTCAATCTTCAAATCGTATTTATCCACCAGCGGCTTCATCAAAACGGTAACCTCCGCCATGGACTTATCCCTCAAATCCAGCATAGTACCGGTCTCCACACCGGCACTGAGCCACACGGTGATGGTCAGATTGTCGCCCTTGCGGGTCACGCCCGGCGCGGGGTCCTGTTTGGCGATCTCCCCCACGCCGTACTCACTGGAGTTGACGGCCTGGCCGCTGGTGGTAATGGTAAAAATATCCCTGATATCCGCCCGCGCCTCAGCCTCCGCCACAGTGTCTCCCAAAAGGGAGGGCACCGTGAAGTACTCCGGCTCCGCCGGGCGGAAGGAGTCCAGAATTGAGCGGAACATCACACCCGCCAGCGCCAGCGCCAGCACACAGGCAATGACGATCAGCGCCACACGCCCCCGGCTCACACCGCTCTCTGGAGGGTCATAGTCGTCATAGTCCCGGCGGCGGGGGCGCTCCCGCTCCCGCACAGGTGCGGAGGAGCGATGGGCAGCCGCGCCTTCCGCGGCGTGAGCAGCGCTGCTCCGCAGCTTCATGGTGGGTTCGTCCACCTCTTCGGGTCTGAGATCCTTCATCTCAAAATCCAGACTGATTCCCGGATTTTTGCGGAAAGCCTCCAGATCCAGAATCATCTCGTCCGCAGAGCTGTACCGCCGCTGAATATCCGGTGCCATAGCCTTAATACAGATGAGCTCCAGCTGCTCCGGAATCTCAGGATTCACCTCCCGCGGCGCCAGGGGGATGGAGCTTAGATGCTGGATGGCGACAGACACGGCGGAATCCCCCTCAAAGGGCAGCCTTCCCGCCAGCATCTCGTAGAGCACCACGCCGGCGGAGTAGATATCGGACCGGGCGTCCGTCCGGTCGCCCCGGGCCTGTTCCGGCGAGATATAGTGCACAGAGCCCAGGGCCTCCTGGGTCAGGGTCTGGGCGGAGTTTTCAAGGCAGGCGATGCCAAAGTCGGCCACCTTCACACTGCCATCCCGCAGGACCATGATATTCTGGGGCTTGATGTCCCGGTGGACGATTCCCCGGCTGTGGGCATGGGAGAGCCCCCGCATGATCTGGGTAATAAAGTGCAGCGACTCCCGCCAGTTCAGGTGGCCCCGCTTTTCCATATACTGCTTCAGTGTGATGCCGTCGATTAGCTCCATGACGATATACTCGATATCACCGCCCTTGGACACATCATAAACCGACACGATGTTGGGGTGGGACAGCTGGGCAACAGCCTGGGACTCCGCGTTGAACCGGCGGCGAAAATCCTCGTCTTGAGCCAGGTCGCTCTTTAAGATCTTGATGGCCACCAGGCGGTTGAGCCGGTGGCACTTGGCCTTGTAGACCACTGCCATGCCGCCCATGCCGATCCGCTCCAGAATCTCATAGCGGTTATCCAGCATTTTTCCAATGTACTGATCCATGCCTCTCCCCCCTTACAGCGCTTGCAGCAGGATGGCCGTCACATTGTCCGGCGCACCGCGATCCTTGGCGATTTGCAAAAGCCGTTCCAGAGACCGCTCCAGCCCCTCGTTGTGCAGGACCTCAAACAGCATCTCCTGGTCGGTGACGGTGTTGACCAGTCCGTCGGTGCAAAGCAGCAAAAATTCCCCTGCCGCCATGGGGCAGATGTACCCGTCGCATTCGGCGTCGATATCCGGACCCAGGGCCCGGGTAATCAGATTTCGGTTGGGGTGGCGGCGGGCCTCCTCGGCGGTGATGTCTCCCCGCTCCACCATACTCTCCACCAAAGAGTGGTCTTTGGTGACGCGGGCGATCCCGCCTGAGGTGATGTGATAGGCCCGGCTGTCCCCCACGTTGGTAATGACCGCACCGCCCTCATAGGTCACTGCGGACACCAGCGTGGTGCCCATGCCGCTGTACTGCGGGTCCTCCCCGGCGGCGGCCTGGATGGCCCTGTTGGCAAGAGACACCGCATAGGACGAGGCCTCCCGCAGCTGCTCGGGGGTCATTGACCCGGTCAGGACCCGCTCCAGCTCCTCCGTATAGGTGGCGACGGCGATGCCGCTTGCCAGCTTTCCGCCGGCTGCGCCGCCCATCCCGTCGCACACCACGCAGACTGTGTGGCCGGACGCCGTCACCTCTCTCACCGCATACGCGTCCTGGTTTTCCTTGCGGACCAGACCCACATCGGTGATCCCCTGTACTCGAATCATTGGGAATCCTCCCCTTTCTGTGCTTCTTCCATCGCCTTCCGGCGGAGCTGTCCGCAGGAGGCGTCTATATCTCCACCCAGGCTTCGCCGCACGGTGGCGGTGAGACCATGGTGCTCCAGCCGCTTTTGAAAGGCCGCAAGGCGGCGGGACGGCCGCAGCGGGCTCTCTGCCACATCGTTCAGCGGAATCAGATTGATATGGCCGGGCATCCCTTTCAGCTTCCGGGCAATCAGGTCCGCCTGCCAGTCGTGGTCGTTCACCCCGTCGATCACAGCGTACTCAAAGGAGATGCGCCGTCCCGTCTTTTGAAAATAGTCGTGACAGGCATCAAACAGCTCATCCACGTCATAGGCCCTGTTGACCGGCATGATTTTAGATCGGGTCTCCCTGTCCGGCGCGTGGAGAGAGACAGACAGCGTCAGCTGCAGCTGCAGCTCCGCCAGGCGGCGGATGCCAGGAACCAGCCCGCAGGTGGAGAGGGAGATGTGCCGCATGCCGATGTTCATACCGTCCGGATGGTTCACCAGCTCTAAAAAGCGCAGTACCGCGTCCAGATTATCCAGGGGCTCGCCGATGCCCATCAACACAATGTTGGAAACGGTCTCCCCCACGTCCAGCTGGGTAAACAGCACCTGATCCAGCATTTCAGACGGTGTTAAGTCTCTCACCTTGCCGGCAATTGTGGAGGCGCAGAAGGCGCAGCCCATCCGGCATCCCACCTGGGAGGAGATGCACACGGTGTTGCCGTGGCGATACCGCATGAACACGGACTCAATACAGTTTCCGTCCGCCAGCTCCCAAAGGTATTTGACCGTTCCGTCCAACCGGGAGATCTGTTTTCGCACCGCCTGCGGCACGGCCAGAGGGTACCGGCTCTTCAGCTTTTCCCGCAGGCTTCCGGGGAGATTCCGCATCTCCTCATAGGATTTTACCCCTTTGTGAAGCCAGGTAAACACCTGTCTTCCCCGGAAGGCGGGTTCTCCCATAGCCCGGAGGGTCTCCGTCAGCTCCGGGAGAGTCTGGGATTTTAAGTCACACATAGCGCCTCCCTGTCAGGCTTGCCGGCGCATGCGGCAGATGTAAAAGCCGTCCGTCCCGTGGCGATGCGGCCAGAGCGTAACCTCCCCGGGCGCCTCCCCCAGGGGCGGCGGCAGACGGAACATTTCCCGGGAAAAGGCGGGGTGTTCCGATAAAAAGGTATCCACGACCTGTCCGTTTTCCTCCGGCAAAAACGTGCAGGTGGAGTACACCAGCACGCCGCCGGGCTTTACATAGGCCGCCGCGCTGTCCAGAATATCGTGCTGCACCACCGGCAGCGTAAAGAGGCTGTCCGGCTTTTTATAGCGGGTATCCGGCTTTTTGCGGATAATGCCAAGGCCCGAGCAGGGCGCGTCCACCAGCACCGCGTCAAAGCCGGCGGCCCACTCCGGGTGAAACACCCGCCCGTCGGCGGCAGATGTCTCAATACAGGCAAGGCCCAGCCGCTCCGCGCCCTCCCGAATCCGCTTCAGCTTGCTCTCGTGGAGATCGCAGGCCAGAATCTCCCCCCGGTCCCCCATGGCGATGGCAGCTGCAAAAGACTTGCCGCCGGGCGCCGCGCACACATCCAGCAGCCGCTCTCCGGGCCGGACATCCAGCGCCAGCACCGCCAGGCGCGCCGCTACATCCTGAATGTAGAATGCACCCCGCTGAAAGGCGTCCAGCCGCTCCAGATTTCCGGTTCCCGACAGCAGCAGACAATCCGGAAGCCAGGGGTGGCGCTCCGCGCCCACACCCGCGGCCTGCAGCTCCTCGAAAAGCCGTTCGGCAGTGGTCCGGCAGGTGTTGACCTGTGCCGCCGCGGGAGGCTGGCTGTTGTTGGCTGCGAGAAGCAGCTCCGTCTCCTCCCGGCCAAGCAGTGGCAAAATGCGCTTCACCAGCCACCTGGGGTGGCTGTACAGCGTGGAGAGATAGCGCACCTCGTCCCGCTCCGGAATGGGCGGCAGCGCGCCCCTGCTCCGGGCGAGCCTGCGGAGAACGGCGTTGACCAGGCCGGCGGCCTGGCCCCGTTTGGCGGTCTTCGCCAGCTCCACGGAGGTGTTTACCGCGGCGCTGTCCGGCACCTTGTCCAAAAAGAGGATCTGATACGCGCCGATCCGCAGAATATCCAGCAGCGGCGGCTGCAGGTGTTCCGGCTTCTGGGAACAGAAGGCGGTGATATAAAAATCCAGCAGCAGCTGGTTTTGCAGCACGCCGTAGACAATGCGGCTGCAAAGCGCCGCGTCGGGGCCGGACAGGCCGTCCCGGCTCAAGTGGGCCTTTAAGGCGGCGTCCGCCCATGCGCCGTTGACCCGGCAGGCAATCAACACCCGCAGCGCCGTCTCCCTGGCCGGGGCGCTCACCGGCGGCCTCCCCGGCGGTCGTTTCCACCGTTTCGGCCCATAAAGATCAATACAAACCGCAGCAGCTGGAGAGCGGACATCAACAACGCGGCCACATAGGTCATGGCTGCCGCCCGCAGCACCCGTTTAGCGCCTCCCAGCTCGTCGCCGTCCAGAAGATTTTTGCCCTCAATGGTCTCAATGGCCCGGGCGGAGGCGTTAAATTCCACGGGCAGCGTCACCAGCTGAAAGACCGTGGTCAGAGAAAAGAGCAGAATGCCCACCAAAAACAGCGTTTGACTATAGAGCAGCATTCCAATCAGCAGCAGGATAAAGGAGAATCTGGAGCCCAGCTGCGTGGCGGGGATAATGGCGCCCCGCACCCGCACAGGGGCGTAATTTTCCGCGTACTGGACGGCGTGCCCCGCCTCGTGTGCCGCCACGCCCACCGCCGCCACCGTGGGGGCGGCATAGACGGTTTCAGAGAGATAGATGGTGTTGTCCCTGGGGTCATAGTGGTCCGTCAGGCTGCCCTGACAGCGCCGGACAGGCACATCATACACCCCGTGGGCGTGTAAAACGGCCTCCGCCGCCTGTGCGCCGGTGAGATGACGGCGGTTGTTTACAGCGCTGTAGCGCCGGAAATTTCCGCTGACCTGAAGCTGCGCCCACAGGGACAGCAAAAACACCGGAATCACCAGAATACAGTAGATGTTGTTTGCCAGAAAATCTCCATAGTTGTAGTAATACGGCATGGTTCTCCTCGATTCAATGTTGGATTGGGTGCCCCAGCACATAGGCCGCCGCGGCCATACGTCTGCCGCCTTTCGCCTGGAGCTCCAGAATCCGCAGGACCCCGGCGTCTCCGCAGGCGATGTCAATGCCCTGCTTTCCCGCCCGCAGGATCGTACCGGGCCGCGCATCCGTATTCTCCCCGGTCTCCGCCGCCGCATACAGCTTCATGTCCTCACCGCTGACGATATCTGTAACGGCGCAGGGCCAGGGGATCAGTCCCCGAATCTGGCAGGAAATCTCGTGGGCGGAGCGGCTCCAGTCCACAGGAGACATCTCCCTTGTCAGCATGGGGGCATAGGTGTGGCTGCTGTGATCCTGGGGCGTCCTTCCGGCGGTGCCGGCCTCCAGGGCCGCCGCCGCATCGGAGAGGGCCTGAGCCCCCAGAGCGGCCAGCCGCGCCGTCAATGCCTGGGCATCCTCCTCCGGAGCGATCCGGGTGGCCCTTTGTAAAATCACATCCCCGGCGTCCAACTCCTTTGCCATATACATGATGGTGACGCCGGTCTCCGTCTCGCCGTTTAAAATGGCCCAGTTAATGGGTGCGGCTCCCCGGTATTTTGGCAGCAGAGACGAGTGGACGTTGACGGAGCCCAGAGAGGGGATCTCCAAAATCTCCTCCGGCAGCAGTTTCCCATAGGCCGCCACCACCGTCAGATCCGGTTCAAGAGAGCGCACCAGATCCGCCGCAGCGCCGTCCCGCAGCGTTGCAGGCTGAAAAACCGGGATATTTTTTGACAACGCATATTCCTTTACAGGCGAGAAGGCAAGCCGGTATCCACGATTTTTAGGTTTATCCGGCTGGGTGAATACGCCACAGAGCGTATGTCCGTCCTCCACCAGGCGCTGTAAGGACGCCACGGCAAATTCCGGCGTTCCCATAAACAAAATACGCACCGGGCTTACTCCCCTTCCTCTTCTTCCAGATACTCCCGTACTTCCTCATCCGTTAAAAAGCGGTCGATGTGTTCCGTATACATATGGCCGTCCAGATGCTCGATTTCATGACAGAAGGCCCGGGCCGTCAGGCCCTCTCCCTCCGCCTCAAACCAGCCGCCGTTCCGGTCCTGGGCCCGTACCCGCACCATCTCCGGCCGGGTGACAAGCCCCCACTTTCCGGGCACGCTGAGGCAGCCCTCCAGCCCGGTCTGTTCACCGCTCTGGGAGATGATCTCCGGATTGATCATCTCCAGATATTCCTCGCTGTCCTCGTCCAGCACCAGACAAACCCGGCGCAGCACCCCTACCTGGGGCGCCGCCAGACCCGCGCCGTTGGCCTCGGACAGCGTCTCCGCCATGTCATCCAGCAGCTGGTGCAGCCGGGGATTGAACTCCGTCACCGGGCGGCACGCCTTTGTCAGGCACTCCTCGCCCAGCTCTACGATCTTTCGCAACGCCATATTTGACCTCCTTGATCTGTGATACCGCTATTCCATGGTATTGCAGTCCACAAAAATATGAAGTCCGCGATGTTCGCGGTCATTGACAAATTCCTTCAAGATCCAGCTCACCAGTTCCCGGGTGGGCCTGTCGTTTTTTCCCACCAGCAGTACACGGTAGCGGTAGCGGTTATTCAGCTTGAGCACCGGCGCCGGTGCAGGCCCCAGCACCTCCGGCTGGCCGGCCGCTATCGCCGGCGCGGCGCACAGCTCTCGCAGCCGCCCCCGCAGCGCTACAGCCGCCCGCAGAACGCCGCCCTCCTCCCCTCCGGAGACCGTAAAGGTAAAGAGATCCGCAAAAGGGGGATACCGCCGCAGCTTCCGCAGGCGGATCTCACCCTGGTAAAAGCTCTGGTAGTCCTGCCTTGCCGCGCACTGAATCACATCGTTTCCCGGTGTGTAGGTCTGAATGACCGCCCGGCCTGTCCGGCCGCCCCGGCCCGCCCGGCCCACCACTTGGGTCAGTAAGCTGAAGGTGCGCTCAGAGGCCCGGAAATTGTCCACATACAGCGAGATATCCGCAGACAGCACACCCACCAGCGTTACATTTTCAAAGTCCAGTCCCTTCGCCACCATCTGCGTGCCCAGCAAAATGGGAACGCGTTCCTTCTCAAACCGGCTTAAAATCTGCTCATGCCGGCCGGAGGCGGTGTCCGCGTCCATCCGCAGGATATCCGCCTGGGGAAACAGCCTCCGCAGCTCCTCCTCCACCCGCTGTGTGCCGGCGCCCACATGCTTCATCATACCGCCGCAGACGGAACAGGTCTCCTTTGCCCGCTGGGAGTGGCCGCAGTAGTGGCACATCAGCCGTTCGTTGGCGGAGTGATAGGTCAGCGCCACGCTGCACCGCGGACACTCCGGCACATGGCCGCACTCTCCGCAAAGCAGCATGCGGCTGCTGCCCCGACGGTTTAAAAACAAAATGCTCTGCTCATCGCAGGCAAGGTTCCGCTCCAGTTCTGCCCGCAGAACGCCGCCCACCATTCCGCTGTTGCCGGTGCGGATCTCCTCCCGCAGGTCCGCCAGCAGCACATCGGGCAGGCTCTGCCGGTTATACCGCTGCCGCAGCAGTGCCCTATGGTACTTCCCCGTCTCCGCGGCCCAGGCCGTCTCCACCGCCGGCGTGGCGGAGCCCAGCACCAGTGTGGCATTATTCCGCCCACAGAGATACTTCGCCACATCCCGCGTGTGATAACGGGGGGGATTTTCCGACTGATAGCTGCTCTCCTGCTCCTCGTCCAAAATCACCAGGCCCAGATCCTGCAGCGGTGCAAAAATAGCGGAGCGGGTGCCCAGCACCACCTGCACCTCTCCCCGGCGAATGCGCTTCCACTGGTCATAGCGCTCCGTCATCCGGAGGCCGCTGTGCAGCATAGCCGCCCGCTCTCCAAAGTAGGAGGAAAACCTCCGCATCATCTGCGGTGTCAAAACGATTTCCGGCACCAGCACGATGGCGGTTTTGCCCCGTGCCAGCGCTTCCTGTACCAGGCGCAAATAGACCTGGGTCTTGCCGCTGCCGGTAACGCCCTGTAACAGCACCGCCTCCGGACGGCCTCTGCGCATCAGCGCCAAAACAGCGTCAAAAGCGGCCTGCTGCTCTGCATTCAGTGTGATGGGCGGCCCGGGCTCCACCGGCTCCATACTGTTAATCCGCAGCGCCTCCTCCTCGGAAAAGGCCACCAGACCGCTCTTCTCCAGCCCCTGCAGCATCCGCATGGATGCGCCGGTAAAATAGCACACATCGGCGGCGGAAATCCGCCCGGCGGTGGCCAGCAGCCCCACCACCTCGCACCGCTGGGGGGCGGAGCGGCGCTTTGGCTCCACCGCCGCAAGAGCGTCTTCCGCCGGAACCGCCAGCTCCACCATGCGGCGGGACTTGTCCTGCACCTTTCGCCTGGCCGCGGTCTCGCAGACGGCCACGCCGGCCTTTTCCAGCTTTCGCAAAATCGTTTCCGCCTGGGCGCCACAGATATCCCGCAGCGTCTCCAGCTCCGCGCTTCCGCCGCCATCATACAGTGCGTCCAGCACAGCGGCGGCCTGTCTCACCCCGGCGGACAGCGCGTCTGCCGCAGCCCGGTCCAGCTGCGGATCCGCCAGCCTCCAGATCTCCCGGATCTGATACCACAGTCCGGTGGGTAAAATGGCCTTTACCGCCTCAAACAGGGTGCAGAAATACCGCTGGCGTATCCAAAGAGCCAGCTCAATGCCCGCCCGGTCCAGCACCGGTTCCCGGTCCAGCACCGCCGCCAGGGGCTTCAGCCCCTTCGTCCGCCCGCTCTCACTCCGGGCCAAAATCACACCCTCGGAACTCCGGTTTCCCCGGCCAAAGGGTACTGTCACCCGCACACCGGGCACCGCGGACCGCAGCATAGCCTCCGGCACCAGATAGTCATAGGGTTTGTCAATGACATAGGGCGCGGCGGCGACCGCGACCTTGCAAATCACAGCGGCCTCCATGCCTCGTCCCCTTTCCCGGTCAGACGGCGTCCTCTCCGGACTTCAGGCCCATATTTCCGGCGTCCAGCCGGCCCTCCGCCACCTCGTGAATCGCCAGAGTCACCGGCTTTTCCTCCAGGAGCTCTCCCAGCTCCTCGGCGGTCTCGGCAATCTGCCGGGCCCGCCGGGCCACCACATTCACCAGCATATAGCGGTTGGGAACATAGCTCGTCAGCTTATTCATCGCGGGATACAGCATCATCGTACTCATCTTCCATTCTGCCAAATAATGGCTAAAAATTTTGCCGTTTGCCGTCGTTACGGTCCGGTAATGATCTCCATGCGCTCTTGGGGCTTGCAGTGCTCCGCCGTCATAATGGCGTCCAATTCGCGAACGGCGTTTTCCACATTGTCGTTGATGACAAAATAGTTGTAGGTGTGGGCCGTCTGAAACTCCACCTTGGCCCGCAGCAGCCGCTTTTGTATCTTCTCAGGGCTGTCTGTGCCGCGCTCGGTAAGACGGCGCTCCAGCTCACTCCAGCTTGGCGGGGCAACGAAGATGCTCACCGTCTCCGGCCGCTTGCTCTTCACCTGAATGGCGCCCTGGATCTCAATGTCCAGAATCACGTCCTGCCCCTGGTCCATGGCCGCGTCCACATACCGCTTCGGCGTGCCGTAGAAATTGCCCACATACTCCGCATACTCCAAAAACTCGTCTCTTGCAATCCACTGGCGAAAGGTATCCACATCCAAAAAGCGGTAGTGCACACCGTCCTCTTCGCCGGCGCGGGCCGCTCGGGTGGTGGCGGACACGGAAAAGAACACGTTCTGCCGCCGCGCCAGCAGCGCGTTGAGCACGGTGCTCTTACCAACCCCCGACGGGCCGGAGACAATAAACGTTCTCCCTCTGTTCATACGCTCTTCCCCTCCTCTATATTCTCACCCGAGTCGCCGAATTTTTCCGGCGGCAGGGCGGAGAGCACAACGTGGTCGCTGTCCATCACAAAGACGGACGCGGTCCTGCGCCCATAGGTGGCATCGATCAGCATGCCCCGTTCCCGGGACTCCTGCACCATGCGCTTTACCGGGGCGGAATCCGGACTGATAATGGCCACCAGCCGCTCCTGCGATACCAGGTTTCCAAATCCGATATTAATCAGCTTCATGGCCTACTCCACATTCTGGACCTGCTCGCGCATTTTCTCCACCTCAGCCTTGAGGTCCACCACCACCCGCGCGATATCCACATCGTTGCACTTGGAGCCAATGGTGTTAGCCTCCCGGTTAACCTCCTGGATCAAAAAGTCCATCTTCCGCCCTATGGGCTCGTCGGAGCGCAACATGGCGCGCAGCTGCCCCACGTGGCTCCGCAGCCGCACGGTCTCCTCGTCCACCGCCACCTTATCCGCATAGACGGCGGCCTCGGTCAGAATCCGCTGCTCGTCCACCACGGCGCTCTGCAGCACCTCCTGCATCCGGGCGGTGAGCTTGCGGCGATACTCCGCCACCGTCTCTGGCGAACGCGCCTCCACCTGGGCGGTGTAACGCTCAATGTTATCCAGCCGGTTTCCAATATCCTCCGCCAGCTTTTCCCCCTCCACGGCCCGCATGGCGTTATAGGTCCCAAGAGTCTCCTCCAAAACGGCGCAGAGATCGGCGCTCACCGTCTCCAGATCCTCATCCGCCTTTGTCACGCTAAGCACATCCGGAAACCGGGCCAGCTGCTCCGGCGCGGCCACATAGGCCGCAGAACCGCAGATCTCAGCCAGCTCGCCCAGAGCGGCGGCGTACTGTGCCGCCAGCTCCCGGTTGACGGTGACCTTTGCCACATCGGCTGCGGAGGCGTCTACCGTGATGAACACGTCCACCTTCCCTCTGGAAACAGCCCTTTGCACGCACTGCTTCACCGCGTCTTCGGCGAAGGTATACATGCGGGGCATCTTCACCCCGCAATCCAGGTACCTATTGTTGACAGAGCGCACCTCAACGGTGATATCCCGCCGGTGCAGCTCCTGCCTCGCCCGGCCATAGCCGGTCATACTTTTAATCAAAACATTCCCTCCCAGTCTTAACAGCAGCAAAAATAACCGCCGCCGTTGCAGAGCATATACAGGCAGCAAAGCTCCGTGCACAGGTCGTTTCTGGCACAGATCTCCGTGCCAAAGGGGGCGCCGCCGGGGCGGTAGGCGTTTCTGGGGCCGTTCGCCATATAATTCAGCTCCTGACGGTACTCCGTATTTTCCGGGTCCATCTGGCAGGCCGTCTCATAGTAGCGTTTGGCCTCGTCCATCCACCCTCTGCGGTAGCAGACTACACCCTTGAGGAAGTTCCACTCCGCATTGTGGTCGCTGTAGTTGGCGAGCAGCGCCTCCGCCCGGCTCAAGTTCCCGGTACTCACCGCCATACGCACCTGCTGGAGCACAGAGCTGCCGGAAGAGGACGTCTGGCGGTATTGCTGCTGGGCGCCGCCGTAGCCATACCCATAGCCGCCATACCCGCCGCCGGAGCGATTACCGCCGCCGCTGCGCTCCTTGGTAATCTGCTCATAGGCGGCGTTGATCTCCTTCATCCGCTCCTGAGCCAAGTCTGCCAGGGGGTTGTCGTGGTAATTGTCCGGATGGTATTTTCTGGCCAGGTCCCGATAGGCCTTTTTCACTTCTTCATCTGTCGCGCTCTCCGGAACGCCCAAAACCTGATAGGGATCGTTCATGTAGTTTCCTCTTCATTCTTGTGATTCTTTCTATAACGCCCCCGTCCTGCGGCCTGAAAGGTGCCGTCCAGCACAGACTTACCCACCTGAAAAAGGCCGGTGTACAGGGTGCTCTCCAAAACCGGCGTCCACACGCCGAAATCCCACAGCTCAAATGCGGTTGCCATCATGTGAATAGAGTGGTCCAGCGTGGCGGCAAAGGCATGCCGGGTCTCTGCCGTCCACACGCCGTCCACAAGCCCAAAGCGCAGGGCCACCGGGTTGTAATTTCCGGAAACGGCGTCCTTTTTCAAATCGTCCGCCGCGTCCACGAGATACACCCAGCGCCCCAGGTGGTAGAGCAGCTGCTCCAGCACCCGCCGCCGCACAGGATTGTCCACCTCTTCGGCAGCCGCGGCCAGCAGCAGCGCAAAGGCGTCCGCCGCGCGGTCCATCAAGGGATCTCGCGCCGCCTCCAGCTGCGCAAGAAGCGCCAGCTGCCGGCGGGTCTTTTCGTCAAAAGCCGGCCGGGCCGCCGCCGCGGCGCGGTAGGCAGGCTCCAAAAGCCCCGAAATTCCCCGATACTTCAATCCGTGGAGCCAGTCGTGGTCCGCCACACCGTCCCGCAGCTGCCAATAGGCCAAAATCACACTCTCATCCGCCGCCAGCTCCAGCGCGGCGCCCGGCAGCTGAAATGCCCGTTTGCGGACCGGACTGACCGGGCACCTGGCTCTGCCGCTCTCCTCCTCCGCCGGGCCGGACAGCAGGATAGCCAAAAAGGTAAAATCGTAATTCAGAATAAACCGGGCCACCGGGCCATAGCGCTGGCCCAGCGTGTGGCACAGGCCACAGTAAACCCGGCGGAATCGCTCCGCCTCCGCCTCCGGCAGCGCCTGTAAGGGGGGCCTGACGTAACCGTACATCAGAGCAGTCGAACGATCTGAAAGGAGATTCCGCCCCTGGCCCGCAGGCGGCGGTCATACCGCACCGCCGGCAGAATGCCCGCCGCAAAACCGGCGCCGGCAGCCAGGTACTGGGCGGCCGGGCTGGCCGCCACCGCCATCATGAGAAAATAGCCCACGAAAAACAGCACGACCGGCGTGAGGTACACCAGCGCGATGATGTGCAGCATCTTACCGGTGTCGCTCTGCACCACCACCTTCTGCCCGGGACTGGCCCCAATGGGGTTGAGCGCCCTGGCGTGGACCGCTGCGCCGGTGACGCCGCAGCCGGCGCACTCCTCACAGTCGTGTCCGCAGGCGGATTTTCTGGGAACGGAGATCTCCGCGTGATTGGCGTCGATGATCCGCTCCACCGTTGCGATTTGTGTCATACAGCCTACTCCTCCGCCTCTCCGTCTTCCTCCGGGTTGACAGCCGGCACAGGATCTTCCTCCTCCGGCTCGTCCGGCTCGCTGCCAGGCTCCCGGATATTTACCTGCACCTGATAGTCCCCGCTGATTCCAATATCACCGGCGGAGTCGATCTCCACCACGGCGGGAATGGCGTAGCTGCCAAGCGCCGAGCTGTAATCGGCAAGATCCACCACCAGCGTGATGTCCTCCCCGGTGATCTCCGCAAGGTCCGCCGCCGTGCCGAAAATAGACACGGACACGCTGCCGGTGAGGATATCCACCGCTCTGCCCTCCGGGCTGTTTTCGCACCGGACACGGTCGGTGAGAATATTGGCCGTTATCCTGTCCGGATACGAGATGGTCAGTGTGGACCGGGTGACGCCGCTAAGATTGGTGCAGTTTTCGGGAACGGTGATACCGTAAGTGTGGGTACTCTCAGTATTTCCCACCGACAGCAGGTCAAAGTCGCCCAGGGAGATGGTCTCCCGGTCACGCAGCACCTCCGCCGGGCCGGAAACCATAATGGTCCCGGGGCTCAGGTCGATCACCATATTCCGCCGCCGGGCACCGGGGGCGTCGATAAAGTTCATCGTCAGCCGCAGCTCTTTGGTGACGAACACCGGCAAAGTGACCTGTACCCGCTCCACACTGGAGCGAATCCCATCGCCGTCCAGCATCTCGCCGGCGGCGTTGTAATACTGCACCGGCAGCGTCTCTGACACGCTGCCCGTGGCGTTGCCGATATCCAGCCGCACCTTGGCATAGGTCACCTGCTCAATGATTTCCTGCTGGCCCCAGATCTCAATATCCGTGTGGGACATCTGCAGCTGCCCGGCGTTGTAGCCCTCCGCCACATTGCCCACCAGCTCACATTTTACCTCCACATTTTTGCTGTACAGTTCGCTGATATTCACCGTGGCCATCGAAGTGCTCTTCTTGGTAATCCTGGCCCGGTTCTCAAAACTCTGGGTAACGGAAAACGTGCAGGATACCCGCTGTTCCCCGGCGGCGGTAACGTCCCGCAAATCCACAATGATGCGGATGCTGGAGCTGTCCATCCAGGAAACCGTGGGCCGGTCCCCCTCCACGGTGACATCCACCGTGGTGTCCGTCCCCTCCTCCATCAGCATCAGTCCCCTGTCCGCCAGAACGGTGTCCGCGCCCATATAGGTAATGGGAATGCCCGTGATCTCCCGCTCCACCGTGCGGTCGGTGTCCTCGTCCACATAGAACCAGATCATAACCGATACCAGAACGGCCAGCAGCAGGTACAGGACTTTCCGCATTCCGGTGTTGTTATTCTCCATCGTCCACACCCCCGCCCTTCCTGCCGCGCAGCAGCTGCGCCAGGCTGAACTTCTGCTTTTCCTCACCGCTCTCCTCCTGCGGCAGCAACTCGTTGCGCAACAGGTTTTCCAGCGTCTCCGGCTTTAAGTGGCGCTTCAGCATCCCGCCGATGGCCACGGAGATGGAACCGGTCTCCTCAGATACGATGACCACCGCCGCGTCTGAATTTTCACTCATGCCGATGCCGGCCCGGTGGCGCATCCCCAGATCCCGGCTGAGATTCACATTTTTGCTAAGCGGCAGCATACAGCCCGCACCCAGCACCCGCCCGTGGCGGACGATCACCGCCCCGTCATGCATGGGGGCCTTGACAAAAAAGATGTTTTTCAAAAGCTCGCTGGAAACCGCCGCATCCAGCACGGTGCCGCTGCGCACCATGTCGTCCAGCAGTATCTCCCGCTCAAACACGATCAATGCGCCGGTGCGGCTCTGGGACATCTCCGTACAGGCCAGCACCGTCTGGCTGATGGTCTGCTCGATCACGTTCCCCGCCTCGCTGTGGCTGAAGAACGCAATGATGCGGCGGCTGCCAACCTGCTCCAGTATCCGGCGGATCTCCGGCTGAAAGAGGATAATCAGCGCCAGCACACCCCATTCCATCGTCTTACTCAGCATATAGTGGATGCCGTTGAGCTGCATGAGCGAGGAGAGCGCCAGCACGATAAAAAAGACCAGCAGCCCCTTCAAAAGGCTGGCGGCCTTGGTGCTTCGCACCAGGGTCAAAACCTTATACAGCAAAAATGCCATGATAAGGATATCCAGCAAATCGGTGATCTGGAGCGTCAACAGATACCTGCCGGCAAACGCCGGGATCTGCGAGAATTTCAGTTCCATATCGGGGTCATCATCCCTTTCAGGCCATGAATATTTTGATTATATAAAATATACGTGTAGATTGCAAGGTAAACTGTGGAAAAATTCACGGACTGTTCAGAAAATTCCGGAATTCCAGGCACTGGCGACGTCTAAAACGACGGGGATCAAAAATAAAAACCGCCAATGGCGGTTTTTATTTTCTCCAAATACATGTCAGTGCAGAATCTCCGCCATGGCCGAAACCATCCGGGACACTTCTTCCGGTGTGTTAAAATCGGAGAAGCTCAAACGCACAGTTCCGCTCTCCAGCGTTCCGGCAGAGCGGTGGGCCAGCGGCGCGCAGTGCAGCCCGGCGCGCACGGCAATGCCGCGCTCCGCAAGCTCCACGCCCAGCTCCTCCACCTCCCGGTCCCGCACCGTGAAGGACAAAACGCCCGCCTGGGCGTGGAGATCCGGCCGGGCAAAAACCGTGACGCCGGGCAGAACCCGCAGCTCCTCCGCCGCCATCTGGGCAAGCCGGCGCTCTCTGCGGCAGATCTCCTCCACCCCCCGGCGGCGGACATACCGGACGCCCTCCAAAAGCCCGGCGATGCCCGGCATATTGTGGGTTCCCGCCTCCAGCCGGTCCGGCAGAAAGTCCGGCATCTCCTGCCGGATGGAAAAACTCCCGGTGCCGCCCTCCAGCAGGGTGCGGGGCCGGACATCCGCCCCGCACAGCAGCACGCCGGTGCCCTGCGGGCCATAGAGTCCCTTGTGGCCCGGCATGGCAACAAACGCCGCACCCAGCGCCTCCATATCCAGGGGCAAAACGCCCGCGGCCTGGGAATCGTCCACAATCAGCGGCACGCCGCGTCTGCGGCAGAGATCCGCCACGGCCTCTACGGGTTGGATAAAGCCAAAAACATTGGAGACATGGCTGCAGATCACCGCGTCCACGCCGCCGTCGATCAATTGGGCAAAGCGCTCCACCGCCGCTGTCTGCTGAAACAGGGGAGACGATACCGCCGTCACCTGTGCCCCAAGAGCTTCCAGCGGCCGGGTGACGGCATTGTGCTCGTAGCCGGAGATCACCGCACGGCCACCGGGAGGCACCAGGGTCTTGATGGCGATATTCAGCGCGTGGGTGGCGTTCATGGTAAACACCACCTGCTCCGGGTTTTTCAGTCCATACAGCTCTGCCAGTTCGCTGCGGCAGTCGAAAGCGGCGTCCGCGGCGCGCATGGCGGCGGAGTAGCCGCCCCGGCCCGGGGAGCTCATGGTGCGCAGCGCCTCTACCATAGCCGCCTCCACGGCGGGCGGTTTTTGGAAGGTGGTGGCGGCGCTGTCGAAATAGATCATTTCCCCACCTCCCGGTAGTAGCCGCGTTGGTACAAAAATATCTGAACAGGGTCCAGCGATTCCCTGTGAATGGCAGTCAGGGCGGCGGTCAGGTCACAGACCGCCACCCGCAGGGCGTATGCGCAGCCCAGCTCCGTCAGATCCCGCGGAGCGCGGAATATCTGACAGCGAATCCCGGCCCGTGCCAGCACCCGCTGCATCCGCTGCGCGTAAGTGACAGACCGGGCAATAATTAAATAGTGGTCCACAGGCACTCCTCCTCTCTTCCCATCTTATGGACACGGCGGCAAGAGGTGCCGAAAAGGACATGTCGGAACCCTTTGAAAATGACAAGATGCATAAACGCCGGGGCGCTATGCGTCCCGGCGTTATTGTCTCCGTTCTTTACAGCTTCTCCAACAGCGCCACCGCGTGGGCCGCCATACCGGAGCCATCTCCGGTAAAGCCAAGCCCCTCCTCGGTGGTGGCCTTCACATTGACCTGCTCCGGCTGGAGCCCCAGGGCCTCTGCGATATTCTCCGCCATCTCCTGCCGGTAAGGGCCCACCTTTGGCGCCTGGGCCAGAAGCGTGGTGTCAATATTCACCACACCATAGCCCCGCTCCGCCAGCAGCCGCCCCGTCTCCCGCAGGAGCTTCAGGCTGGAAATTCCGGCATAGGAGGGGTCGGTATCGGGAAAAAGCCTGCCGATATCCCCCAGGCATGCCGCCCCGGCCAGGGCGTCCATCACAGCGTGGACCAGCACATCCGCATCCGAATGCCCCAGCAGTCCCCGCTCCCAGGGGATCTCCACGCCCCCCAGCACAAGCCGCCGCCCCTCTGCCAGCCGGTGCACATCGTACCCGTGTCCAATCCGCAAATCTGTCATCGCGCACCCTCCCCGGCCTGTAAAATTGCCGCCGCCAAAACCAGGTCCGTGGGGGTGGTGATTTTCAGATTCGTCTCCTCACCGTCTACCAGAAATACCGCCTTGCCCAGCCGCTCCACAGCGGTGCAGTCGTCCGTAACGGGGATGCCGCTCTCCAGCGCCGCCTGTAGGGCGGCCTTCAGCAAGCTTGCCTCAAACACCTGGGGCGTCTGAACAGCCCGCAATGTCTCACGCGCCAGCGTCTGCTCCACGGCGCCGTCCTGCCGGACAGTCTTTACCGTGTCCTTCACCGGCACGGCAGGCGCCGCGGCGCTGCAGCGGGCCGCGGCGGCCACCACGCGGTCGACAAGCTCAGGCGTCACCAGCGGGCGGGCGCCGTCCTGCACCGCCAGAAGCGCCGTCTCCGGCGAGGCCTCCAGCGCCGCCAGCAGCACGGAGTGGGTGCGGCTCTCTCCGCCCCGGACCACCTTGGCGCACTTAGCGATCCCATATGTATGGCACAGACGGGAGATCTCCACCAGATCTTCCTCCCTGGCGGCGACAATGATCTCGTCCACCTGTTCGGCCAGCTGAAGGGCTGTCAGCGTCCGCGCCAGCACAGGTATGCCGTCCAGCGGCTCCAGCAGCTTGTTCACGCCCTCCATACGGCTGGAGGCCCCCGCGGCGGCTACCAGGGCGGTACAATGGGGACGTTTTGCGCCCCGCATCCTCTTCAAAAATGAAAACATGGCTGTTTCCCCTTTTTCAGCAGGCAGGCACCTGATTCATAGCGCCGTCGATCCGCGCCTCCACGGTCTCATAGTCTGCCTGCTGCGTCAACACGATCTCTGAAATCAAAATCCGTTTTGCGGTCTGCAGCATCTTCCGCTCTCCGGTGGACAACCCCCGCCGGCTGTCCCGGCGCATCAGCCCCTTGATTACCCGCGCCACCTCCCGAAGGTCGCCGCTTTTCAGCCGCAGCAGATTCTCCTGGTAGCGCTTGTTCCAGTTGGCGTTGTTTTCCACCTCCAACGCGGGAATCGCTGCAATCAGCGCCTCCGCCTCCTCCGGCGTGATGATGGCCCGGATGCCGATAGCCTGGCTGTTGACCACCGGGATCTTTAACAGCAACCCGCCCATGGGCATCTTAAAAACATAGTAATCCTGCGTGCTTCCCGCAACTTTTTCCTGAACAATGGCGTCTATGACGCCGGCCCCGTGCATTGGGTGCGCGACGAATTCCCCGACCCTGAACATGGCAAGCCCCTCCCCTTTTTCATCGGTTCATTGTGGTGCCTTAATTTGCTGGTACGCCATTGCGCAGTTTTCTAGATATTTACAGATTCTATTATACCTGTTTTTTCCAAAGTTTACAAGCGCGTTTTTTCAAAAAGAGCCAATTTTTTCATAAAAATCATGCAAAAATGAACAGGCGGGCCAAAGGCCGCCTGCCAAAACCCACAATTTTACCGCTTGTTGGAACGCCGCCAGATGTGCATTTTTTCCGCTTCGGCAATCAGCTCATCCCGGAACTTGGGGTGCGCGATGCCAATAATGCCCTCGGCCCGCTCCCAGGTGGATCTGCCCTTAACGTTGAACTTACCGTACTCCGTGACCAAGTAGTGCAGGTTGGTGCGGGTGGCGGTGACAACAGAGCCCTCCAGCAGCGTGGGCCGGATACGGGATTTCAGCTGGCCGCTCTTCTTATCCATGTAGGCCGAGGAGCAGCAGATAAAGCTCTTGCCACCCCTGGCGAGGTACGCACCCATAACAAAGTCCTGCTGGCCGCCGGCGCCGGAGATATGGCGGGTACCGGAGGACTCGGAGGAAACCTGACCGAAGAGGTCGATATCCACCGCGCCGTTGATGGATATGAAGTTTTCAATCTGAGACACCCTGGCGATATCGTTGACATAGCTGACCGGCGCGGCCATACACTCCGGATTGTTGTCCAAAAAGTCGTACAGCTTCTGTGACCCGGCGGCAAAGGCATAGGTCTGGCGGCCCCGGTCAAAGGGCTTGCGCAAGCCGGTGATTCGGCCCGCCATAGACATGTCCACAAAGGCGTCCACATACATCTCGGTATGAACGCCCAGATCCTTCAAATCGGACTCCGCCACCATTTTGCCGATGGCGTTGGGCATGGAGCCGATCCCCAGCTGGAGACACGCGCCGTCGGGAATCTCCGGAACCACCAGCTTCGCAACGGCCAGATCCACCTCAGACGCCTCTCCGCCGCCGCCCAGGGTCTCCATGGGGGGATTCTCCCCCTCCACGATCATCGCCACATCGCTGATATGGACGCAGTTGTCAAAGCCGCCCAGGCACACGGGCATATTCTGGTTGACCTCCACGATCACCGTTTTGGCACACTCACAGACCGCCTTCAAATGGGATCCGCCGGGCCCGAAATTGAACCAGCCGTTTTTGTCCATGGGGGCCACCTGGAACATGGCCACATCCAAGGAACGGATACAGTCGGTATAATAGCCCGGCAGCTCGGAATAGCGTATGGGGCTGTAGAAGGAGATCCCCTCACCGACTGCCTTGCGCTCTATGCCGCCCATGTGCCAGGAGTTCCAGGTAAAGTGCGCGGCGGCGTCCGGCACGTCAAAAATCGCGGGACGGTGGGTCAGAATGCCGCCCCGAATTTTTACATCTGTCAGCTCCTCAGCCCGGGCCGCCAGGGCCCTGTCCAGCACGATGGGAGAGCAGACGCTCCACCCGTAATCCAGCCAGTCTCCGGACTTGACCACCTTTACAGCCTCGGC
>CATNDT010000018.1:0-11685 GCA_950097035.1 uncultured Oscillibacter sp.
TTTTTGGGATTTTTTTGCTGAGCTGCTGTCAGGTCAAGGTGTTTTTGCATACGCTGGAGTGAAATCAGGATTTGGAGGCGGCCTTATGGCACAGATAACCAACTTTTTTGCAGGTGCAAACAGCGGTGAGGGATTTCGCAATCTTTTTTCTGAGATGGTGGACATTGAGGATACATACGACCTGATGGTTTTGAAGGGCGGCCCCGGCGTGGGGAAGAACACCTTTATGCGGGAGGTAGGCCGCGCCATGGAGGCGGCGGGCACAGCGGTGGAGTATCTGTGGTGCTCGGGCGACCCGGATTCTCTGGACGGTGTGGTGCTGCCGGAGCTGCGCTGCGCTGTGGCAGACGGCACATCGCCCCACGCCAGCGTGCCGAAAGGACAGTTTTTTGGGACAGGCATTTCAACCGACAGGCAGATACAAATGCCCTGCGGCAGCTGGCGAGGGGGAAGCTCCCGGCCGGGAGGTTTATTGCCGGTTCAAATATTTTATGTACCGCTCCAGCATCGCTGCCGCCTGGGCGCGGGTCGTCTTTCCATTGAGGAGGAGAGAACCGTCCCCATAGCCGCTGAGAATACCGTTTTCCATGGCCCAGCGGACCGCCTCCTGGGCATAGGCGCCGATCTTCTCTGTGTCGCTGAAATGCAGTTCCCGGTCCGTGGCGGCAGGACTGCCCGCATAGCGGTGCAGCATGACCACGAACTGCTCCCGGTTTACCTGGCTGTCAGGATTCCGTCCGTCGCTGATTCCCCGGGCCACTGCCCATGTCATACCCTTTTCGTAGGCGGACGCTCCGGCGGTATCCACGCCGTCCAGCCGGGCCAGCACCGTCATCAGCATGGCGCGGGACATGGAGGCGTCCGGGGCAAAGGTACTGGAGGTCTTGCCGGAAAAGAGCTCCCGGGCGGAGACAAAGTTGATGGCGCTCCCGGCCCAGTGGCCCCTGGTGTCCTGAAAAGCTTTCCCGTTATCCCGGATGTGCACGGTGGTCCCGTTGGAAACGCTGACGGTCATCTGCCCCCCGAAGAGAATGGCCGTTTTGAGTATGGTTTCCGAGCCATCCGGGTTGACCAGACAGGCAACCGTGGTGTTGTCATTTCCGTGAACGGGAATTTCCACCGATACCGGCCGGGCGCTGCCGGTATGGACGGTGACGAAAGCATCTTCCCCGGGCAGCGTCGGAATGGGAAGGGCTACGCTGTTCCCCGGGTTCTCCGCAAGCATTTTGGAGGGGATTCGGACATCGGCCTCGGCGCTGTTTTGATGCTCCTGGATGGAGGCGGTGAGGCCGCTGGCCTGCTTTATGGTGGTTTCCGTGGAGCCGTCAGGCCGTGCCACAGTTTTGACCGTGGAGCCGTCCTTTGCCGTGTCGGTGGTGGTGACGGTGCCGTTTTTGGTGGTCTCCACCACCGTTTTGGAGCCGTCAGGCCGCTTTGTGGTCTCTGTCACCGTGCCGGTGGTTTTGTTGGTGCTGGTGGAGATGGTAGAGCCGTCTGGATTTTTCACCGTTGTGCTGCCGGAAGAGCTCCCGCCTGTGGAGGAGCCGCCGCCGGAGGAAGAGCTTCCTCCTGTGGAGGAGCCGCCGGTGGCGGGGATGGTTTCCCGAATCATCTCGTAGCCGCAGACGGTGCAGGACCTGTGACGGCTTCCGCTCTGAGAGGAGGCAGCGGGCCGGTCCACCACCCAGTTCCCGGCGGTATGGGCAGCATAGCCGCTTTTCTGACTGTCCTGGGTGATGGGGCAGCCGGAAGCGGTGCAGTTGTGCCAGTGGTGGGTTTCATCAGACTGCCAGGCTGTGCTCCAGGCGTGGGTGTGGCCGTCAGGCGGGGTAACGCTGTCCGGCGTCCAGCTGGCGTGGAGGGTCACGTCGTTGGCGGGCATCGTAAAGCTTATCTCCGGGACGCCGGGGTTGGCAAGGGTGATCCCTGTTGCCTCCCAGGCCGCAAAGGTATGGCCGCTTTTGCTGCCCGCGTGGATTATAACCTCGACGCCTTCTTCATACATGTGAATTCCGGAGTTGGTTCCTCCGTCGCCGGTGTTGCTGACCGTTGCCTGGTGTTTCGTTCCACCGGGCTGCTGGCCGGCAGCCGGGACGGTGATTGGGGTAGAGGCGCCCGCCTCGTGGGTGGCAGTCTCCTTTATCCGCACGTAGTAGGTCCCGGTGGAAAGCCCGCCGGTCTCACCGTCACCGCAATTCTGCGGATTTGTAAAACTTGAGTCCGCCGCGTACTCCATGGCGGAAGTGGTGCCGGTGATTTTGCCGTCCGCGCCGCCCGCCGCAGTGGGGGCAACTCCCGCAAGGCCGGCGGGGACGGCGGGGCCGTTGGCCCTGGCGATGCTCCAGGAGATGGTTTGCGGGTCTGTGGAGCCGCCGGTCCACTGGTAGCCGGGCTCCAGCGCGGCAATGGCGGTGTAACTGCCCACGTCGGTGGCCTTGAAGTCCCCGGAGAGGGTATAGCCCGTTCCGGCGTTTACGCCGGTCTGCTCCACACCCGTCCATTTCAGGCCGGCGTTGGCTTTGGGGACGGAGATGGTTTTGCTTCCCGGGTCTGTCGTACCGCTGTCCGAAACGTTCAGGACGGCGGTTTTGGTAATGCTCCTGTTATCTGCGGTATATGCTGCCGGAACCGTAATCCCTATGGTATATGGACTGTCGACAGCGCCATATTCGGCGTCAGAGGTGACATACAGGGAGTTTCCATAAATCTCCAGGGATGACAGATATCCGTAGCGGTCTGCGTATTTGTAGCAGGTCTCACCATCTATAACTTCTGCGCTCCGGTTGGCCTGCCTGTTATTGATCGTGATATCCAGAGGAATGTAATCCAGATATAAGGGGCCTCCGGTACTGCTGTCTACGGTTAAGGGAAATTCTGCCTCTTCACCGGGGCCTGCGCTTACCTCCGCTGTGTCAAAGCTGAAATCCTGCACCCGGTTTTCGTCCCCGCCGGAGGAGCCGCTGGAGGCCGTCCAGTTGCCGCTGTCGTCCCGCACCAGTGTCATATTGGGGCTGTTGGCGTAGGGCAGGAGCACGAAATTACCGTCTTGAGATCCTGGAGCCTGAATGTACGTATGTCCATCGGACGGCTGTGTCATGGAGTTTTCTCCGTCGGAGCTCAAGCTGCCTATAACGACTTTGGCCGTTCCAGACACCTGACCTCCTATATGCCAGGTCTGGTTTTCACCCAGAAACAGGAAGCCGTCGCTACTGTCAAAGCTGTCAATGTCGAGGTTGGTTAACTGGAACGCCCGAAGGTCCAGTTTTGTGCCGGAGGAGAGGGAGAGCGCTCCGTTATTTCGGAACCAGCTTCCATTTTCCAGAACGAGATTGCCCGACTCCACCGCCAGACTGGAGATGTCCGAGAAGGTCTTTCTGGCCTGATTGCCGCTGCCCTGATAGATCACATCGATCACGTCGGCGCCTGTGCCGTGCACATCGGGGGCATTGCCGGCAATGCAGACGGTTCCGGAGACAGTGTATGTTTCGTCCATCTGAGTCACGGAACCGTCTGCCGTAGCTCCGCAGCCATAGACGGTTCCTAAATTATTTTTGGAGGCTAAAACAGAGATAGAGGCGTTTCCCTGAAAGATCTTATCGGGGGAACCGTTCCCGTCCCTGGTACGGTAAACATTGCCGGCGTATATATTTCCGGAGGAGGACTGTCCCTGAATACTGACGTTTTCTTTAATGAGAATGGTCCCTTCTGTTCCAGACGGCGGCAGGGAAACGGTTGGATGCGAATTCCCGGTGAAAGCGCCGCAGAACAAGTTGAAGGATTCTGAGGTTGAGAGACATGTTACATTTTCCAGGGTCAGTGTGTATCCGTTAGCGGCGATAAAGTTGCCGCCTTCCGTTGCGGAAGGAAAGCTGAACTCCACATTGGAAAATGTGGTATCGGCTCCCAGCACGATGCCGCCGGCCCGAACCGTCACCCTGCCGTTTTGTATCGTTATAGGCTTGTCAATGACAAAAGACGCGAGCAGGCTTGCACCACCCACAGACACATCGTTTGCGAGGATCAGTTGACCCCCCAGGTCGACGACTCCGTCAGGGTCCGCCTGGTCTATCAAAGTCCGCAAATCGTTCTCTGCGGCCAGTCCCACTGGGGGAAACGTGGCGGCGGCAACACAAATCGCCAATAAGGCTGCGATGAGTCTTAAAGGTTTTTTCATATCAAAATTTCTCCTCCATCGTTCGTCCCGAGGGCGCTTTGCGCCGCTTCGGGGCAGGCTTTTGCCCGCTTGGTTTTACTAATCCATAATATTCTATCATAAACTTACTCCGATGACAAGATTTACCTGATGGAAAATACAGGAAGGCGCAGCTTTGTTTCATCTCTCCTTCCGATAAACACATTTCCGGCTGTTGATTGCCAAAAAACCGGGAATACTTCTGGAAGAGACCTATCAGGACAATGAAACAGGAAAGGATGCTTCTATGTACTATTCCAGCGGCAATTACGAGGCTTTTGCCCGTCCCCGGAAGCCTGAGGGCGTGGACCGCAAATCGGCCTATCTCATCGGCGCCGGCCTGCTATCTGGTCCGGGACGGTCAGATGAAGGGAGAGCGCATCCATATTCTCGAAAAGGACGCCACCCCCGGCGGCATTGTGACGGTGAAGGACTCTTCCTGGCTCCTCAGCTGGACCATCAACCGCCAGCCCCAGTTCCGGGAACAGCCCAGGGACCACTGCCTGGTATGGGTGTACGCCCTGTTCAGCGAGGTTCCCGGCGACTATGTCAAAAAGGCCATGCGGGACTGTACCGGCAGGGAAATCTGCATGGAGTGGCTGTATCATCTGGGGGTGCCGGAGGGCGCGGTAAACTTCGCCTTTCTGGGGCAGTTCGCGGAGATTGCCCGGGATACCATTTTTACTACGGAGTATTCCATGCGCACCGGTAAAGTATGACTGCTCAATATCAGAAGAACTACAATAAACCTTGACTTTCTCGATATTCGAGTTTATAATATAAGCAAATAGCTCGATAATCGAGAAAGTGAGGGGTGACAATGCCGCGGGAACGATTTAAGACATTGACGGAGCAGATGTTTTATATTCTGCTCTGCCTGCATGAGGAATGCCGGGGCGTGGATATTTTGGAGATGGTCCGCACCCTCACCAATGGCCGGGTCAACATCGGTTCCGGAACGCTGTATGATCTTCTGGAACAGTTTTTGAAGGAAGGTGCAATTAAGGAAACCAGGGCCGAGGGACGTCGCCGCAGTTACATCATCACAGAAAAAGGCCGGCAGATGTTGGATAAAGAATACGGGCGGCTATTAGGCCAAGTGGCTGATTACGACCGTATTCTCAAGAAGGGGGCGTCATCATGAAAGAAGTCAAACGGTGTTTCTGCAGCTTTTCCTTTTATGACCAGCAGAGTATTCAAAAAAAGCTGGAGGACATGGCCGAAAAGGGATGGATGCTGGAAAAGACAGGGAGCTTTATGTGGACCTATAAGAGAATGGAGCCCCAAAAACTCCGTTTCTCCGTCACCTATTTTCCCGGCGCATCGGACTTTGACCCCAGTCCCACAGACGGCGAACTGACCAAAATTGACTACTGCCGCCAGGACGGATGGATACTGGTTACAAGCTGGGACGTTATGCAGATTTTTTACAATGAGAATACGGATGCTGTTCCTATTGAAACGGAGCCGGTCACGCAGGTAGAAAATATCGTCCGGTCTATGAAAAAGAATGTGCTTTTTCCTCAAACGATGCTTTGTACGATGCTGTTGGTAAATTTTTTGATGAGGCTCTCTCAATGGAGGCGAGACCCTGTGGGCGAGCTCTCCAGCCCCTTTTCCATCTACTCGGTTTTAATGTTTGGCGTATTGACTTTGGTCTGTCTGTATCAAATCGGATTTTACGGTTTCTGGAGCAGGAAAGCAAAGGCCGCTGCCCGGAATAACGGAGTGTTTTTGTCAATTCGGAGTAAGCCGGTAGCCGGTTGGGTTTTGGTGGCGGTTTCCGCACTGTTTCTGATCCTTTCCTGGGCCTCGCTTCGGAGGTCTATCAGATTTGCGTTGCTCTGGATCTGCATGGTACCGCTCATCACTGTCATCGGAAACCTCATTAAAAAGCTTTTGAAAAGAAGAGGTGTTTCCAGAAATGTCAACCGTACCGTTTCCGTTTGTGCTGTAGTCCTGCTGACATTCCTCATGCTGGGCCTTATAACTGCTGCCATCATCCGGGGCGGATTGCATATTGACAGTGAAAAGACAGCAACAGGAACCTATGAGCTGTACGGAAGAACCTGGGGAATCTATAACGACCCTCTGCCGCTGGAGATCGAAGATTTGACCAATGTAAGCGCACGGTGGAGCAAGGAGGCCGATCATCAAGAAACATTCCTGCTCTCCAGCACCGAATACCGTCAGTATGCGGTTCCCAGAGATGGGAATGAACGGGTGAATGAAAGCGAATTGGAGTATACAGTCACTGAGGTAAAGCAGAGCTTTTTGTATGGCTTTATTAAGAGAGCCGTGCTAGGTTCCCGGCAGGATGAAGTCCATGATGACTTTGTGTTCACCGACCACTATGAACCAATAGACGCCTCCGTTTGGAATGCCGATGACGCCTACCAGCTCCATTGGAGTGACAGTGTGCTGAATACTTATCTGATTTGCTGGGGAAAGCGCATTGTGGAAATCAAATTTTACTGGGAGCCCACACCGGAACAAATTGCAATTGTTGTCGAAAAGCTTGGGGAATCGTTGATAACTGATTCAACAGACCCGAAAAAGGAAAGTATTTACTGAGCATCTACGCCAGAGTTAATTTTTATATGCAAATTTGAAAAGTTAAGTCAGGAAAAATAGAAATTCTACATATTTTTCTTGACTTAACTTTCACCAATGAGTAAACTGTACGCATGAGGTGATAGCATTGAGGCGCAAAATTGAAGAGAGACTTCTGGCTTGGAAGGACAAGACCGGTAACCGCATGCCGCTGATTGTCAACGGCGCCCGCCAGGTGGGGAAGACCTACATCCTCCGCAGGTTCGGCGCGGAGCAGTTCAAGAATGTGGTGTATATCAACTTGGAGACGAATTTGGCAATTACGTCTTATTTTACTGACAACATTGCGCCGAAGCGGCTTCTGCGTTATCTGGAGGCCTCCGCCGGTGAGCGCATCATCGCGGGGGAGACACTGATTATCCTGGATGAGATTCAGTCCTGTGAGCGGGCGTTGACTTCACTGAAATATTTTTGCGAGGAGACGCCTGAATTCCACATTGTAGCGGCAGGGAGTTTGCTGGGTGTGGCGATCAATCGGCAGCGGTATTCCTTCCCGGTGGGGAAGGTGGAGACAATCACCCTCTATCCTCTGGATTTTGAGGAATTCCTCTGGGCCAGGGCGAGGGAAACCCTTTGCGAAGAGATTCACAGGGCCTATGAGGCCATGGAGCCGCTGCCGGAGGCGCTTCATCAGGAGGCCATCGAGTTATACCGGGAGTACCTGCTGATCGGCGGGATGCCGGCCTGTATCAACGCCTTTTTGAATAGTGGCAGCTTCCTGGATGTTCCTCTGGTTCAAAATGAGATTCTGGATAACTACATTGCGGATATGGCAAAGTATGCCAGCAATACAGACAGTGTGAAGATTCGCGCATGCTATAATTCCATCCCGGCGCAGCTTGCCAAGGACAACAGGAAGTTTCAGTATAAGGTTGTCCAAAAAGGGGGCAGTGCGGCGCTGTTCGGGGCTTCGATTGAGTGGCTGAATCTGGCCGGTGTTGTGCTGAAGTGCCAGCGGATCAATCAGGCTTATGAGCCTATCGCTGTTTATGCTGACCTGTCGGCATGCAAGCTCTACATGGGAGATGTAGGGCTGCTGACCATGAAATCCGGTATTTCTCAGCAGACCGTACTTTCCGGTGAGGGGAATACCTTTATGGGAGCTGTTACAGAAAATTATGTGGCGCAGCAGCTGGCTGCCAAGGGATATGATCTTTACTATTGGGAGAGCGGCAGCACAGCGGAATTGGATTTTGTGTTGCAAAAGAATAATGAGATTATCGGGATTGAGGTTAAGAAAGGGGAGCATGTGCGTTCCCGAAGTTTGAGTGTGTTTGTGAATAGTTATAAGCCGGCTTATTCGATTCGGATGTCATTAAAAAATTTTGGAATAAAAGAGGGGCTAAGATCTGTTCCACTGTATGCGGGATTTTGTATATAAACTTATATAATCAATGAAACCACAGTTCTATCAACAGATTATGAAAAGGCAGATGCAAGAGCGCATCTGCCTTTTCATAATCAAAAATGACCCATCATAGATTTTATGGGAGGGACAGCTGATGAGAGACTCATTTTTGGTGTTAATCGAGGTACAAGGCATTTCTTCTGGGCGTTGTGCTGGAAATATTATTCAGCAAACCGTCACAACCTGGCTCACCAACCAACTAAACATCCCCCACAAATGACGCCTGCGCCGAACTCTCGGCGCAGGTATTTCAAATAATTCCTTCGGTTATGACTGCTCATGCGGTATCCTGGAGGTGAGCAGTTACGCCTTCAAGGGGGTGTAACAAATTCTCTGTGCGATTTATGTACGCCTGAGTAAGGAGGATGAAGACAGGCATCAACCCGAATCCGAGAGTATCCAGAACCAGAAATCCCTGCTGACCAACTATGCCGCTGACCATGGCTGGGATATCTACTCCACCTATTGCGACGAGGATTACTCCGGAGCCGACAGGCTTCGCCCGGATTTTAACCGGATGCTGGCTGCGGCGAAGCAAAAGAAGTTTCAAATCATCCTCTGCAAATCCCAGTCCCGCTTTACCCGGGACATGGAGCTGGTAGAAAAGTATATCCACGGTTTATTTCCCATCTGGGGAATCCGCTTCATTGCCGTGGCGGACAATGCCGACACAGAAGTCAAAGGAAACAAAAAAGCCCGCCAAATCAACGGCCTGGTCAATGAGTGGTACCTGGAGGATCTCTCCGAGAACGTCCGCATGGTCTTTGATCTGAAGCGCCGGGAGGGCCAGTACATCGGCGGCTTTCCCATCTACGGCTACCGAAAGGACCCTGCCAACAAAAACCATATCGTAATCGACCCAGAGGCCGCAGAGGTAGTCCGCCAGATTTTTCAATGGTCATTAGAAGGTCATGGCAAGCAGAATATCGCCCATATGCTCAATGAGCGCGGCGTCCCCAGTCCGTCGCGCTACAAGGCCGAACATGGTTGGACCTGTAACACACCCTCAAAAAACGACCACGGTCTCTGGAACAAAACAACCATCTGGCGTATCCTTCACAATGAGATGTACACAGGCGCCATGATTCAGGGCCGGCGTAAGAAAGCCAGCTACAAATCGAAAGTCCTGATTGACGTTCCGGAAGATCAGTGGTATCGAGTAGAAGGCACCCATGAACCCATTATTGACCAGGAGACTTTTAAGGCTGTCCAGCGAAGTCTGGCTGTACGCTCCAAAACCGACGGCAGTGGGGAAGTCCACCTGCTGTCCGGCCTGGTAAAGTGTATGGACTGCGGCAGCACCATGAGCAAAGTCACCAACTGCAGGCAGGGAAGGCCCCGCACATCCTACCTCCGCTGCAAGCTCTATGCCGACAGCGGTAAGGCGAAGCTCTGTACCCGTCATTCCATCCGCCTTGACAAGTTGATTGACCTGGCTTCAGACCGCATCCGCTACTATGTCCATACCTGCTACAAGCTGGAGCCGCTGGACATTCAGCCGAAGCGGGACACCAGAAGGGAAGCCCTGGAGCAGGAACGCAAGACCTTAACCGCTCAGCTGGAAAAGCGCAGCCAAGCATTGAAAACCCTGTACTTAGATAAAGCTTCCGGCATCCTCACCGATGGCCAATTCGCCGAACTAAATCAATCCTTTCTGGAAGAAAAAAGCCGACTGGAGCAGCGGCTTGCAAAAATCGACAGCGAACTGGCCAACGAGGAAAAGCCTCAGCAGCAAACGGGCCTGATGGAGCGGGCCAGGGACCTTCTGAAACTGGAAACCGTCCCCCGGGAACTGATTGTTGCATTGATTGATAAAATCGAAATCGGCGAACGGAACCCGGACACCGGGGAACAGCAGGTCCGCATCACCTGGAAATTCTGAAAATGTCCTTTTGTTACGCTGCCCCACGTCATCGAGCCCCAATACCCCGCTGCGGTGGACCGGTATGTGGACCTGGGGCGGTTTTATGACCTCACCGCCGCCAAGGTGGCGGCGGAGGAGGTCAAGGCCCACACCCATGCCTATAAGGCGGCCTATGTCCGGGCGTATCACAGCCTGAAGGCTGCCCGGCAGGTGGAGCTGGACACCATGACCGCTGTCCGGAATGGGTTTGACAGGGAGAAGGCTGCCCGGCGGGTCAGCGGGATTATCGCCCGGGAGCTGCGGCGCAAGGGTGGAGAGCGGGGAAGGACCATCCGCCGTTTTTTGGGCAGCATTACCCACAAGGGTTATGTCTGGCGCTTTGACAGCGTGGATGCCCTTTGTCCCAGGGTCTACGAGTTTTGTGACAGCTGGGAGCTGGCAGGGGAGGCGCTGGACCGACTCCACAAGGCGGCTGCGGAAAACGGCTGGGACACCGTCGTCTGTCCCTCGCCGGAGGATGTGGGCCGTATTGAGCACCTGCTGATCCCCGGCCTGGGGTTGGCCTTTGTCACCTCTCGCCCGGGAATGGACTACGGTAAAAAGCCCTATCGCCGCATCCGGCTGGACGCCATGACAGAGGTGGAGGGCAAGGCCCGGCTGCGGTTCCAGACCCGCATGGCGGCCCTGCTGCGGGAGGAGGGCGTGCTGGCTCTAAAGGACGCCAAGGCCAACCACGACAAGCTGGAGGCCGTATATAATCCCTATGTGGATTTTGAGGGTGTGCGGGCCATGGCGGCTATGGAGACCGGGCGGCTTTTGAGCTATCTGGGATAAAAATGGAAAAGCGGGTCCCGCCGGAGTTCCGGCGGGACCTTCGTACGATATATGGGATTGCCGTTTATCCCCGCTCGATTGCCGCCGCTACGGCGGCCTTGGCCTGCTCAACGGTCATGCCGGGGGTGATGACACCGTCCAGACTGTCATCCGAGCCGCCTATCATAAAAATGCCGATGGTATTGCCCTCGGAGTCGTACAGAGGTGTGGG
Organism: uncultured Oscillibacter sp.; assembly: GCA_950097035.1. Taxonomy (GTDB): domain Bacteria; phylum Bacillota; class Clostridia; order Oscillospirales; family Oscillospiraceae; genus Oscillibacter. Next base: position 11,123 of record CATNDT010000018.1, read on the forward strand.
ATAGGGACCGGGGTTTTCTCTGATCCAATCCTGATATCCCTGCGTGTCCCCGGCGTCCAGAAATTCCCGTCCGGGCTCGTCGCTCCGCCGGATATAGCCGTTTGCGCCGTTTTCGCCTTGGGCGCTGATCAGGTCCGGATGATAGCCGACATAGTCGCAAAACCAGTCGGCGCCGTAGGATTCGCCTCTGCTGTTTTTTGGGTACTCCCCGTTGACAAGCTGGCCGAGATTCCTCTGTGCGGCCTCTTTTAAAAAGCTGGGGTTGTTTACCAGAAACTCGGGTCTGTACTGGCCGTCTTTTGTGAGAAATACCTTGCACAGATTTTCGCCGTATCTGGTATAGGAGCTCTCCTCATTGTCCGGCAGCAGGGTGCCGCCACGGCTTAAAATCAGATTCCGATCTCCGGACAGAACGGGTGCGTCCGTCGGAAATCCCCACTCTTTCCGGACTCTGACCAATACGGCCTCGGCGGAACCGTCATCAGAGGAATGGGAAGCAGCCTCCGGCGTGGGCTCCGGCGTGGGCTCCGGCGTGGGCTCCGGCGTGGGCTCCGGCGTGGGCT
>CATNDT010000018.1:11727-27545 GCA_950097035.1 uncultured Oscillibacter sp.
GTGGGCTCCGGAATGACCTCTGTCTCCGGCGCCGGTTTCGGCGCGGTTCCGTTTTGCTCCGCTTGCCGGATATATCCGGCAGGGAGGTTTTTTTCCGGACATTCGGACTGAGACTCCAGGTCGGGCATGTATCCGACGTATTCAGAGCTTGCAATGGAGCCGTAGCTCTCGCCCTTGCTCTTTTTAGGGTAGTCGCTGTCTGTGGATATGGGACGGGTGGTCTCCGGCGTACCCTCCTTTTCCGACACTGGCAGCGGTTTTTTTGCCCCCAGGGCGGCGGCGGTGCCGCAGGCCAGGATGGCCGCGGCCAGAGCCAGGGCGGCAAGGCGTTTGCCGCCTTTTAATTTTTCAGTTCGTAACACGCGTATCAATCTCCTTTCCAGAGATTCTCTGGCGGACATGGCTGCGGCCCAGTCGCCGCTGCCTGCCGCCATGTTGGCTGCAAGCTTCATAATGACATTGCCGTAGGCGTACCGCTCCGGCTTGGACATGGGGCATACCACCCGCTCGTCACAGCTCTGTTCGCTGACGGTCCGAATCTGCCCGCACAGCAGGTATGCCAGAGGGTTGAACCAGTGGATCGCCAGGGCAGCTATGGATGCAAAGCGGACCCACAGGTCGCCGGCTTTGATATGCGTCAATTCATGGAGGAACAGATATTGAAGTTCCTCCGTGGAGAGGGGGATGGTGGGGATGACCACCACAGGCTGGGAGAGGCCTGTGACAAAGGGGGAGCAGGCCAGCGGGTTTTCCTTCAGGTCCACCGGCCTGCGGATGCCCAGCCGCCGTTTGCAGGACCAGAAGACCACCTTGGTCTCCGGCTGGGTCACCGGCCGGTTCAGCCGGAGCACCCGGCGGCGGAGCCGCAGGTAGACATACCCCTTATAGAGCAGCACTGCCGCGGCGCCCACAGCCCAAACCGCCGCCAGCGCCCGGAGAGCCTCAGAAGACAGGGCAAATGGTTCCGGTCGGGGGGGGGAGGCAGCGCAGGAGAGGAGAGCCGGGGGGAGGCTGCCGCGGGGATGGCGGTGACTGTTGGCAGCGGGCCGGGCGCCGTCGCCGCCGGAAGGGCGGGAGCGGGCACCAGTAGGGCCAGCAGCCGTGCTGCCGCCGGGACCAGACGGACTACGGGGACCAGGAAAAAGAACAGGCTGAGCTTTAAGATGCGGTAGTGCCAGGGGGCGGGCAGGCGGTCCTTCAATACGCCGGCGGCCAACAGCCACAAAATCAAAACAGCGCTGCCCGCAAGGCTCATATTCACCAGGGTGTTCACTCCAGACCGGCCTCCTTTTCAAACCACTGGCGCAGTTCCTCCGCCTCGGCGGAGCTCACGCCCTGGCCACCGTAAAAGGCGGCCAGAAAATCCAGCATGGAGCCGTGGTACTTGGAGTCGATGAGGTGACGGGCCTCCAGCTTGTAGTACTCCGCCTCCGTCACAGCGGCGGTATAGATGTTGCTCTTGCCACGTTTTTCCACGTTCAGCGCGCCTTTTTCTGCAAGACGCGTCAAAAACGTGGACACGGTCTGAACCTTCCAGCCCTTGTGGGAGAAGACCTCCAGCAAAAGCGAAGTGGTTACTGCCTCGCCGGACTGCCACACGTATTGCATGATCTCCATCTCGGAGTCAGACAGGTTTTGAAACAGCTTCATATGCATTTCCTCCCTACCGGCCGGAATGGCGGAAGGGGCCCCTTCTGCCATTCCGGCAATTAACTACACCGGTGTAGTACAAAGTTATATTACTACATGCGTGTAGTAATGTCAAGCGCGATTTTCCAGAAAACGCAAATTTTTTGCAAAATGCGCCGGGGTGTGCTACAATCAATGCACGAATCAGACCGGAAGGAGAGAACCGCGCTATGACCAGGGAAGAAGCCCTGAAAACTTATTTCGGCTACGAGGCCTTCCGTGGCGGTCAGGAGGCGGTGATCGATGAGGTGCTCTCCGGCAGAGACGCGCTTGCCATAATGCCCACCGGCGCGGGGAAGTCTGTGTGCTATCAGGTGCCGGCGCTGCTGCTGCCGGGGATCACGCTGGTGATCTCGCCGCTGGTGTCGCTGATGCGGGATCAGGTAACGGCGCTGGTGCAGATGGGGGTCCCGGCGGCTTTTCTGAACAGCAGCCTGACCTTTCGCCAGTATCTGCTGGCGCTGGACCGGGCCAGAGCGGGGCGGTATAAAATCATTTATGTGGCGCCGGAGCGGCTGGAGACCGAGGGGTTTCGTGCCTTTGCAGAATCGGCGGAGATCTCCCTGGTGGCGGTGGACGAGGCCCACTGCATCTCCCAGTGGGGTCAGGACTTCCGGCCCTCCTATCTGAATATCCCTGCGTTTGTGGCGTCTTTGCCCCGGCGGCCTGCGGTGGGGGCCTTTACCGCCACCGCAACGCCGGACGTGCGGGAGGATATCCGGCGGCTGCTGGCGCTGGAGACGCCGGTGGAGGTGACCACCGGCTTTAACCGGGAGAATCTGTACTTTGAGGTTCGCCAACCGGACAGCAAAAAGGCCGCCCTGCTGGAGCTGGTAAAGAGCAGACCCGGCAAATGCGGCATCGTCTACTGTGCCACCCGAAAGGCTGTGGAGGAGGTCTGCGGCTTTCTTCGGGAGCAGGGGATTGCGGCCACCCGTTACCACGCCGGACTGGAGGCAGAGGAGCGGGGACGGAATCAGGAGGACTTTCTCTATGACCGGGCGGTGGTGATGGTGGCCACCAACGCCTTCGGCATGGGCATCGACAAGTCCGATGTGCGGTATGTGGTGCACTACAACATGCCCAAGGATATGGAGAGCTACTATCAGGAGGCGGGCCGTGCCGGACGGGACGGTTTGCCATCCAGCTGTGTGCTGCTGTACGGCGGACAGGATGTGCGGACAAACGAGTTTCTCATCACCCACGGCGAGGTGCGGGAGGGGCTGGACGAGGCGGCCGCGGAGCGGCTGCGGGAGCGGGACCTGCAGCGGCTGCGGCAGATGACCGGCTATTGCCGCACCCGCCGCTGCCTGCGCCAGCACATCCTGCACTACTTTGGGGAAGCCGCCCCGGATTACTGCGGGACCTGTTATAACTGCCTCCACAACTTTGAAGAGGTGGAGGTGGGCCGGGAGGCCCAGGCCATTGTGCGGTGCATTGCGGAGACGGGCCAGCACTTTGGCGTGGGTGTGGTTGCGGAGACCCTCTGCGGCGCGGATACCGACCGGGTGCGGAAATACCGAATGGAGCGGGAGAGCAGCTATGGCGCGCTGGCGAATTTCACCCAGAAGGCGGTGCGGGAGCGTATCCGCTTTTTGCTGGACGAGGGAATCCTGACCCTCTCGCCGGGGCAGTACCCGGTGCTGCTTTTGGGTGAGCGGGCAGAGGACATTGCCAGAAACGGCCCGGCGCTGTATATGAAGACGGTGAAAGAAGAGCGGCCCGCCGCTGTGGGCCGGAGTGCGGATGTGGAGCTGGACAGCCGCCAGATGGAGCTTTTTGGCAGGCTGCGGGCCTTGCGGGCGGCTATTGCCCGGCGGCAGGGGGTGCCGGCCTATGTGGTGTTTTCAGATAAGACACTGCGGGAGCTGGCGGTCAGGCAGCCGGGCACCCTTCAGGCGTTTCGGGAGATCGGCGGCGTAGGCGACGCCAAGGCCCGGCGCTACGGCCAGGCGTTTCTGGATGAGATTACATCAGTTTTGCAGTAGATATCCGTAAAAATATCCTGCGGGAGGTATCGGTATGAAGCTTAAAAACAGCTTTCACCCCTATGCGTTTACGACCATTGTCTGCTGGTCCATTTCGTATATATTGACCAAGTTTGCCCTGCAGCATTTTTCCACTTCGGCCCTTGGCTTTTTGCGCTATTTCATTGCCTCGGTGCTGCTGGCGGCGATGGCTGCGGCTACCAGGATGAAGCTGCCCAAAAAGAGGGATCTGCCCTGGTTTTTTTTGGCCGGGGGAATTGGCTTTTTCCTCTACATGGTTACCTTTAACGAAGGGCAGGGGCGGGCCTCGGCGGCCACCGGCAGCGTGATGATCGCCACGGCTCCGGTAATGACCGCGCTGCTTGCCAGCATTTTCTACCGGGAGAAGCTGCGGCCCTGCCAGTGGATCGCGGTCTTTCTGGAATTTGCCGGCGTGGGTGTTATCACGCTAATCAACGGCACATTTTCCGTCAACTCGGGGTTGCTGCTGCTGTTTTTGGCGGCACTGTCCTTGAGTCTGTATAACCTCTTTCAGCGGAAGTTGACCAGGGATTATACCCCTTTGCAGGTCTCCACATACAGCATTTTTGCGGGGACGCTGCTGCTGGCGGTGTTTTTGCCCGGGTCCTTTCAGCAGGTGGCCGCTGCGCCCGCAGTTCAGCTGGTCTATCTGGGGATACTGGGGGTATTTTCCAGCGCACTGGGTTATGTCACCTGGGCGATAGCCTTTGCCAGGGCGGAGAAGACATCGCAGGTGAGCAACTATATGTTTCTCACACCTTTTTTGGCCAGTCTCAGCGGGTTTGTGCTGGCGGGGGAGATCCCGGACCGAGCCACGCTGCTGGGGGGCGGGATTATTTTGACCGGTGTGTTTCTCTTCAATTTCGGGGATGCGGTTTTCGGCAGGCTTTTCAAAAAGGAGATGTGAGGGGCATACGGTTTTTTGGGAAACCGTCATGCCGGTAGAACAGGATGGGGAGCCTGCCGCCGGCAGGCTCCCCGTTGGTTCAGTTGAGAAAATCCTTTAATTTTTTGCTCCGAGAGGGATGCCGCAGCTTTCGCAGGGCCTTGGCCTCGATCTGCCGGATACGTTCCCGGGTGACGTTGAACTCCTTGCCCACCTCCTCCAGGGTGCGGGTGCGGCCGTCTTCAATGCCAAAGCGCAGCTTCAGCACCTTTTCCTCCCGGGGCGTCAGCGTGGAGAGCACGTCCATCAGCTGCTCCTTCAGCAGTGTGAAGGAGGCGGCCTCGCTGGGCTCGGACGCGCCCTCGTCCGGAATAAAATCTCCCAGATGGGAGTCCTCCTCCTCGCCGATAGGCGTCTCCAGGGAGACGGGCTCCTGGGCGATTTTTAAAATCTCCCGCACCTTGTCCACGGGCATGTTCATCTCCGCCGCGATCTCGTTGGGGGAGGGGTCGTGCCCCAGCTCCTGCAGCAGCTGGCGGCTGACCCGGATGACCTTGTTGATGGTCTCCACCATGTGGACGGGGATGCGGATGGTGCGGGCCTGGTCGGCGATGGCCCTGGTAATGGCCTGACGGATCCACCAGGTGGCATAGGTGGAGAACTTATATCCCTTGGTATAGTCAAACTTTTCCACGGCCTTAATGAGGCCTAAATTGCCCTCCTGAATCAGATCCAGAAACAGCATGCCCCGGCCCACATACCGTTTGGCGATGGACACCACCAGACGGAGGTTGGCCTCCGCCAGCTTCTGCTTGGCGATCTCGCCCCTGTGAAAGTCCTTTTTCCAGGCCGCGATCTCCTCGGGGGCGGTTTCCACGGCCTCGCCTGCCTCACGCCGGGCCTTCAGCTCCGCCAGCTTTCGGGCGGCCTCGTTACCGGCGGACATGGCCTGGGCCAGATCTACCTCCTCGTCCGGCGTCAACAGGGGCACCTTGCCGATTTCCTTGAGATACATCCGGACGGGGTCGTCCAGAGAGAAGTTGTTGACCAGGGTGTTGGGGTCCACCAGCTCCTCTTCCTCCACGTCGGCAATCTCCTCGGCGGCGGGCTCGTCGTCGGGCAGCTCCCGTAGCAGCAGGTCGTCTGAGCTGATGTCGATATTCAGCGCTTCCAGCGAATCATAGAGCTGATCCATCTGGTCGCCCTCCAGATTCAGGTCGTCCACGGCCTCCATCAGCTCGCCGGAGTCCAGCTTGCCCTTTTTCTTGGCCTTTGCCAGCAGCTCCCGCAGCTTTTCATTGCCGATCAGCCAGCTGGCGGCAGGGAGGGCGGATACCTGCTTGTCGTCCAGGCGGAGAATACCGGCCTTTCTGGCCTCCTCGTCAGTGAGGAGGCGGGGTGTTTCGGGCGCGTCCTCCGGCTTTTTCTTTCCGGACTTTGCAGCCGGCTTTTGAGCGGCAGTTTCCCCCTCCGCGTCGAAGGCGGCCAGAAGCGCGTCTGCCTGCTGTTCCAATTCCATAGGGGTTAATTCCTTTTCGTTAGCCATGCTGCTTTCCTCCAGTACCCTTCTTATCTTTGTATTTTTCGGTAGCCGCCAGCAGGGGGTCCTTTCCGGCGTCCGTGCAGTTTTCCTTTTGAATGACGCGTATGTAATCGGCCAGGGCCCGTCCGCCGTTTTGGGCGGACTCCGGCTGCTGGCACACCGCGGTGATGTGGCTCATCTCTTCCGGTGACAGGACTCCGGCCAAAGCCGCCAGCGAAACAGGCCGTCCGTCCTCTCTGGCCTGCCACAGCAGGCCGAACACACGGCCCAGCAGGGGGGAGGAGAACTGGGATTCCTCCAGCGGCCGGGAGGCGGGAAACAGGCTCTCATCCAGCAAAAGAAGGCGCAGAACCCCCTCCTCCGCCCGGGCGGAGCGGATGTTTTCGTAGCGCAGTGTGCGCTCTTTGGGCTGCAGCTGAGAGGCGGGATTTAAGTCTTTTCGCAGTTCCGCCCGCTTCTTCCGGGCCAGATGCCGTTTGAAGGCGCGCTGGACCTCCAGCTTCATGGCCTCCGGGGCAATTTTGGCCGTTCCGGCGGCGCGGGTGGTGTAGATCTCCCGTTCCACAGCGTTGGGGAGCGACGCCAGCAGGTCGCTGATCTCCTCGCTGTAGGCGACGCGGGCCTGGTCGTCGGTCAGGTCATACCTGGCGGCAACCTGGGCCATGCGGAACTCCACGCCGTTCTCGCTGCCGTTCAGCAGCCGCTCAAAGGCGTCGGATCCCTGAAACTTGATGAAGTCGTCCGCGTCCTGTTTGACATACTGTCCATCCACCAGACGCTTTGGCAGCTGAAGGACCTTCACAGTGAACTCCGCGCCGTTTAGAAGCTGCAGCGCCCGCTCGGTGGCGATCTTTCCGGCGTTGTCGTTGTCGTAGCACAGTACCAGCTCCTTTGTAAACCGGGAGAGGAGCCGGGTCTGCTCCACCGTCAGCGCGGTGCCCATAGAGGCCACCGCGTTGTCAAACCCCGCCTGGTGGAGCGTGACGATATCCAGATTGCCCTCGCAGAGGATTATATTGGGCCGTTTGGTTTTTTTTGCCAGGTTCAATCCGTACAGAACCCGCCGCTTGCTGTATACCGGCGTCTCTGAGGAGTTCATATACTTGGGCTCAGACTTGTCCAGCACTCGGCTGCCAAAGGCCACCACATCCCCTCGGGTGTCGATTACCGGAAGCATCAGGCGATTTCGGAATTTGTCGTACAGGCCGCCGTTTTTGTTCTGTACCACCAGTCCCGCGTCCAACAGCTCCGCCTTGGTATAGCCCTTTTTGGTCATGGCGGTGAGCAGAGTGTCCCACGCGTCCAGAGAGGCGCCCATGCCAAACCGCGTGGCGACGGCCTTTCGGATCTGCCGGCGGTTCAGATAGTCCTGCACCGCCCTGCCCTCCGGCTGCTGCAGCAGCTGGTGGTAAAAGCGGGCCGCGTCCCGGTTCAGCTCCAGCAGCCTTGCCCGGCGGCGTCCGGCCTCCCGGTTGCCGTCTTCCTCCGGCACTTCCAGTCCCGCCCGTTTGGCTAAAAACTGCACCGCTTCGGGAAAGGACAGCCCCTCCTCCTCCATGATAAAGTTCACCACGCCGCCGCCTTTTTTGCAGCCAAAGCAGTAGTAGATCTGCTTATCCGTGGAGACGGAAAAGGAGGCGGTGTTCTCACTGTGGAAGGGGCAGAGGCCAAAGAGGTTAGAACCCTTGCGGGTCAGCTGAACGTAACTGCCGACCACGTCGGCAATGTCGCACCTTGCCAGCAGCTCGTCCATAAAGCTCTGGGGAAACGCCACGGGCTCCATCCCTCCATTCGGTCAGTTTTTCCATATTTCCCGCTTGTCATACCTTTTTAAATAATCCGGTATTATAAGATATACCCCACTGTTTTTAAATTTCCTCTTTTTTTGCAAATATTTTCTAAAAAATTTTGCAGCTGTTCGGTTTTGCCGCTCCATATGCGGAGAATACGGTCAAATTGCCCCGGTTCCTCGAAAACTCTGCAGTTTTCTGTTATACTGGACGCCGGAGGCAAAGGCCGTGACCGCCTTCCGGTCTCTCTGTGTGCGGTGATGTGAAAGAGGGGCTTTACACTTTTGCGGGAAACGGATAGAATAATATGGATCAGACTTGCCGGAGGGGGGCGGGGATATGCCCGTTTTGCTGTGGGCTGCCAGACTAGAGCGTCCGCTGACAGAGGAAGAGACATCGGCCATGCTGGTGATGCTCCCCGCAGAGCGGCGGGAGCGGCTGCTGCGGGTTCAGCAGCCGGAGAGGCGGCGGGAGCCGCTGTGCGCCTATTTCATGCTGTGCCGTGCCCTCTGGGACCAGTACCGTTGGAAAGAGCTTCCGGAGATTGCCAGAACCCGGCAGGGGAAGCCCTATTTTCCCGCGTTTCCCCAGGTACACTTTAATTTGAGCCACACCGCGGGCGCGGTGCTGGTGGGTCTGGCCGGCAGCCCCCTGGGCGTGGATATCGAGCGTATCCGCCCGGTGAGCCGACGGGCCATGCGGCGGCTGGCGGCGGCAGACACGGAGGAGGATTTTTTTCGCAGCTGGGTGCGGCGGGAGGCCCGCAGCAAGCGCAGCGGCGCGGGAATCGCCGCCATGATGCACGGTGAAACGCCCATGCAATACGGGGAGTGCTACTACGAGCTGGACACCTTCCCCGGCTATGCGGCGGGGGTGGCGGTCCGGGACCGGGATAGACCGGGTGAAGTCCGAAGGTTTTTTTTGGATCAGCTGTTATAGAGAAGAAAGTGGGCCTGCCGGAAGAGGCGGACCCGCGGCCGGACGGGGAGGGTTCCGTCCGGCTTTTTTCACTTTTTCGGATTTCGTGAAACCTTGGGAGGAGGTTTTCCGACTATACGGGTGAAAGCGGCTTTCAAAAGGAAGTGAGACCATGGAGGACAGAGACATCATTCAGCTGTACTGGGAGCGGTCTGAGGAGGCCATCCGGGAGACGGCGGGAAAGTACGGCGGCTACTGCGCCGCCATAATCCGCCGTATGCTGGGAGACGGACGGGATGTGGAGGAGTGCCTGGAGGACACCTGGCTGGGGGCCTGGAACGCCATGCCGCCCCAGCGGCCCCGGCTGCTGCCGCCCTTTCTGGGGCGCATTGCCCGGAACACGGCGCTGGACCGCTTTGATTACAACACCGCCCAGAGCCGGGGCGGCTTTTCGGCGGTGCTGGACGAGCTGGCGGAGTGCGTGGGCGGCACGCCCATGGAGGAGGATTTTAACCTGCGGCGGCTGGGGGAGGCCATTTCGGACTATCTGGAGGGACTCTCCCCGGAGATGCGGCGGGTGTTCCTGCGGCGGTACTGGTACTGCGACTCTGTTCGGGAGACGGCCATGCGGTACGGATTTACCCAGGGAAAGGTGAAGTCCCTGCTCCACCGGGCCCGGAAGGGTCTGCGGGCATATTTAATTAAGGAGGGGTATAACCTATGACGAAAGAAGCGCTGTTTCGGGCCCTGGGCGAGGTCCGGGAGGAACAGATTGCAGATGCGGACGATGCCGTGAAGAGAAAAAATCCGCCCTGGCGGCGGTATGGGACAGCGGCGGCCTGCCTTGCGGCGGTGCTGGCGGTGGGAGTCGCCTGGAATTACGGGAGCCAGAGGGACAGGTGGAAGGTGCTGACAGCAAATTTTGAGCCCACACCGTCTATAGCCGAGAACGTACCGGACTCCGGCGGCGGCGCGGATGCGGGCGGTCTGGACGGCAGCCAATACTGGACGGAGGAAGCGGCCCGGCCCGCCCCTCACTACTCCGTCAATGTGGAGATTGGGGAGCTGGACCCCGCGGAGCTGGAGCGGGAGAGAGACGACGCTGCGGAGAGTGCCATTGATATGGACGTAATGCAGCTGACACCCCAGGAGATATTTGCCGGGGATACGGCGATTTTTCGGGGCGTTGTGCGGGATATGCGGTATTATGTGGTGGCCATGAACGGCGTGGAGTGTGGTTATACCGCGGCGTCGGTGGAGGTCGCCGATCCCATCCGGGGAGACCTGGCGGCGGGGGAGACGTATACCGTTCTCTTCCCGGGCGGGCCGGATGAGAGCATCTGCATCTCCGGTCCGCTGGACCGGCTGCAAGTGGGCAGCGACGCCATTTTTATGCCCGTGTTTACCGATTCCGACACCGGATGGCGGGAAGGGGACAGCTTTTTCTGTTACGCGGATCTGGGGGAGCTGTATCTGGCCGAAGGGCTGCGGTATGTGTTTTTGGACAGTGAAGAGGGTCCTGTCTTTGCCCGCGGCGTCTACCCCGATATCGCGGCGGCAGAGACACTGGAGGAGGTGGCCGCCTATATCCGCCGGATGGTGGAGCCGGAGCGGGAGGAGGCCCGCCCGGCCGCAGTTCCGGCGGCGCCCCAGCCGGAGCCCGTAACGCCCGGGGAGGAACCGTCATCCACCGCGCAGGCGGGCCCGCCGTCCGCCGTCCGTGGTCCTGCCGGGGCCAGAGCGCTTCCCGGCGGCGCGGTAGTTGGAGAGTGAACCGCCGTCCGCACCGGTTCACCGGCTTTTCTCCATCACGAAGTTGGTCAGAGAGATGCCCTGCCGGGTTATCCGCTGCTCCTTTACCACCTGATATCCCCTTTTTTCAAAAAAGGGCCTTGCGGTGATGGAGGCGTGTGTAACGACCCTTCCCCGGACCGCCTGCTCCAGTCTGTCGCAGAGTGCGGAGGCGATGCCCTCTCTCTGACGGTCTTTGTGGATGTACAGCCGATCCAGATATCCGGTTTGGTCGATGTCGCCGAAGCCCGTTATCATATCGCCGTCTGCTGCCACAAGGCTGCAGTGGGTGAGAAACGATCGGTTCCACCTCTCCAGGTCCATGTGGGCGGCGGCCCATACGTCCAGCTGTGCTTTTGTATAGTCTTTTGCATTAACTGTGTGGACGGTGTTGTAAAACAGCTCCGCCAGCGCCTGGCAGTCCGCCGGCCGGTATTCCCTGATATAAAATTTCCCCCGCATAGGTTCAGGCCTCCACAGCGGCCCCGGGCCCCCGCTGGGCCGCCACAACCCCGGCGGTGATCAGCACCGCCCCCAGAACGGCCAGGGGGGAGATGGGTTCATGCAGGAAGATACGGGCGGTTACAATGGTGATAAAGGGGTTTAAGTAGATAAAGTTGTTGGTGGTCACAACGCCTAAGATCTGAAAGGCCCTGTTCCAGAGAATATAGCACAGGCCGCTGCCAATGAGGCCGAGGAAAAGAAAATTTCCCACCGCCACCGGTGTCAAAAGCGGCGCCGTAGGGAAGGGGACGCCCTCCAGAGCCACCAGGGGCAAGGCGGTGACCGCACCCCAAAAGAGCGTCCGTCGGGTGACGAGAACGGGGTCCAGCCCCTGGCCGATCCGCCGCAGCAAAACGGAATACACCGCCCAGCAGGCGGCGGCACACAGAGCCAGCAGGTCGCCCCGGGGATTCAGCTTCAGTACGAAGGTGCCGTTGCACACCACCAGCACCACGCCGGTAAAGGCGATGAGAAACCCCCAAAGAGTGCTGCGGCGAAACCGCTCCACCCCGGTGAAATGAGCCGCAATGGCGGTGAAAATGGGCGCGGCAGCCACAATAATGCTGACGTTGGAGGCCAGGGTATAGGTCAGGGCCGTGTTCTCTGTATAGAAATAGATGGAGCAGCCGGTGAGGCCCAATGCCGCAAAAATCGCCTCCTGCCGCCTGGTGAGGGCCAGCCTGCGGGGCCGCAGAAGCCACAGGGCACAATAGGCCAAAAGAAAGCGGGTCAGCATGATCTGGGAGGGTGTGTAGGCCGCCAGAAGCTTTTTGCTGGAGATAAAGGTGGAGCCCCAGACGATGATGGTGAAAATGGCGAAGAGACAGCCGGTAAGGCGTTGGCGGTCTTTCATAAGCGTCATCCTTTCCGCGAAAATTCGACACATGGACTATCATAGCACGCCGGCGGAAGAAAGACAACCGGTTTCTAAAAACGCAAAAGGGCGGTGGAAAATACGTTCCCACCGCCCTTTGAAAAGGGGAATATTACTTGCTGCGGTTCTCCTTCTGGTTGCGCTTCTGATCCTGGTTCTGCTGATTCTGCTTGTTCTGGTCCTGGTTCTGATTCTGGTTGTTCTGAGACATGAGGGAACACCTCCTTTCAGGCCTTCAATGCGGTTGCGGGTCGAAGCGGAGAAACGCCGTTTCACCCGTACAGGCGTTATTTTTGCCGGAGGACGGAGAAAATATTCACAGAGCGGCAGAAAAATGTTATTGACAAACGGGGCTGCAGCTGCTATACTGACATAGCAAAACAAAGAGGGCGAAGCATCCGCCTCACCTCCAGCCCCACGGGTAAAGAGGTTAACAACGTTGTGGTTAAGCTGCCGGCAGGCAGTTTAATGTTGCGCGGGTGCCGGTGTGGTATCCGCGTTTTGTGATTTTTGGAACGGAGGTGTTTCGACCATTAGTAAGCTAGTGCATGAACTGAATGAGGACATCAATGACAAGGAGATCCGTCTGATTGGTTCCCAGGGTGAGCAGCTCGGCATTATGCCTCCGGTGGAGGCGCTGAGGATCGCCGACGAGCAGGGCCTGGATCTGGTCAAGATCTCGCCGCAGGCAACCCCCCCGGTTTGTAAATTGATGAACTACGGAAAGTTCCGGTTCGAGCAGAGCAAGCGGGAGAAAGAGGCCAGAAAGAACCAGCATGTGGTCGAGATCAAGGAGATCCGTATGTCTCCGGGCATCGACATCGGTGATTTCAACACGAAGCTCAAAAACGCACAAAAGTTTATTGCCGACGGCAACCGTGTAAAGGTCTCTGTGCGCTTCCGTGGCCGTGAGATGGCCCACACCAGCATTGGCCGCGACCTGCTGGAGCGGTTTGCCGAACAATGTGCCGAAACCGCCAATCTGGATAAACCACCGAAACTGGAGGGAAGGATGATGTCGATCTTCCTCTCCCCCAAGGCCGGCAAATAAACCAAGGATTTTTGAAACGAACGGAAGGAGCTATTTACTATGCCTAAGCTGAAGACCCATAGCGGCGCCAAGAAGAGATTTAATCTGACCAAAACCGGCAAGGTGAAGCGCGCCAAGGCTTTTAAAAGCCACATTCTGACAAAGAAAGACACCAAGCGGACCCGCCGTCTGCGGGCGGGCGGCTATGCGGACGCCACCAATGTGGACGCTGTTCGCAAGATGATCCCCTACAAGTAAGCTGTTTAGAATAGGAGGCTTTTTACAATGGCTAGAGTCAAAGGCGCGATGATGACGCGCAAGAGAAGAAATAAGGTCATGAAGATGGCCAAGGGCTACTGGGGTTCCAAGTCCAAGCATTTCCGCGTGGCAAACCAGGCGGTTATGAAGTCCCTGACCTATGCTTACACCGGCCGCCGGCTGAAAAAGCGCGATTTCCGCTCTCTGTGGATCACCCGGATTTCCGCGGCCTGCAAGCTCAACGGCATGAACTACTCCAATTTCATGCACGGCCTGAAGGTGGCCGGCATCGAGATCAACCGCAAGATGCTGGCGGAGCTGGCTGTTAACGACGCCGCCGCCTTTACCCAGCTGACCGAGATCGCCAAAAAGGCAGTGGCCTGATCCGGGCACGGCAGATGCGGGAGAGACAGTTGAAAGTTTTTCTTGCATTTTGTGAATTTTTCTGATATCATAATAAAAGTGCGTAGCGGCAAGGAGGTGCAAAGGATGGCAAAGTGCGAGTTTTGCGACAAGGGCGTGAGCTTCGGCATTCAGGTCTCTCACTCTCACCGGCGTTCCAACCGTCCCTGGAAGCCCAATGTGAAGCGTGTGAAGGCAATCGTCAACGGTACGCCCCGCCATGTGTATGTTTGTACCCGGTGCATGCGTTCCGGTAAGGTTACCAGAGCGATTTGACAGTACAAACAAAATCCCGGACATCTGTCCGGGATTTTTTCTTTTATGCACCTTACATCCAGGTCCGCTCCAGCAACTCGTCCTTTTTCGCCCGGCCCATGAGCTCGCCCACTACCTCCTGGGCCTTCCTGCCGTGATACAGCACCTCATAGGCACAGCGGCAGATGGGCATTTCCACCTGTTCCTTTTCCGCCAGCTGATATACGCTCTCGGCGGCGTAATAGCCCTCTACCACAGCGCCGACCTCCTCCATAGCCTCCTGCACGGATCTGCCCTGGCCGATAAGGATGCCGGCCCGATAGTTCCGGGAGTGGAGAGAGGTGCAGGTGACGATCAGATCCCCCATGCCGGCAAGACCGCCGAAGGTGCGCCGGGTGCCGCCCAGCTGTTCGCCCAGCCGGGTGATCTCCGCCATGGCCCGGGTCATCAGCAGGGCTTTGGTGTTGTCCTGCAGCCCCAGGCCGCTGCAGATGCCGCAGGAGAGGGCAATCACGTTTTTCAGCGCCGCCGCCAGCTCCACGCCGGTGATATCATAGCTTGTGTAAATGCGGAAGTAGTCATTCATAAAGGCGTCCTGCACAAAGCGGGCCGCGGCCCGGTCCTGGCAGGCGGAGACGCAGCCGGTGGGCAGCTTGCGTCCTACCTCCTCCGCGTGGGACGGGCCGGAAAGTGCCACGATTTTGCAGATGCTTCCGGTGGCCTCCTGAAGAATCTGGCTCATGCGGAGGCCGGTGTTTCGCTCAATGCCCTTGGAGACCGTTACAAGAATCGTCTCGGGCCGCAGGTAGGGCCGTGCCTTTTCCCCGGTGGTCCGAACAGCGAAGGAGGGGGCCGCGCTGACCACCATATCCGCGCCGTTCAAACAGTCCAGACTGCCGGTGACGTGGAGCTGTTCCGGCAGAGGGACGCCTTTTAACAGGGGATTTTCCCGGGTTTTGGCCATCTGTTCCGCTTTTTCGGGGGAATGGGACCACAACGCCACGTCGTGCCCATTGTCACAGAGGACCAGGGCCAGGGCCGTGCCCCAACCGCCGCTGCCTAAAACTGCCGCTTTCATGTGCCGCCCTCCTTTTTGTGGTGCAGGCTGAATTTGTTCTCCGTGCCGGAGAGAAGCCGCTTGATATTGGCCCGGTGCTGCCACACCACAAGGCCGCCGCAGAGGAAGGCCAAAACCACGATCAAGGGATGGGGGTAACAATACCAGCTGACAAAGGGGAAGCTGGCCCCGGCCCACAGGGAGCCCAGGGACACGTATCGGGTGATAAGGGCCAGGATCAAAAATCCCCCCCAGACCACCAGGGCGATGCGCCAGTCGATCATCAGCGCGATGGTGCCGCCGGAGAGAATGCCCTTGCCGCCCTTGAATTTGAACATGCAGGGGAACATGTGGCCAAGAAGGCAGAAGAGACCTGCCCAGTATTTACCCAGGATCGGGCTTCCGTGCAGGGAGCTGAAGATCCCGGCGCCGATTAAGAGGGCGGCAACCGCTTTCAGCACGTCACATAAAATCACCACCGCTGTCAGCGGACCGCCAAAGGTGCGGTAGAAGTTGGTCAGGCCGGCGTTGCCGCTGCCGTGAGTCCGCACGTCGTCCCGCAGGATATACTTGGACACGATGACCGCGCCGTTAAAGCAGCCCAGAAAATAGGAGATAGCCGCAATCAGCGCCAGCACGGCGTATCCGAAGAGAGCGCCGTCGCGGATGACCACGTTCCATATTCCGTTCACCGCTCAAGCCTCCTTTTCGCCCCGTGGCCGGACAGAGAGAATGATGGGCGTGCCCTCCAGGCCAAATGTATTGCGGATGCAGTTTTCGATATACCGCTGGTAGGAGAAGTGGAACAGTTG
>CATNDT010000019.1:0-14737 GCA_950097035.1 uncultured Oscillibacter sp.
GCGATGCGCTCCGCCCCGTTTTTGAAAGGGATCCGGTTTAGAATGCCAGCTTTTCCTCCAGCCGGAAAAAGGTGAAGGTTCCCGAGCCCAGCAGGATCCCGTTTTCACCGGTGACCTGCACGTCGTAGACGCAGACGGTCTGCCCGGATTTGACCTCCGTTGCCTCGGCGGTCACGGTTTCCCCTGTGTTGGCGCTGCGGAAAAAGTTGTAGTTGGCGTTCATCGTCACCGCCGCATAGCCGTGAGAGGCCATGGCGGACCCGGCCGCAAAGTCCGCCATGGTGAAGTAGACGCCGCCGTGAGGGCGCCCCAGCGGGTTCAGGTCGTCCTCACTGATGGTTTTTACCACCCGTGCGGCGCCTGGGCCCACATACTCCAGCACCATACCCAGCCGTTTGGTAAAGTTGTTGTGGTCGTTGCGGTATTCTGCCATCTTCTGATAGTCCATCTTTATATTCCGCCTCCCGGTAGTATATGGGCATTGTACTCCGAAAGGACGGCCGGCGTCAAATATTTCTTCCCGCTTGGCCAGGAACCTGCTTTTTCTGTAAATATATCTACGATATCTATATGTTTTTCTTGATCGTATTGATGGCGCCCTTTTCCAGCCGGGACACCTGGGCCTGGGAGATCCCCACCTCGGCGGAGACCTCCATCTGGGTCTTTCCCTCATAAAATCGCAGGGACAGGATTCGCCGTTCCCGGTCGTCCAGCCGTTTCAGGGCCTCTTTCAGGGCGATTTGGTCCGTCCAGTTCTCATCGGTATTTTTGGTGTCCCGGACCTGGTCCATAACGCAGAGGGTGTCGCCGCCGCTGTCTGAGTACACCGGCTCGTAGAGGGATACCGGGTCCATAATGGCGTCCATGGCGAAGACCACATCCTCCCGGGGAATGTCCAGTTCCTTGGCGATCTGTTCCACGGTGGGTTCCCGCTGGGTTTCGGCCATCAACCGGTCCCGGACCTGAAGCACCCGATAGGCGGTGTCCCGCATGCTGCGGGTCACCCGGATGGCGCTGTTGTCCCGAAGATAGCGGCGAATCTCGCCGATGATCATGGGCACTCCGTAAGTGGAGAATTTTACGGGCTGATTGATGTCGAAATTGTCAATGGCCTTGATCAGGCCCACGCAGCCCACCTGAAACAGGTCGTCCGCATTTTCCCCCCGGCCTGAAAACCGCTGGATTACGGACAGTACAAGCCGCAGGTTGCCCTCGATCAGCTGGCGGCGGGCCTCCTGGTCGCCCTCCTTGGTCCGGCGCAGCAGCGCCATGGTCTCCTCGTTTTTAAGCACCTTGAGCTTGGATGTGTTGACCCCTGCTATCTCGACTTTTCCCTGCATAAAAGCCGCCTCCCTCTGCTGTTTCAAGCGCCTCTCCGGCGGTCTGGCCCGTCCGCAGGGGCGGGCCGGAACATGTGGCAGAACTGCCTGCGTTCAGTATTGCCCCCGGCGTTTTTTCCTATACTGGAAGGTTTTGTCACATTGTGGCCGGCCGCGTTTGTGATTGGACATCCCGTTGCCGCATAGGGTGGGGAGAGGTGATGGTTATGCAGTGCAGGATTCGGAATCTGCGGTGTAAAGAGGTTATTAATATCTGCGACGGCTGCCGGCTGGGCTTTGTCTCGGATGTGGATATCAAGGTGCCGGAGGGGCAGGTGGTGGCGATTGTGGTAGGGGGGCCCGCCCGATTTTTCGGGCTGTTCGGCAGGGGGGAGGAGTTCTATATCCCCTGGGACTGTATCCAGCGCATTGGGGACGACATTATTCTGATCGACAAGCCTTTTCAGCGCCGGGACCCGAAGCAGGAAAAGAAACGGCGAAGAAAGTTCTGAATTAAATTGAGAGCCCCGGCTATGCAGCATACTTTTCCGCAATTCTGGGAAAAAATACTTGCATTATCCTGTGCGGTGTGGTATTATATTTCAGCATTCCGCACGGCGAGTGGACTCTTTGTCTGTGCCCTTCATGGGTTGGCAGAGGGAGTGAGGCCGCCGGAGGTCAAACTAAATCTGATTTGGAGGAACACACAACTATGGCAAATTCTAGCGTCGTATCCATGAAGGCCCTGCTGGAGGCAGGCGTACATTTTGGCCACCAGACCCGCCGGTGGAACCCCAAAATGGCTCCCTATATCTACACCGAGCGCAACGGCATTTACATTGTCGACCTGCAGAAGACCGTCCGTAAGCTGGAGGAGGCCTATAACTTTGTCCGCGAAATCAGCGAGAGCGGCCAGTCTCTGTTGTTTGTCGGCACCAAGAAGCAGGCGCAGGACGCCATCCGTGAGGAGGCCACCCGCTGCGGCCAGTATTTTGTCAACGCCCGTTGGCTGGGCGGCATGATGACCAACTTTAAGACCATGCGCACCCGTGTGGACCGGCTGAACCAGCTGAAGGCCATGCAGGAGGACGGTACCTTTGATATGCTGCCCAAGAAGGAAGTCATGAAGCACCTGGGCGAGATCGCCAAACTGGAGAAGTATCTCGGCGGTGTGAAAGAGATGAAGCGTCTGCCCGGCGCACTCTTCATCGTGGATACCCGCAAGGAGCGCAACGCCATTGCCGAGGCCCACAAGCTTGGGATCCCCGTGGTGGCCATTGCCGATACCAACTGCGATCCCGACGAGATTGATTACGTCATCCCCGGCAATGACGACGCAATCCGCGCCATTAAGCTGATTTCCTCCATCATGGCCAACGCCGTGCTGGAGGGCAAACAGGGCGAGCAGACCGAAGAGGCCGCCGTCGAGAAGGCCGAAGCGGACGCCGAGTGAGAGACCGGAGTGCGCCCTGATTAACTATACTGGAGGAAAAAACATGGCTTTTACAGCTGCTGATGTTAAAAACCTGCGCGAGAAGACCGGCGTGGGTATGATGGATTGTAAAAAGGCTCTGACCGCCGCCGACGGCGATATGGACAAGGCTATTGAGTATCTGCGTGAAAAGGGTCTGGCCGCCTCTGTGAAGAAGGCCGACCGCATTGCCGCCGAGGGCATGGCCTATGCCACCGTGGTAAACGGCGTGGGCATTGTGGTTGAGGTCAATGCCGAGACCGATTTTGTGGGAAAAAATGAAAAATTTGTAGACTTTGTCAAGGGCGTAGCCGCCACTGTGGCCGCTGAGAATCCTGCCGATATGGACGCTTTGATGGAGTGCAGGTATAACGGCTCCGACCTGACGGTGACCCAGCAGCAGCAGGAGATGGTACTGGTGATCGGTGAGAACATCAAGATCCGCCGCTTTGCCCGCTTTGCCGATGGCGTTTCCGTCCCCTATGTCCACGCCGGCGGCAAGATCGGCGTGCTGGTGAATCTGGAAACCGACCTGCCCGCTGAGAAGGTGGAAGAGGCCGGCAAGGATGTGGCGATGCAGATTGCCGCGCTGAATCCCCGTTTCTGGGATAAGTCCCAGGTCACCCAGGATGTGCTGGACGAGGAGAAGAAGATCATGATGGCCCAGATGGAGAATGACCCGAAGATGGCCTCCAAGCCCGAGCAGGTTCGGGAGAAGATCGTTCTGGGTAAGTTGAATAAGTTCTACACCGAAAACTGCCTGCTCCAGCAGGAGTTTGTGAAGGACGGCGACCTGACCGTTGAGAAGTACCTGGCCGGTGCGGCCAAGGCGCTGGGTGGCACGATCACCTTTAAGAATGCCGTCCGCTTTGAAAAGGGAGAGGGCATTGAGAAAAAGCAGGAGAATTTTGCCGAGGAGATTGCCTCCATGGTGAAGGGCTGATTTTGGCCGTCTCCGTCTGGAATAACGTGAAATGACACGGGAGAGCCCATGGCAGTGCATCGCCATGGGCTCTTTTTTACTAAAGGGAAAAAGAGAGATGATGGGATGATCGTTCTGGATTTGGAGTGGAACCGTAGCTATGATAAAAACCCTCTGGACGAGATACTGCAGATCGGTGCCGTCCGTGTGGAGCGTCTGGGCGGTCCCGTTGTGGATACATTCTGCGTTTTCATCAGGCCCGTTGTCCACAGGCGCTTTGATCCGGGGGCGCGGAAGCTGCCGGAGCTGCAGGCATCCGTTACCTCCGCTGTCAGCTTTCCCGCCGCCGCGGAGCAGTTCCGGACCTGGTGCGGGGAGGAGACCGTCTTTGCCGCCTGGGGCGGCGGCGACGATTTCAAGGCTCTGGATCAAAACTGTGCCTATTGGGGTATTCCTCCGGTAAAGGTGAAGAGGGTTTTGAATTTTCAACAGGCATTTTCCCGTCTGGTTGGCACCGGCCAGCAGGTGGCACTGTGGCGGGCGGTGGAGTACTGTGGAATACCGGACATATTTGACTACCACAATGCCCTGTGCGATGCGCTGTATACCGCCGTGATCGGGGAGTGGCTCACACCAGACTCTCTGATCCAGCAGCCCGCCGGGCGCAAAAAGCGCAAGGCCTCGCCCCGCCTCTCACGGCTGACCTTTCCCAGGCAGCCCCGCCGCAAAATCGGGCCTTTTTTAAGCTGTGAGGAGGTTTTAAACGCCAGGGCCAGCCGGCAGCCTGCCTGCCCTGTGTGCGGGAGAACGGGCGGAGTCAGCCGTTGGTCCTATGCGGAACCGAAACGAACCGGGGAGGCACGGACATATTATTCAGCCTTTCGCTGTGCAGAGCACGGGCGCTTTCTCTGTCGTCTGACACTGTCCCCCACAGAGGGGGGCGGATGGGTGGCCCGGCGGACCGTTCCGGCCATCACACCCGAAGTGATGAGAGAGTATGAGGCTGCCCGGCAGGGTGGGGTATTTTTGTGTCAAAAAAGTACAAAATATCGGAAAAAGAACTGAGTCTGACTCTGCGCGGAAAGTATTTACACGGTTGAGATCAGGAAAATACCGCATACTGTTCCGGGTGATAAACAGTGGATTCGCTTTGGACACAGGAAACACAGCTGCCCCGGTTTCGCCGGCTGCGCGGGGAGCTGCATACAGATATTCTGATCATCGGCGGCGGTTTAACCGGGCTGCTCTGTGCCCGCCGGCTGGCGGAGATGGGTGTGGAGACGGTTTTGGTGGAAGCCAGTACGATTTGCAGCGGCGTTACAAAAAATACCACCGCCAAGATTACCTCCCAGCATGGTCTGCTCTATCACAAGTTGATCCGGCGGTTTGGGCCGGAGCGGACCCGGATGTATCTGGAGTGCGGCGAGGCGGCGGTGGGGGAGTACCGGCGCCTGTGCGCCGGTATTGACTGCGGATTTCAGGAGCGGGATAGCTATATCTATTCCCGCAGCAGCCGAAATAAGCTGGAGCGGGAGCTGCGGGTGCTGGAGGCGCTGGGCTTTTCCGCAGAGTATGCGGAGAATCTGCCGCTGCCGTTTCCAACGGCGGGAGCGGTGCGGTTTCCGCGGCAGGCACAGATTGACCCGCTGCGGTTTGCGGCGGGGCTTGTGGACGGCTTGAAAGTCTATGAACACACGCCGGTTTTGGAGCTGGCGCCCTATACGGCCACGGTACCGGACGGGAAGATCACAGCGAAAGCGATTATCGTGTGCACGCATTTCCCCATCCTCAATAAACACGGAAGCTATTTTCTGAAAATGTATCAGCGCCGGTCCTATGTGCTGGCATTGCAGGGCGCACCGGATGTGGGCGGTATGTATCTGGACGAAGCGGAGGACGGCCTGTCCTTTCGCAATGCCGGGGAGCTGCTGCTGCTGGGCGGCGGCGGGCACCGCACCGGCGGCCATGGCGGCGGCTGGTATGAGCTGGAGCGGATTACGGAGCGCTATTATCCGGGAGCCAAAGAGCGGAACCGGTGGGCGGCGCAGGACTGTATCACGCTGGACGGCGTGCCCTATATCGGTGCCTATTCCGGCCGTACCCGGGGCCTCTATGTGGCAACAGGGTTTAACAAGTGGGGGATGACCTCCGCCATGGCGGCTGCTATGATTTTGGCGGACCTGGTAACGGGGCGGAACAACCCCTATGCGGCGGTTTTTTCCCCCTCCCGCAGCATGCTCCGTCCCCAACTGGCGGTGAATGCCGGGCAGGCGGTGCTCCATCTTCTTACGCCAACAGCAAGGCGCTGCCCGCACATGGGCTGTGCCCTCAAGTGGAACCCGCGGGAGCGCACTTGGGACTGTCCCTGCCACGGTTCCAGGTTCACGGAAGATGGGAAGCTGATCGACAACCCGGCCACAGGAGACCTGAAGGGGGGATCCACCGGAGAAAAGAGCTGAAGTCAGAGCCCGCCGGGAAAGCCTGGCGGGCTCTTTTGCGGCGGCATTGGCATATCTGTCCCCAGATCCACATATGCTTTGGAAGAAATCAAAGGGAGGGGACAGCCATGACCTCAAGACAGGCGGGACGGAGGATCAGCACCATCGCCGCAGGACGGCGGGTGGGAGGTTACCGCAGGGGCGGTGCGCGGCAGGCGGTCCGGCGAAAAGAGGCGTCCATGGGCCCCGGAGAGCGCCGGCGGTTTATCCAGATGGTGGCCTGCGGCGCCATCTTTGTCCTGTTGGTGACGGTCAAGTTGCTGCTGCCGGCCAGAATGGTTCAGCTCAACCGGCTTTTGGCGGGGTCCCTTGAGCAGAATATAGACGTTCAGGCGGTGTTTTCCGCCGTGGGCCGGGCCTTTGCGGGGGAGTCCAATGTCAGCGGTGCGGCAAAGGAGGTATACCAGGCGGTATTTCATCCCCAGGAGGCGGGCGAGGTTTTGGAGACGGCGTATACCGGCGGTCTGCCGTTAACAGGGGATACGGCGGCACTGGATGCGCTGCGGGCCTGTCGGGAGGAGGACAATGCCCAACCGCCGGACGGCGGAGCGCCTGAGGAGCCCCCTCTCACGGAGGAGGCAGAGGCCTCGACGCTGGCATATGTACTGTATTCCGACCAGAATCTGCCAGCCAATGTCAGCCTGGAGCAGGCTATGCTGGGGTTTGACTACCAGACGCCGCTTGCCGGCACGCTGACATCTGATTTTGGCTATCGGGAACACCCCATTGAGGGAGAGGAGCGGTTCCACTACGGTGTGGATCTGGCGGCAGATACCGGCACGGAGATTGACTGCTTTGCCGACGGCACCGTCACGGCGGTGGGTGAGAGCAGCAGCTACGGAAAGTACTGCACCGTGGCCCATGAGGGAGGGTATTCCACGCTCTATGCCCATTGCAGCAGGGTGACGGTTTCCTCCGGTGCGGCGGTGACCAGGGGACAGAAGATCGCCGAGGTGGGGGAGACCGGCATTGCCACCGGGCCGCATCTCCACTTTGAGCTCCATCAGAACAATGTGTATCTGAATCCCATCTACTATGTGGCGGGCGTTTAGCGGTGTTGAGATCTCGCCGGCTGTCTGCCTGCTGGCCGCGTGGTTCGCCATGGATAACGGCTGGCGGCTGCTGGGAATGGTGCTGAGCGCCGCTGTCGCCCATGAGCTGGGGCACTGCCTGGCGCTGTGGCTGTTGGGCGCGCCTGTCACCGGGCTGCGGATCGGTATTTTCGGCGCGGAGCTGGCGGCGGAGAGGCGTTATCTCTCCTACGCCGGGGAACTGGCGGCGGTGCTGGCGGGGCCGGGAGCCAATCTGCTGCTCGCTCTGATGCTGACGGTCTTAGGAGGCACACGGTGGGCGGCGCTGACCGGCGCAAACCTGACGCTGTGCGCCTTTAACCTGCTTCCGGTGCGTCCGCTGGACGGCGGCCGGGCGCTGTGCCTTCTGTTCACCTGGGCCATTGGGCCGGGGACAGGGGAACAGACCGCCCGCTGGGTGGGTGCGGCCGCCGCGCTGCTTCTGGCGGCTCTGCTGGGCTATGTGATGTGGGAGAGCGGGGGAAGTCTGTGGCTGCTGCCCGCGGCGGCAGGTCTGTCTGCGGCCGCGTGGCGGGAAATATGGGGGCTGCACCGGTAAAAGGCGGATTTCAGGTCTTTTTTGCAAAATAATGCTTGCATTTCCATGAGGTTTATGGTATTCTATTCAGGCTACAAAGGGCGGTCCTCTGCCGTGTGCGGGCAAGTGTGCCTGTGCGTTACAAAAAGCGGCATGAACGCCTATATTTTAGGAGGAATCAACCCATGGATCTCATCAAGGAACTGAATAAGGAAACCCTGGCCAAGGAGGTGCCCCAGGTCCAGATCGGCGACACCGTGCGTGTCCACGTGAAGGTCAAGGAGGGCTCCCGCGAGCGTATCCAGGTCTTCGAGGGCACCGTGATCGCCAAGAAGCACGGCGGCATTGAGGAGACCATTACCGTCCGCCGCATCTCTTACGGCGTGGGTGTGGAAAAGGTGTTTCCCGTGCACTCCCCCTCCATCGACACCATCCAGGTCGTCCGCAACGGTAAGGTCCGCCGGGCCAAGCTGTATTACCTGCGCGGCCGCGTTGGCAAGAGCGCCAAGGTCAAGGAGAGACTTTGATCCAGAGAAAAAAGAGAGGCTGCCGCCTCTCTTTTTTTATAGTCCCCTTGTGAAATCCGGGATTCTTTGGTATACTGAACCTGTTTTACATCCCGCGTGAGACCGGGAGAGACGGAAATTGACTTCCAATCGGACTTTAAATTGAGGAGATTGAGCGATATGGCCGAAAATACCCAGGACAAGGGCAGTCAGAGGGAAGAGGAGAAGAAGGACAGAGGCCGGGACCTCTATGAGTGGGTACAGGCGTTGGTGTGTTCCGTGCTGGCGGTGGTTGTGCTGTTTACCTTTGTCATCCGCCTCATCGGCGTGGATGGGCACTCCATGGTCCCCACCCTGCAGGATGGAGACCGGTTGCTGGTGCTGAACTCCATGTTCTACCACGACTACCGGTATGGAGACATTGTGGTGCTGCGGAAAAATACCTTTATGGAGGAGCCCATCGTCAAACGGGTTATCGCCACGGCGGGGCAGTCGGTGGATATCGACTTCGACAGCGGCACTGTGTACGTGGACGGCGAGGTTTTGCGGGAGGACTATATCAATGAGCTGACTTTTCTGGCGGAGGGCACGTCCTTCCCCCTGACAGTGCCGGATGGCAGTATTTTTGTCATGGGGGACAACCGTAACCACTCCACCGACAGCCGCGATATCAATCTGGGAACGGTGGATATCCGCTATGTGATCGGAAAGGCGGTGCTGTTGGCCTATCCCGGCCCCAATGAGGCCACTAAAAAGCGGGATTTTCACCGGATTGGGGTGATCGTGTGAATATTCAGTGGTACCCGGGCCACATGACCAAAACCCGCCGGATGATCACGGAGCAGCTGCGGAATGTGGACGCGGTTTGCGAGATTCTGGACGCCCGCATCCCCGTCTCCAGCCGGAACCCGGATGTGGACGAGCTGACGGCGGGAAAGCCCCGGCTGGTAGTGCTGAACCGGGTGGACCAGGCGGACCGGCCTGCCACCGACAGCTGGGCCGCCTGGTTTCGCGCCCAGGGCCATGCGGTATTGCTGTGTGATGCCAAAAGCGGCGCGGGAACGGCGAAATTTGCAGCCGCTGTGCGGGAGCTTTTGGCGGACAAGCTCCGGGCCTATGCCGAAAAGGGGCAGACAGGCCGGGTGGTGCGGGTGATGGTCCTGGGCATCCCCAATGTGGGAAAATCCACCTTTATCAACAGGGTGGCGGGCCGCAAAACGGCCAGGACCGAGGACCGCCCCGGCGTTACCCGCAGCAAACAGTGGGTGCCCATTGACAGGGGGCTGGAGCTGCTGGATACGCCCGGAATCCTGTGGCCGAAATTTGAGGACCAGAGCGTGGGACTGAATCTGGCCTACACCGGTGCGGTGAAGGACGATATTCTGGATGTGGAGACGCTGGGCTGCCATCTCATGGCTTACCTGGGGGCCCGGTATCCCAATGCGCTTTTGACAGGCTACAGGCTTTCCGGCCTGCCGGAGCGGGAGGAGGGCGAAAACGACATCGCCTATGGCTATCGTCTGCTGGAAGCGGCGGGGCGGAAGCGGGGGTTTTTGATTTCCGGCGGTGAGGTGGATACGGAGCGGATGGCGAAGATCCTGTTGGATGAGTTCAGAGCTGGCAAGCTGGGGCGCTTTACACTGGAGATGCTGGAGGAGTGACAGGGATGGACCTTTGGGCCTATGAGCGGGCGCAGTGGGATTTGGGGGTCTCCACCGTGTGCGGGGTGGATGAGGCCGGAGCGGGGCCCCTGGCGGGACCGGTGTATGCCGCCGCCGTGATTTTGCCGCGTGAGATCGCCATACCCGGTCTCGACGACTCCAAAAAGCTGACGGAGAAGAAGCGGGAGGCGCTGTATGGGGTCATCACCGCCCAGGCGGCAGCCTGGAGCGTGGCCCGGGCCGAGGCGGCGGAGATCGACGAGCTGAATATCCTCAACGCCCGGATGCTGGCTATGCAGCGGGCCATTGACGGCCTTCCGGTCAGGCCCGGACTGACGCTGGTGGACGGCAACCGCGACCATGGCAACCGCGTGGCGATCACGGCGCCCCACATCACTATTGTGGGTGGAGACGGAAAGAGCGCCTCTGTCGCCGCGGCCTCTGTTTTGGCCAAGGTCAGCCGGGACCGGTATGTCTCCACCGAGCTGGAGGCGCTGTATCCCCAGTATCAGTTCGCCCGGCACAAGGGTTACGGCACAAAGCTGCACTACGCCATGCTGGACCAGTATGGCCCCTGTCCCGCCCACCGGCGGTCATTTTTAAAAAAGTGGGAGGCGAGGCGGCTATGAGCGCGGCGAAGGATGCCGGAAACCGGGGCGAGGCCGCTGCGGCCCGGTTTTTACGGCAGCGGGGATACCGGATTCTTGCCAGCCAGTGGCGCTGCCGGTACGGAGAGCTGGATCTGGTGGCCCGGGACCGGATGGGCGTCGTCTGCTTTGTGGAGGTAAAGCTCCGCGGTGCCGGGGCGATCGCACTGCCCCGGGAATTTGTGGACCGCCGCAAGCAGGACCGCCTGCGGTGCGCCGCCGCACTTTATTTAAATCACAGGGGGCTGAGCGACGCGCCTGTCCGGTTCGACGTGGCTGAGGTCTATCTGGAAAAGGACGGCTCTCTCCGGGTGGAATACCTGGAGGATGCGTTTATATAACCATATAACTTATGAATTTCCTGGAAGTGAGGACATGATCATATGAAGTATTACAGCACGCGGGACAAGGCTGTCCGCCTGGAGGGGGCGGAGGCCGTTAAAATGGGATTGAGCAGAGACGGCGGCTTGCTTACGCCGGAGACTATCCCCCAGATTGGCGAAGCCTTTTTGAAGAGCCTGACAGACGCCCCCTATCAGGTCCGGGCCGCAAAGGTGATGGGCCTGTATCTCACGGACTACAGCCAGGCAGAGCTGCTGCAGTTTGCGGAAAACGCCTATGGCCCCGACAAATTCGACACGGAGGCCGTGGCCCCCGTGCGGACGCTGGACAGGACCACCCATTGTCTGGAGCTGTGGCATGGACCCACCTCCGCCTTTAAGGACATGGCGCTGCAGATGCTGCCCCAGCTGCTCTCAGCCGCCCTCCGCAAGACCGGGGAGAAGAAGACGGCGTGCATCCTGGTGGCCACCTCCGGCGATACCGGAAAGGCCGCCATGGAGGGGTTTGCCGATGTTGCCCGGACGAAGATCATGGTGTTCTATCCCAAGGACGGGGTGTCCGCCGTGCAGGAGGCCCAGATGGTCACCCAGGAGGGGGAGAACGTGGGTGTCTGCGCCGTGGTGGGGAACTTTGACGACGCCCAGGCCGGGGTGAAGCGCATTTTCTCGGATACCGCCATTCGGGAGACGCTGGCGCAGCGAGGGTATTTCCTCTCCTCGGCCAACTCCATTAACTGGGGCCGCATCCTGCCCCAGGTGGTGTACTATATCTCCGCCTACTGCGACCTGGTGCGGGACGGGAAGATCTCCATGGGGGAGAAGGTGAATTTTTGCGTTCCCACCGGCAACTTCGGGGATATTCTGGCGGCTTACTACGCCGGAAAGATGGGTCTGCCGGTTGGAAAGCTCATCTGTGCCTCCAACTGCAACGATGTGCTGACGGACTTTCTCCGCACCGGCGTGTATGACCGCAACCGTCCCTTCCACACCACCATGAGCCCCTCCATGGATATTCTGGTCTCCAGCAATTTGGAGAGGCTGCTGTTCGACCTGTCAGGCGAAAACGACGGCGAGGTGCGAAGCTACATGGCCGCCCTGTCTGAAAGCGGGAGATACGAGGTCTCAGACACCATCAAGGCGGCGCTGAAAGAGGCGTTCTGGGGCGGTTTTTGCAGTGAAGAGAGCACTGCGGAAGCCATCGGGGCGTATTGGAAAAAGGGATACCTCATCGACACCCACACCGCCGTGGCCGCCAGTGTGATGGAGCAGTACAGAAGAGAGACCGGGGACGGGACCGTGACGGTGCTTGTCTCCACCGCGTCCCCCTATAAGTTCTGCAACCATGTGCTCACCGCCATCGGACAGCCTCCGGCAGGGGACGGCGTGGAGCTGCTGGATCAGCTGAAGGCCGCCACCGGCACGACGGTACCCCGGCGGCTTGCGGCCCTGAAGGGCAAGGCCCGCCGCTTTGACCTCACCTGTGAGAAGCCGGGTATGGACGGTGTGGTTCTGAACTTTTTACAGTGAGGGGATGGCCATGGCGAAGGAGGAATTCCGCTACAAAGCGCCGGCCTTCCCCTGTTGCGGGCGGAGATCCATCTTTGGCTGTGGGCCGGACGGCAAAAAGTAAACGAGAGAGGGAGGGGATCACAATGGCCCTCTACGTCATCGGGGACCTGCACCTCTCCCTGGCGGTGAATAAATCCATGGAGATTTTTGGCCCGGCCTGGGAGAACTATGTGGCCCGGATCGAGGAGGGGTTAAGCGTCCTGACAGAGGACGACACGCTGGTGCTGGCGGGGGACACCTCCTGGGGCATGACTCTGGAGGAGGCGGGGGCGGACTTTCACTTTTTAGACCGCTTTCCCGGGAAAAAGTATCTTATCAAGGGCAACCATGACTATTGGTGGACCACCGCCGCCAAACTCCACCGTTTTTTTGCGCAAGAGGGTATCCGCACGCTGGATATTCTCCACAACAGCTGCGTCTTTTACGGAGACTATGCCATCTGCGGAACGCGGGGCTGGTTTTTGGAGGAGGAACAGAAGCCCCACAATGCAAAGGTTTTAAACCGTGAGGTCATGCGGCTGGAGACATCTCTGGCGGCGGCAGGGGGGCGGCCGATTCTCTGCTTTCTTCACTATCCGCCGCTGTACCAGGGGTATCAGTGCCCGGAGATCCTGCACATGCTGGAAAAGTACCGCGTCCGGACCTGCTGTTACGGCCATCTCCACGGCCCTGCCATCCGCCGCAGGATGGAGGGGGAACGGAACGGAACGGTATTTTCCCTGATTTCCGCTGACTATCTGGGGTTTACACCAAAAAAAATCTGTGATTAGCGGAAAAATAGTGGAAAAAGGGCTGGTAATTTCAAGATTCATCTGGTAGAATATATACTCGCACCGGCCCACAGCCGGCGATGAACGGAGGAGTAAACAAACATGAGTGTGAAAAGCTGTGAAAAAATTGAAAAGAGCCAGGTCGTTCTGACCATTGAGGTCGGCGCAGAGGCATTTCAGGCCGCCATTGAAAAGGCATATCAGAAGATGCGCAAAAAGATTAACGTACCGGGTTTCCGTCCCGGCAAGGCTCCCCGCAAGATCATTGAGGGGATGTACGGCGCAGAGGTGTTTTTTGAAGAGGCCATTAATATCGCGTTTCCCGACGCCTATGAAGCGGCGGTGAAGGAGCAGGAGCTGCAGGTAGTGGCATACCCGTCTGTGGAGCTGGTGGGCGACGCCACCCAGGACGGCTTTACCTTTAAGGCGACCGTCCCCGTGTATCCTGAGGTCACGCTGGGCGAGTACAAGGGCCTGACCGCGGAGAAGGAAGAGGTGAAGGTCACTGCCGCCGACGTGGACGAGCGCCTCAAGCAGCTCAGCGACCGGAACACCCGTCTGGTATCCGTGGAGCGGGAGGCCAAAGAGGGCGATACCGCTGTGATCGACTTCGAGGGCTTCTTAGACGGCAAGCCTTTCGACGGCGGTAAGGGCGAAAACCACAGCCTGGAGCTGGGGTCCCACAGCTTTGTCCCCGGATTTGAGGAGCAGGTTGCCGGTATGAAGGCCGGTGAGGAGAAGGAGATCGACATCACCTTCCCGGAGGACTATCACGCCGACCTTGCCGGCAAGGCGGTGGTGTTTAAGGTCAAGTGCCATGAGGTAAAAGAAAAAGAAGTTCCGGCCATGGACGACGAGTTTGCCAAAGATGTCTCTGAATTTGACACGCTGAAGGACCTGAAGGCCGACTTGAAGAAAAAAATCGCCGAGGACCGGCAGAAGTCCGCCGACCGGGCCTTTGAGGATGCGCTGATGGAGCAGGTGGCCGAGGGCATCACCGCCGACATTCCGGACGCCATGGTAGAGGGACAGGCCCGCCAGTTTGTTGAGAATTTCAAAATGCAGATCGGCCAGCAGGGAATTCCCTATGACCAGTACATGCAGATGACCGGCATGAGTGAGAGCAAGCTTCTGGAGGACGCCAGGGAGCCCGCCCTGCGCCAGGTGCGGATGGATCTGGCCCTGGCCGCCGTGATTAAGTCTGAGGCCATTGAGGCCTCAGACGAGGAAGTGGAGGCTGAGTACCAGAAGCTGGCCGATCAGTACGGTATGGATCTGGAGATGGTGAAGAAGTACATTCAGGCAGACCAGGTCCGGGATCAGGTTGTCAGCCAGAAAGCCATCGCCGTGGTGGTGGACAGCGCCACAGCCGTAAAGCCCAAGGCCGCCAAAAAGACTGCCAAAAAGGCGGAGGAAAAACCTGCC
>CATNDT010000019.1:14768-26548 GCA_950097035.1 uncultured Oscillibacter sp.
CAGCGAAGAAGACTGCCAAAAAGGCCGCCGATGGTGAGGAGAAGACCGCCGCCAGGAAAAGCACCAAAAAGGCCGTAAAAGAAGAGGAGTAACAGTCGCCGGGTGCCCCTTATTCCGGGCAGGTTCCATGGTCTGCCGGAAGGGATTCTGGAATTGTTCATTGATTCGACATATTCTCCCATGGTGCTTGTGGTATCATGGGAGAATGGTTTATTGGGCGGATTCCGGCGTGGCCGTGAGAGGCCCCACAAAAGATCGGAGGTTTTCTACGATGAGTTTAGTCCCCTATGTAGTTGAGCAGACCAGCCGGGGAGAGCGGTCTTATGATATCTTCTCCCGCCTGCTGGAGGACCGCATCATCTTTTTGGGTGAGGAGGTCAACGCCACCACCGCAAGCCTTGTGGTGGCGCAGATGCTGTTTCTGGAGGCAAAGGACCCGGATAAGGAGATCCAGTTCTATATCAACAGCCCCGGCGGCTCTGTGACAGACGGCATGGCTATCTATGATACGATGCAGTATGTCAAATGTGATGTGTCTACTATTTGCGTGGGTATGGCCGCCAGCATGGGCGCGTTTTTGCTGTCCTCCGGTACAAAGGACAAGCGGTTCGCCCTGCCCAACTCTGAGATCATGATCCACCAGCCCTCCGCCGGTACCCAGGGTCAGATTACCGATATGGCGATCCACCTGAAGCGGCTGGAGACGATTAAAAAGCGGATGAACCGCATTCTGGCGGAAAACACGGGCCGCTCTGTGGAAGAGGTCACCGCTGCCTGTGAGCGCGACAATTTTATGAGCGCGGAGGAGGCCCTGGAATTCGGTCTGGTGGATAAGGTTATGCCGGCACAGAAGTAAGGACCGCCGGTTTTCCGGCGGAGAGTGTGCCGGAAGGCGTGAAAAAAGGTAAGACCGCCATGCGGCGGAGGTTCTTAGTTTGTATTGAAGCGCCCAACGGCGCGTGGAGGTTACCATGAGCGACGAAGGCAAGAAAACACTGCGATGTTCTTTTTGCGGAAAGCATGAACAGCAGGTGCACCGTATGATCCAGGGGCCCGGTGTGCGGATCTGTGACGAGTGTGTTCAGCTGTGCATGAGTATTTTAAACGACGGCTTTGACGATTTGGACTCCAACCCTCTGGAGGATATTCCCGACCAGCTTCCAACCCCCAGGGAGATCAAAGAGGTGCTGGATCAATACGTTGTTGGCCAGGATGAGGCGAAGGTGGCGCTGTCCGTTGCGGTATACAACCACTATAAGCGCATTTTTTTTGGCGGCGATGAGGATGTGGAGCTGCAAAAGAGCAATATTCTGATGCTGGGTCCCACCGGCTCGGGTAAAACGCTGTTTGCCCAGACCCTGGCTCGAATCTTAAAGGTCCCCTTTGCCATTGCCGACGCCACCACACTTACCGAAGCCGGTTATGTGGGCGATGATGTGGAAAATATTCTTTTGCGCCTTTTACAGGCTGCGGATTTTGATGTGGAGCGGGCCGAGCACGGAATCATCTATGTGGATGAGATTGACAAGATCTCCCGCAAGAGCGAGAATACCTCCATTACCCGGGATGTGTCCGGCGAAGGGGTGCAGCAGGCGCTTTTAAAGATCGTGGAGGGGACAGTGGCCAACGTGCCGCCTCAGGGAGGGCGCAAGCACCCCCACCAGGAATTTATTCAGGTGAACACAAAAAACATCCTCTTTATCTGTGGCGGCGCCTTTGAAGGGCTGGATAAGATCATTGAAAAGCGGCTGGACCAGAAGAGCATTGGCTTTGGCGCCAATATACAGGGCAAAAAGGACAAGAACCTGGACAGAATCCTCCACGAGGTTCAGCCCCATGATATTTTAAAATTTGGCATTATTCCGGAGCTGGTGGGCCGCCTGCCGGTTATCGCGCCGCTGAACGCGCTGAAACGGGAGGATCTGGTGCGGATTTTAACAGAGCCCAAAAATGCGCTGGTAAAGCAGTATAAAAAACTGATGGAATATGATGAGGTGGATCTGGTCTTTGAGCCTGAGGCGCTGGAGGCGATTGCTGATAAGGCCATTGAGCGGAATATCGGCGCCCGTGGACTGCGGGCGGTGATGGAGGGGCTTTTAAACCAGATTATGTATGATATTCCCTCTGATCCCACCATTGTCAGAGCTGTGATTACAAAAGACTGCGTAGATGGCTTGGGCGAACCGGTATTGACCCGGGATGCCAACAAAATCAACTATTCTGTGAAATTGAACACCGGCAAGGGCGAAAAACCGAAATCCGGCAGCTCCGCCCCTAGGCCGGCGTCTTGAGGCAGCAGGGAGGGGACGCCATGCGCCCCCTCCGCTTTTTCATTCCCCTGAAAGGAGATCCTGTATGGAATCGATCACCATGAATATCCCCGTTTTGGCCCTTCGGGGGCTGACGGTTTTTCCACATATGAATCTGACGTTTGACGTAGAGCGCCGCATCTCTATTGCCGCGCTGGAGCGGGCCATGGAGGCGGATCAGGATATTTTTCTGGTCACACAGCGGGAGGCCGGTGTGGATGTGCCGGGTGAGAATGACCTCTATGAGATCGGCACAGTGTCCCATATCCGCCAGATCCTGCGCCTGTCGGCCCGGGCCGTCCGTGTGATGGTGGAGGGGCGGCAGCGGGCGCGCCTGCGGCGGCTGTGGCAGACAGAGCCTTATCTTCAGGCAAATGTTGAGGCCATCGACGAGCCGTCCACCGCAGACCCTGCCCGGCGGACGCCGCGGACCGAAGCCCTGCTGCGCCAGACGTACAACCTCTTCGGTGAGTATGCGGAGCTGGTAAACAGTTTGCCGGAAGAGATTCTCTCCACGGTGATGGACAGTCAGGACCCCGGCTATCTGGCGGATTTCATCGCTCAAAATGTAAATCTGCGCTATACCGACAAGCAGGAGATTCTGGAAGAGCTTGCCCCTTATGTCCGGCTGCGGAAGCTGAACGGCTTTTTAGCCCGGGAGTGCGATGTTTTGGGGTTTGAGCACGAGATGGAGGGCAAGGTCCGGGACCAGTTGGTCCGCACCCAGCGGGACCAGATTTTGAGGACACAGATTCGCGTTTTGCAAAACGAACTGGGCGAGGGAGAGGATGATGACGAGATCGAGACCTACCGCCAGCGAATCGTGGCTCTGGAGCTGGGGGAAGACGCGGAAAAGCACCTGTTAAAAGAGGTCAACAAGCTTTCAAAGCAGCCCTATACCAGCGCAGAATCCGCCGTGATCCGGAACTATCTGGATGTGTGCCTGGAGATGCCATGGAATGTCTTTACCCGGGAACGTATCAGTGTAGATGCCGCCCGCAAGGTACTGGAAAAGGACCACTTTGGCCTGGAAAAGGTAAAGGAGCGCATTCTAGAGACGATTGCCGTTCGGCAGATCAATCCGGAGGGGAAGGGGCAGATCATCTGTCTGGTGGGGCCACCGGGCGTGGGCAAAACCTCTATTGCCATCTCCATTGCCAAGGCTCTGAACCGAAAGCTGGCCCGCTTGAGCCTGGGCGGCGTTCGGGATGAGGCCGATATCCGTGGCCACCGAAAGACCTACATAGGCTCCATGCCTGGCCGTATTATTGAAGCTATCAGCCGGGGAGGCTCTATGAATCCGCTGCTGCTGCTGGATGAGATCGACAAGCTGGGCAGCGACTATCGGGGAGACCCGGCGGCGGCGCTGTTGGAGGTGCTGGACAGCGAACAGAATCATGCCTTTCGGGATCACTTTTTGGAGATCCCTGTGGACTTGAGCAGGGTCATGTTCATCACCACCGCCAATACGACAGACACGATCCCCCGCCCTCTGCTGGACCGGATGGAAGTCGTTCGCCTCTCCAGTTACACAGACGAGGAAAAGGTGCAGATTGCCCGGCGGCACCTGCTTCCAAAGCAGATGGCGGAGCATGGCATTAAGCGCGGGGTGCTGCGGGTAAGCGACGATGTGCTGCGGGCCATTATCCGGGATTACACCCGGGAGGCCGGCGTTCGTAAGTTGGAGCGGCGACTTGCAGCTATTTGCAGAAAGGCGGATATGCGCTTGCTGCAAGGTGATGTAAAGCGAATTAGCATTACAGAAAATGAGCTGCCAAAGCTGTTGGACTGCCAGCCCTATCCCCCGGCCCTGCACACCGATCGGGAGGAGATCGGCGTGGTGAACGGCCTTGCATGGACGGAGAGCGGCGGTGAGATTCTGGAGGTTGAGGTAAACGTGATGGCAGGTTCCGGCAAGCTGGAGCTCACCGGAAATCTGGGCGATGTGATGAAGGAGTCTGCCCAGGCGGCTTTGAGCTGTCTGCGGAGCCGGGCTGCGACACTGGGCATTGAGAACGACTTTTGGAAAGAGCGGGATATCCATGTCCACTTCCCGGAGGGGGCAACGCCCAAGGACGGCCCCTCTGCCGGCATTGCCGTTACTACCGCCATGCTGTCTGCCCTGACGGCGCGAAAGGTAAAGGCCGGTATTGCCATGACCGGAGAGGTGACGCTGCGGGGCAGGGTTCTGCCCATCGGCGGGCTGAAGGAGAAGACCATGGCCGCGTTGCGAAACGGCATTGGCACAGTACTGATCCCTAAGGATAATGTTCGGGACCTGGAGGAGATTGACCAGTCGGTGCGCGCTGCATTGCGGTTTGTTCCGGTGGAGACGGTAGATCAGGTATTCATCGCGGCCCTCTGTCCGGAGACGGACTCCGTGCGGGAGGAGGTGGCCGGCCGCGTGGCGTCCTTCATACCCGTGGGACGGGAGGGGGTACAGGACACGGCTCTGCGCCAGTGAGGAGAAGAATATGCCATTGAATTTTTCCAGGGTGGAGTTTGTGCGCTCCGCTGCCAAACAGGCCGACTTTCTGCGGGACGGCCTGCCCCAGTTTGCCTTTGCGGGCCGGTCCAATGTGGGCAAGTCCTCGGTGATCAACCGCCTGGTGGAACGGAAGAACCTGGCCTATGTGGGTGCTTCTCCGGGAAAAACCACGCAGATCAATTATTTTTTAGTGGACCGGGGGGCATATCTGGTGGACCTGCCGGGATACGGCTACGCCAAGGTTTCCAAGGCGGAGAAGGAGCGCTGGGGAAGGCTGATGGAGAGCTATTTTCAGGACGAGGGGGGGCTGCTCACCACCGGCGTTTTGATCGTGGATATCCGCCATAAGCCAACGGAGAACGACTTGACCATGCATACCTGGTTTCAGGAGACGGGCTGCCCGGAGATCGTGGTGGCCAACAAACTGGATAAGCTGAAGCGCAGCCAGGTGGAGCCGGCCCTGGCCCTGATTCAGGAGACGCTGAAGCTGGGAGATGAGACGCCGCTGGTGCCCTTTTCCGCAGAAAAGGGCACAGGAAGAGAGGCGCTGATCCAGCGCCTGAACACGGCGTGCCGGCAATAGCATCCTGCGCTTTTTACAGGGGAACTGCGGGAATAAGAGATCCAGTTATCTGTCATTAAGGAGAGAGGAGCGGTGAAAGCCGCTCTTTTTTCGTGAAAATCTTTGTCTACCCCCTATGCAAAACAGGAAAAATAAGTTACAATAAACACAATATACCGTAAAGCCTTATTCGTTATAGCGTTACAACAAGATAAGAATGGAGGGTCCTCTATGGCAAAACCTGTTTACCGGCGGGTCCTGCTGAAAATCAGCGGCGAGGCCTTGGCCGGCGGCAAAGGCTCCGGACTGGACTTTGAGATGATCGGCAGCGTCTGCGACACCATCAAGGAGTGCCTGGATATGGGCGTTCAGGTGGGACTGGTGGTCGGCGGCGGCAACTTTTGGCGGGGGGCCAAGAACAGCGGCGGAAAGATGGAGCGCACGCGGGCAGACCATATGGGCATGCTGGCGACAGTTATGAACTGTCTTGCCGTGGCCGATGTGTGTGAGCAAAAGGGCATCCCCGTCCGGGTACAGACTGCCATTGAAATGCGGGCCATCGCTGAGCCGTACATCCGTTCCCGGGCCATCCGGCACCTGGAGAAGGGGCGGGTGGTCATCTTTGGAGCGGGCACCGGCAATCCCTATTTTTCAACAGATACCGCCGCGGTCCTGCGGGCGGCGGAGATCAATGCCGACGTGATCCTTTTGGCCAAAAATGTGGACGGCGTGTACAGTGCTGACCCGGTAAAGGACCCAAGCGCAGTCAAATACGATACCATCAGTTACGACGAGGTGCTGGCTCAGCACCTGATGGTGATGGACACCACCGCTACATCGCTTTCTATGGACAATCACATCCCCGTGCTCCTCTTCGCTCTGAAGGATCCGAACAATATCATTCGCGCTCTGTGTGGGGAGAATGTGGGTACCATTGTAAAAGAGTAAGCTATTTCTCAGATATATTTTGAAAGGAAGGACTTCATCATGCTGAAGGACGAATACAAGGTTTACGAAGAAAAGATGCAAAAGAGCATCGACTCTGTAGCTGCCGACTTTGCCTCTGTGCGGGCAGGCCGTGCCAACGCCTCCGTGCTGGACCGCATTATGGTGGACTATTACGGCAGTCCAACGCCTATCCAGCAGATTGCAGCCGTAGCCTCTCCTGATCCCCGGACATTGCTCATTACACCGTGGGACGGCACCGCGCTGAAGGCCATTGAAAAAGCGATTCAGAATTCGGACCTGGGCATCAATCCGCAGAATGACGGCAAGGCCATCCGGCTCTCTTTCCCGCAGCTGACCGAGGAGCGTCGTAAGGAGCTGGTTAAACAGATCCACAAGTACGCCGAGGGGGGCAAGGTGGCGGTCCGCAATATCCGGCGGGACGCCATGGACAACTTCAAAAAGCAGGAGAAAAAGTCTGAGATCACCGAGGATGAGCTGAAGATGGTGGAAAAGGATCTGCAAAAGCTCACTGATGACAGCTGCAAAAAGCTGGATGACCTGCTGAACAAGAAAGAAAAGGAATTGATGGCGGTTTGATGGCTGATGCATTGAGAAATAATGCGGGGCGGCTTACGCCGCCCCGTCAGTCTGGGTCCGCTCCTCTGGGCCCAGACAGACCCGGTGGGAATGTACCGGAGCATATTGCCATTATCATGGACGGCAACGGCCGCTGGGCCACCCGGCGGGGGCTGCCCCGCACCGCAGGGCACAAGGCCGGCGCCGAGACCTTCCGGCGGATTGCCACACACTGCAAAAATATCGGCGTGAAATATTTGACGGTCTATGCCTTCTCAACAGAGAATTGGAGGCGCTCGGCAGACGAGGTGAGGGCCATTATGGCCCTTTTAAAAAGATATCTGCTGGAAGCTGTGGACACTATGGAACGGGACCATATCCGCCTCCACTTCTTTGGCGATATGACGCCGATCTCTCCGGAGCTGCGGGCTCTGGCCCGGGAGACGGACGAGATCACAGAGCACCTGTCCAAAGATGACTTTCAGGCCAACGTCTGCCTGAATTACGGTGGACGGGACGAGATTCTCCGTGCGGTCCGGCGCTTTGCCGCGGACTGTACGGCAGGAGAGAGGAGGCCGGAGGAGCTGGATGAGGCGCTGTTTTCCGGCTATCTGGACTCTGCTGGGATCCCGGACCCGGAACTGATCATCCGGCCCAGCGGTGAACAGAGGCTGAGCAACTTTCTCCTGTGGCAGTGCGCCTATTCGGAGTTCTACTATACAGACACGCTCTGGCCGGACTTTGACGAAACGGAGCTGGAGCGGGCCATTGCCGCCTATCAGGAGCGGGACCGCCGCTTTGGCGGGGTGAAATAGCAGAGAAAGGGCAGCGATTCTATGAAATCAAGGATCCTGGTGGCCGTGGCAGGCATACCGGTGCTGGTCTATGTGGTGCTGTGGGCGCCAAGTATTGTAATGATGGCGGCACTTTGCGTTTTAGCCGGCGTTGGCGGTATGGAGCTGCAGCAGTGCGTCAGCGGTGTGAAGCGGAGCGAGCTGGTAGGTATGAGCGCCGTTTTTTCGGTTTTTACCGTGACCTGGTACTATGAGCGCCCGGAGGCCATCGCCCTCCTCTTTTTACTGGACGTGGTGGTCTTTTTCGGATATGCCATCTGTAAAGGCGGTGCGGTAAAGTTTCAGCAGATCATGGCGGCGTCTTTCGGCGGGATGGCCATCGGGTATTCCTTCTCCGCCTTTCTCCGGCTGGAAGCGTCCGGCATTCACCGGGCGTATCTGTTGCTGCCGTTTATATTGAGCTTTGCCTGCGATACCTTTGCGTATTTTGCGGGGCTCACGCTGGGCAAGCACAAGCTGGCCCCCAAGGTCAGCCCTAAAAAGACGGTGGAGGGCTCTGTCGGCGGCCTTTTGGGCAATGTGGTCTGCGGGCTGCTCTTTGCCTGTGTGATGGACCGCTGGTTTGGCGGCGGCATCGGCGGCGGCCCCATGGTGCTGTTGGCACTGTTGTGCGGCGTGGTGGCCCAGATTGGCGATCTCAGCTTTTCTCTGATCAAACGGGAATTTGGCATTAAGGACTATGGCCGCCTCTTTCTGGAGCACGGCGGCGTTTTGGACCGGTTTGACAGCGTATTGTTTGTGACCCCAGTGGTGGAGATTATTTTAACACTCTTTTCAGCTTTTTGAAGTAGGATGAGCTTATGACGAATACAATAGCAGTACTGGGCTCCACCGGCTCCATCGGCAGGCAGACCCTGGATGTGGCGGAGCAGCTGGGGCTTCGGGTAGCGGTCATCACCGCCAACACCGGTGTAGACCTAGCGGAGGAACAGGTCCGGAAATTTCGCCCCCGCCTGGCGGTGATGGCGGATGAGAAGGCCGCAAAAGATCTGGCCCTCCGCCTGTCCGACACCGAGACGAAGGTGTTGGGCGGCGCAGCCGCCCTGGAGGAGGCGGCGACAGCACCTGAGGCGGATACAGTGGTTACCGCCGTGGTGGGTATGGTGGGACTGAGGCCTACCCTTGCCGCCATTGGAGCGGGGAAGCGCATTGCCCTGGCAAACAAGGAGACGCTGGTCTGTGCCGGAGAGCTGGTGGTGGATGCGGCGGAGCGGAGCGGAGCGGAGATTATCCCCGTGGACTCAGAGCACTCCGCCATCTTTCAGTGCGTGCAGGGCTGTGCAGACCGGCGGGAGATCAGGCGGTTGATTCTGACCTGCTCCGGCGGGCCGTTTTACGGCATGCAGGCGGAGGATGTGGGAAAAAAGACACGGGCCGACGCCCTGAAGCACCCCAACTGGAAAATGGGGCCCAAAATCACCGTGGACTGCGCCACACTGATGAACAAGGGGCTGGAGGTCATTGAGGCCATGCGGCTCTACCGCCTGCCGTTGGAGCAGGTGGACGTGGTGATTCACCGCCAGAGTATTGTCCACTCCCTGGTGGAATTTCAGGACGGCGCAGTGCTGGCGCAGTTGGGGACGCCGGACATGCGCCTGCCCATCCGCTATGCCATGACCTATCCCAATCGCGGGGAAAATGTGGCGGAACCGCTGGATCTTTTAACTTGTCCGCCTCTGACCTTTGCCCGGCCGGATCGGGAGACTTTTCCCTGCCTGGGTTTGGCTGAGCGCGCCGCGGCTGAAGGCGGCACCGCCTGTGCCGTACTGAATGCCGCCAATGAGGAGGCCGTTCGGCTGTTTTTAAGGGGAAAGATCGGGTTTTACGATATCTTCCAAAAGACCAGCCAGGCCATGGCGGCGCTCCCGGTGGCGGCCCATCCCACATTGGAGGAGATTCTGGCGGCAGACCGCGAGGCTCGCGAGATCGTGGTGAATTCACAGTAACAGTAAACGAGGAGCAATTTCCATGAAGCTAGTGTATGTTCTGGCGGCAATTTTAATTTTCGGTGTGCTGGTGGCTGTCCATGAGCTGGGCCACTTTCTCACGGCAAAGCTCTGCGGGGTAAGAGTCAACGAGTTTTCCATCGGTATGGGTCCCGCTTTATGGAGCGGGGAGCGGGGAGAGACCCGGTATTCCCTCCGGGTACTGCCCATCGGCGGCTTTTGCGCCATGGAGGGCGAGGATGAGGACACCGGAGATGCCCGATCCTTTGTCCGCCAGGGCTTCTGGAAAAAACTGCTGATTCTGTCTGCCGGAGCGCTGATGAACTTTATCGCCGGCGTGGTTATCCTGCTGGTGCTGTATGCTGGTGCCGGATCCTTTTTCACAGACCAG
Organism: uncultured Oscillibacter sp.; assembly: GCA_950097035.1. Lineage (GTDB taxonomy): Bacteria > Bacillota > Clostridia > Oscillospirales > Oscillospiraceae > Oscillibacter. The sequence continues at coordinate 24,843 of CATNDT010000019.1, forward strand.
ATTACAGCGCTGGCGCCGGAATTTCCCTATCAGGGTGAGGAGGGGCTCATGCCCGGAGACCGCATCTACAAAGTCAACGGCTACCGGGCGTATCTGGCGGGAGATGCCAGTTTGTTTTTGAGCTACGCCAAGGGAGATGTGGATATCGAGGTCCTGCGGGAGAATGGAGAGCGCCATACCGTGCAGGGGCTTCGGCGGCAAACCTATACCGCGCAGGACGGCACCACATACCAGGGCTTTGGTCTATATGTGGGCCGCTACGTGGAGGAGGCGACACTTGGAAACAAATTGAAATATACCTGGAACACAGCTCTGGATTTTGTGCAGCTGGTGCGGTTCAGCCTGGTGCAGCTTTTCACCGGGGGTGCTTCTGTTCAGGAGCTTAGCGGTCCCGTGGGGATCGTATCCACCATTACGGAAATGGGCGACCAGGCAGAGACCAGCGAGGACGCCTGGACACAGATCTTCTATTTTGCAGCCCTTATTGCCATCAATCTGGCGGTGATGAATATGCTGCCGATTCCTGCGCTGGACGGCGGACGGGTGTTTTTCCTGCTGATAGACACCGCAGTCCTCGCCCTGTTCAGGCGGAAGATTCCGGAGCGGTATCAGGCCGCTGTCAACACGGCCGGCTTTGTGGTATTGATGGGCTTTATGCTGCTGGTGACCTTTCAGGACGTGTTCAAGCTGTTTCAGTGAAAGCGGCAAATTTCAGATGAAACAGCTGAAAGACCGCCAGAACATTGGTTTTTCAACAGGAGAAAAGTGAATGGACTTTACAGTTAGACCCTGGAAAGCTTCTGATGCCGCCGTGATCGTGCCCTATGCTAACGATTTGGCGGTGGCAAAAAATCTGCGGGATGCCTTTCCGCATCCCTATACACTGACGGATGCAGAATGTTATGTAAACTCCTGTGTAGAGCTGGAGGGGCATGGCCAGCTGTGCAGGGCCATTGTGGTAAGCGGGGAGGCGGTAGGCAGTATCGGCCTTTTCCCGGGAAATGATGTATACTGCCGAAGCGCGGAGCTTGGATATTGGCTGGGCCGGCCCTTTTGGCGGCAGGGGATTATGACGGCCGCCGTGCGGGAGATTTGCAGGGAGGGCTTTCAAGCCCTGGATATTGTCCGTATCTATGCGGAGCCCTATGCCCAGAATGCGGGCTCCCGGCGGGTTTTGGAAAAGGTGGGGTTTACGCTGGAGGGGATACTGCGCAGCAGCGTATATAAGCCCTTGGGTCGGCCGCCGGAGAGGTGTCTTCTGGACAGCTGTGTTTACGGACTTTTGAGAGAAGAGGCGGCGTTATGACAAAACGGCTGATGGTCGGCACGGTCCCGGTGGGGGGCGGCGCACCGGTGAGCATTCAATCCATGTGCAATACAAAGACGGAAGACATTGCCGCCACAACGGCACAGATCCTGGCGCTGGAGCGGGCCGGGTGCGAGATCATCCGGGTGGCGATTCCGGATCTGGCGGCTGCAGAGGCGGTGGACAAGCTTAAGGAAAATATCCACATTCCTCTGGTGGCGGATATCCACTTTAACTATCAATACGCACTGATGTGCGCGGAGCGGGGGATAGACGCCATTCGCATCAACCCGGGTAATATCGGCGGAGAGGACCGGGTGAAGGCGGTGGCAGAGCTGTGCCGTCAAAAGAGCATTCCCATCCGCATCGGCGTAAATGGCGGCTCACTTGAAAAGGCGCT
>CATNDT010000020.1:0-23334 GCA_950097035.1 uncultured Oscillibacter sp.
CTCCTATGTACCCTATGCCGGCGCCCTGGCGGACGGCATGGCCACCACCCTGGCGAAAATCCGCTCCACCATGTGCAACTGCGGCGCGCTGACCATTCCGGAGCTGCGGGAGAAGGCCAAGCTGACGCTGGTGAGCTCCGTCTCCATCGTGGAGGGCGGCGCCCACGACGTGCTGCTGAAGGACACCACCAACGCCGGCGGGCGGGGCTGATATTTTTAAGAAAGCCGTAAGATTTTTGTCGAGTTGTTTGTAAGATTTTGGCGCTATGCTCTTCCTGTAAGGAGGCGAACCCATGAATTACAGACAGCTGAAAATCTTCGCCGCGTGCTGCATGGTATTTGACCATGTTGTACGCATCTTCCCTCTCCCCAGTCTGCTGGCCCCGCTGGCGGACCGGCTCTATCAGGGCGGCCAGACCGCCCTGGCGGACTGGCTGCTGGAGGAATTCACCTTCTACCTGATGTTTATCGGCCGCCTGGCCGCACCGGTGTTTCTCTTCTGCATCGCCCAGGGCTTTTGCCGCACCCACGACGTGGGACGCTATCTCCGCCGCCTGCTGCTGACGGCGGTGACCGCACAGATTCCCTACGCCCTGTTCGATCTGGCCGTAAGCCGCCTCTACGGCATCGCGGCGGACTGGCGCTGGACGGACACGGGGCTGAACATCCTCTTTACCATGGCCCTGGGACTGGCAGCCCTGGCGGTATACCGGCAGCTGGCGGAACGGGGACACCCCGTATCCGGACTTCTGGCGGGCGCCGCCGCCACGGTCCTGGCCCGGCTCCTCTCCACGGAGGGCAGCCGGGGGTATATCCTGCTGATCTTCGTCTTCTACCTCACCCGAAACCTGCCCCGATACCGGCGGGCGCTGCTGTTCATTCCGGCGGTGGCGCTGTCCCGCTGGGGGCTGGTGCAGTGGATGGTGACGGACTTCTCCGCCGGGGCCGTCCGCAACTGCATGCTGAACGTAGCGGGCAACTACCTCGGCATGCTGGTCACCCTGGCCTACACCGGGGAAAAGGGCGGCGCCGGAAAGGGCTTTCAGCGGTTCATGTACCTCTTCTACCCCGCCCATTTCGCCCTGCTGGCGCTGATCGGTTTTTTAAGGCCGCCGTTTTGAAAACGGCGGCCTTTGCGTATCGTCTCTATATTCGGCAACATCATCCAGCCTGTGGGACAGCGCAGCGCGCAATTTATCCGGCGTCTTCGTCTCTGCGTTTTCGCTGGCCCGAAGCCGCCGGACCGTCCTGCTATCAATTCCGCACCACATCCACCGTCTCCACGCCGTAGTGTTCCAGCAGCGCCAGAGCCTCCCTGCCAATCCGCTCGCCGGACACGGCGATGGGGATGGCCGGCGGGCACGCCACGGTGGGGGCGGCGCAGACGCGGCCCAGAGCCGCCGCCGCCGGAATCCGCTCATGGGGGGCAAACAGGGCCTGCCGCACAGACAGCACCCGCTCCCCCCTGGCCTGGGGCAGGACGGGCCGCGGAAGGGCCGGGCGGTCATTTTGGCCCAGGGCCAGACGGATCCGCTCCAAATCCTCCCCGCTGTTCTCCGGCGTGGCCATCAGCACCAGATGCTCCCGGTCGGCGTTCTCGCACTCCACACCGCCCTGCCGCAGCCGCTCCGCCAGGCCGGTGCCGGTATCGCCGGAGGAGGCGGCGTCCAGAGTGAGCCGCAGGGGGTCCGAGGCGGCCACCGCCCAGCCCGCCGCCGTCAGCGCCGCCCGCAGCGCCGCCAGGCGCTCCACCGTCTCCGCAAGACGTGCGGCGTAGTCCCCCGCCAGATAGCCGTTGCAGAGATCCAGGGAGGCCAGCGTCAGATAGGAGGGGCTGGTGGAGCCAAACAGGGCCAGAGCGGCCCTGGCATTTTCCGCAAATCCCGCCGGAGCGTCTTTTCCAATATGGAAATACGCCCCGCCGGTAAGCACCGGCAGCGTCTTGTGGGCGGAGTCACAGCAGAGATCCGCCCCCAGATCCAGCGGGTGGGCCGGCGGGGTGAGGAAGCGGAGGTACGCCCCGTGGGCGTTGTCCACCGCCAGAACTGTGCCCCGGGCGTGGCAGACCTCCGCCAGGGCGGCGATCTCCGCCGTTCCCCCCAGATAGTCGGGACTGGTGAGATACACCGCGGCAGGGGGCGCGGGCATGGCTGCCAGAGCCCGGTCCAGCCCCTGGGGGGAGACGGGACAGGCGCAGAGGGAGCCGCTCTCCTCCGGCCACAGCCAGCGGGGCTCAAAATCCAGCAGCGCCGCCGCGTAGAGAAAGGCCTTGTGGGCGTTTCGCCCCGCCAGAATCACCGGTGGGCTGCCCCGGGGCCGGCCCGTCAGCGCCAGATACAGCATGGCCCGGACGCACTGGCTGGAGCCCCCGGCGGCGTAAAACGTCCCGGCGGAGCCGAACAGCGCCCCGGCGTTGGCCTCGCTTTGGGCGATGATGCCCTCCGCCTCATACAGCGCGTCCGCGCCGCGGACCTCCGTGATGTCCAGCCCCTCGCAGCCCAGAAAGTCCCGCCCCTTGTGGCCGGGCATGTGCAGGCGGCTGACGCCGGAATCCCGGTATGCCCGGACGAAATCCGCAATGGGCGTGTCCATTCAGCGCTCCCCGCCGGCGGCGGGCGCAAGGGCCTCCGCCGCCTTCATCATAATGGCGCACTCCATCCGCTTGCGGAAGAGCTGGCATCCCGCCTCGTAGACGCCCCGAATGGAGCCGGAGGCGTGGTATGCGTTGGCGGCGCAACCGCCGGAGCAGTAGAGCCTAGCCCAGCAGTCCTTGCAGGCGGGGCGGGCATAGGCGTTGCAGGCCCGAAACTTCCCCCGCAGCGCCGTGTTGGTCACACCGTTCCAGATGTCCCCAAGCTTATAGGCCTCCTCCCCCACAAACTGGTGGCAGGGGTACAGGTCCCCCCAGGGTGTCACCGCCATGTACTCCGTACCGGAGCCGCAGCCGGAGATGCGCTTATAGACGCAGGGCCCCCCCTCCAAATCCAGCATGTAGTGGTAAAAGGTGATGGGCTTTCCCGCACGCTCCCGGCGAAGCATGTCCTCTGCCAGAAGCTCGTACTGCTCCTTCACTGTCTCCAGGTCTTCCGCCGTCAGCTCCGCCGGGTCACCGGGGGCGCAGACCACAGGCTCCATGCTCAGCTGAGTGAAGCCCAAATCGTCCGCCATGTGGAAGAGGTCCTTTGTAAAATCCGGGTTGGCGTGGGTGAAGGTGCCCCGGATATAATAGCCCCTCTCTCCCCGGGCCGCCGCAAACCGCTGGAATTTGGGCACAATGCGGTCGTAGCTGCCCTTTCCCGCGTAGTCCACCCGAAGGCGGTCGTGGATCTCTCTGCGCCCGTCCAGGCTCATCACCACGTTGTCCATCTCCCGGTTGGCAAAGTCAATCACGTCGTCGTCCACCAGCATGCCGTTGGTGGTGAGGGTAAAGCGGAAGCGCTTGTGGCAGGGCTCCTCCCGGGTCCGGGCGTAGGCCACCAGATCCTTCACCACCTGCCAGTTCATCAGCGGCTCACCGCCGAAGAAGTCCACCTCCAGGTTGGTGCGGCTGCCGGAGTGTTCGATCAAAAAGTCCAGCGCCCGCTTTCCGGTTTCAAAATCCATGAGGGCCCGCTCCCCGCGGCCGTTTTCCGGCCCGTGATACTTGCCCTGGCTTGCAAAGCAGTAGGCACAGTTTAAATTGCAGGTATGGGCCACGTGAAGGCACAGGGCCTTTACCACGTCGCCGGAACGCTCCTTAAATGTCCCCGCAAGATCCGCAAAGGTGTCCGGCGTGAAGAGCCTGCCGCCGTCCTTCAGGCTCTGTACATCGGCGATGCACTGCCGCAGCTCCGCCTCCGTCACATCGTCCCGGGCGGCATATTTTTTCAGCAGCTCCTTTACGATCGCATCGGGACTGTGGTCCTCAAACAGGGCAATCACGTCGTAGGCCACATTGTCCACTACATGAATGCCGCCGGAGCATGTGTCCAGCACGATATTATAGCCGTTTAACTGATATTGATGTACCATAAATCCTCCCATCCGCAAGGGGTTGAAAAAGCGCCGCTTTCAAGCGGCGCTTTTCGGTCTTACTTATTCTCGCACTTCTGATTCGCCACGCCGCAGCTGGTTTTGCAGGCGGACTGGCAGGAGGTCTGGCACTCGCCGCAGCCACCCTTCCTGGCACTCTCACACAGGCTACGGGTCTCAAGGGTCTTGATTCTTTCCATGGTGATTCTCCCATCTCTTATCTGGATTTTAACGGTTCCGCCGCCCTTCCAAAACTCTGTGAGCAGCAGATATCTAACCGTGGAAAAGTATAGCATACCGCCCCGGCAAAGTCAAGGTAAAGCATCCGGCCAAGGAAATTTGTTTTACAACACAGGCCTCTCCACAAACTTTAAGGGGTAAAAGCGGCGGTTTTCTTTGACAAATCCCGGAAAGTATGGGATACTCGGATAAAGGCGGACATCTTGATCAAACAGTCCGTATGACAAGGGCCCCTGGCGCCCTTGAACCGACAGGAGACGAGTTATGGATCAATTAAGTGAGAAAAAAGGCTTTATCTGCGATATGGACGGCGTGATCTACCACGGCAACCGGCTTTTACCGGGGGTAAAAAAATTCGTCAAGTGGCTGACAAAGGAGGAAAAGAACTACCTGTTTCTGACAAATTCCAGCCAGTACACACCCAAAGAGCTTCAGCAGAAGCTGGCCCGCATGGGGCTGGATGTGGACGAGTCCCACTTTTACACCAGCGCTCTGGCCACCGCCTGCTTTCTGGACAGCCAGGCCCCCGGCTGCAGCGCCTATGTGGTGGGCGAGCACAGCATTATGAACGCCCTCTACGACAAGGGAATCACCTTTAACGATGTAAACCCTGACTATGTGGTGGTGGGCGAGTCCTCCGCCTATAATCTGGAGCAGATCACAAAGGCCATTCGCCTGGTGAGCGGCGGGGCCAGGCTGATCGGCACCAATCCGGACCTGACAGCTCCGTCCGAATCCGGCATTGTGCCCGCCTGCCGGGCCCTGATCGCGCCGGTGGAGCTTGCCACCGGAAAAAACGCCTACTTTGTGGGAAAGCCCAACCCCCTGATGATGCGTACCGGCCTCCGCATGCTGGGCGTCCACTCCGAGAGCGCGGTCATGATCGGCGACCGGATGGACACGGACATCATCGCCGGCATCGAGACGGGGCTCGACACCGTTCTGGTGCTCTCCGGCGTATCCACGCGGGAGACGTGCGGGCAGTATCCCTACCGCCCCAGATTCATTTTAAACGGTGTGGGGGACATTCCCGGCAATTGACCGGGCCGCTTTTGCCCGGCACGAACGCCCGGTTTGAAGTAAAGACATCAAAAACGGAGACAGGAAAACCTGTCTCCGTTTTCAATGCCCGCCAGGCCGGGCACCGTCACTGCAGCAGCTGCCGCACCTCCTCCACCCCCTGTCTGCTGTGGGCGTGGAGCTGGTCGGTCCGGAGGGGGATATCGCTTCTCATATCACGCAACAGTGCGCTGGCCGCTGAGATATCCCGCACCGGCCACGCCGCCTTGCCGGCGTATCGCCGGGCACTGTAATAGCCGCCATAGCTGTGTCCCAGCCGGGCATACAGGGCGCCGTAGGCCGTCTGGATCTGGGTCACCTGACGGCGGGCGGTATCGATTACGGAAGAGGCCGCCCGGGCGGCCTCCCGGGTCAACACATTCAGCCTGTCAAGCTGCAGATCTCCGGAAGAGAGGCAAAACTGGGGCAGCGTCAGGGTATCCTCCCCGATCTGCAGGGGAATGCCCGACCGCGTCCGAAGCCTGGCGCGCCCGATATCCGCACCGCCCGATATCAGGACTTTGCCGCAGCTCCCAAAAAGACAGGCCCCGATATCTGCGCCGGGATCACCGCCCAGCGCCTTTACAATGCGGGCAGTGCCGGTAATTCGGATATCGCCGCAGGCCCCCTGGATACCGGCTCCGATAGCCGCCGCGTGATACCCGGCCATAGCGGTCACCGTGCCGCCGCGGATGTTGATATCCCCCGCCGGTGCGCCCAGCGCACCGCCGATTCCCGCGCCGCCGCCAACCCCGGTGGCGGCCACCGTGCCGCCCAGAATAGAGATCTCTCCTATGGCTCCGCGCTTTCCCGCTCCGATCCCTGCACCGCCGCCCTCTCCGCTGGCTGTCACCACGCCGCCGCGGATCAGGATGCGGCTGCTCCGGTCCCGGGTGCCGCCGCTGTCCCGCCCGATCCCCGCGCCGCCGCCGGACCCGGTGGCGGTGAGTGTTCCGGCAGGCGTCCGGCCTCCGTCGTCCGGCTTGATGCAGTCGATACGCAGCGTGGTTCCATCTCCAAGGGAGATCCCCGCAAAGCCGTCGCCCCCCGCAAAAGAGTTGGCCGTCTCCCTTTGCAGCAGCAGCGTCACATCGTTCCCACACCCAAGGCTCAAGGCCCCGCCGGAGGGCGCTCCACAGTCCACTCCCCCCAGTGCCAGCTCTATTTTGCCAATGCCGTCCGCCATGGCGATCCTGCCGTGAAAGAGCTCCCGATTTCCATCCGTCCCGGCCCCGCCGGAAACGGCAGTCACCCGGTTGGTCAGAATATGCAGCGTGAGGACCTCCTCCTCATACACCCAGTCCCGCCCCGCCTCGCCGCCGGTGACGGTAAAGGGGTTGGGGTACATGGCGACCTCCTCAAACACCCCCGCGTACCCGTTCCAGCGCAGGTAGGCAGAGCGGGTCCGCGGCCGGCCGGCTTCATCCCGTCCCCGAAACATCACGGTGTGGATCGGATATCCGTGAGAGGGGTCTCCCTTCGCCAGCCACAGCCGTGCAAAATCCGGATAGACCAGCGCCATCTTTGCCTGTTTGCCGTCCACCGCCACGGCGGTGATGGCGCTCCAGCCCGGCAACAGCGTCTGCCAGATCACATCCAGGGGCTCCATGCCTCTTCCTCCCGAATCGATCACACCGCCTATTTGCCCTGCCAGAGAAGCCGGCCCCTCCACAATCACCGGCACCGCCTGTATCCCGGCCTCTTCGCTGCGCCCGTCCGCAATCTCCACCGCGCCGCCCGCCAGACGCAAAACATTCTCGCCATCCCCATGAAGCGTGCCGATCCCTGTAAAACCGTTGCCGTCCAACACGAGGGCAGCGCCCTGCCGCAGCCGCACCGCGGCCAGCACATTCTCTCCCACGCCGAATACGCGGGCCGTGGGGGCATCCACAGCAAGGACGGGCACACCGGCATGGTGGAGCGTCACCGTTCCGGAAGTGGAGATTCGGATCTCCCGGATCTCCTGCGCGGTTCCACAGAGCGTCACATCCGCTTCACCGCCCACCGTCAGCACCCCGGCGGACTCGTCAAAAAACACACCGGAAAGATCCTGTCCAATAACCTGCACACCTCCCAGCTGCAAAACGGAGGCGCGGATTGTGGCGGCCGCCTCCGCCGCCGCTGTCTCAGAGCCGGCTGCGGAGCTCTGTGCCGCTGTCAAAAGACCCATAAGCAGATCCAGATTCATCCCCTCCAGCCCTGTGAGCAGATCCATAAGCGAGAGCTCAGGCAGGAGTATGTCGCCGTCGCCCAGCAGTAAATTGGCCAGGAATTCCTCAAGTCCCGGCGCCACCCCACTGGCAAACTGGTCCTGAAAATCCGAAAAGCCGGTAAACTCGCCGCCGGTCAGCTGCGCCACCGCCTCGTCCGGAGAGACACCGTCATTCACCCTCTCCAACAGCTTCCGCAGTCCCTCCATCGCCGCCTGTAAATCCACCTCTCCCGAGGGAACACCGCCGGCAATGACCGTCCCCAGATACAGCGCTGCCAGATACCCCGCAGCGGAGTCGTTTTCCAGAGAACTGCCCATCACGGCGGCCAAAAGCTCTCCGGCACTGGCGTTTTTATCCACACCCAGAGCCGCCAGCAGCCGCTCTGTAACAAAGCCGCTCTGCGCCATACCCCGCAGCAGCCAGTCGGGAATCGCCGGCTCCTCACCGACAGACACACCGTCCGCAGCGGCGGACAACAGTGCCTCCACCCCGCCCTGAACAGCCGTATCTCCATCAAGAAACAGGGGCGTATCCCCCACAGAGGCGCTGCCGATCATGCGGTCGATTTCCGCCCGCAGCTGTTCCAGCTCCGCCTGAAGGGCGGCACGGTCTAGGCCGCTGCCAGCGGCTGACTTCTCTGCCAGCTCCGCCATACGGGCAAGGCTGTTCTGCACCTCGGCCAGAACGCCCTCTCCCGTCTGAAGCGTCCGGCGGCTCTCCCGGATATGGCCCTCTGCCTGACCAGCCCTGGTCAACAGCCGCTGCAAAGTCTCTGAAACGGTGAACCCCGCCGTTTTTGTCACGCTCCGGCTCTGTCCGGCGGCGGCTGTCTTTTCCGCCTTACCCATCTCCTGGCGCCTGACCGCCGTGACCCCTCTGCTCCTGCGGACTGTCAGCTCACTCATTCCGATCCTCCCCTTACGTAAGTTCTTAACACAACCTATAAAATAGATATCGGCAAACCGGTGGGAAAGATAATAGACCAGCGCATGGGCAGCTGCAGTCATGGGCATTTTGTCCTATGTGCATCTTGTATATTTTTGTGGATTATGTCCTTTGAAAAATGTGCAATTTTATCGTAAAATGATAATATCACTATTAGCAGACGGAGGAATTGGCACTATGAAAAGAATCAAAGCGGCGTGTTTAGAGCAAACAATCCACTTTCAGCTGAAAGACGAACTTCCCCTTGATCTCGCCAGACAGCAGACCCGGCAGGAATACGCCTCCTATAAGGCCCAGCTGGAGCGCCACAGAACCCAATATAAGATTGTTGCGGAACAGGAGCAGCCGGACGGCTCCCTCATCGTCAAGATCAAAAAGCAGAATAATACCCAGCCTGTTGGCGCCTATCTCGATTGAGCGCCATGTATAAAGTCGGAACGTCGATTCTGTAAGGCCGGGTGGGCGTCTGCAAAATCGAAAGCATTGGCGCACCCTCTTTCCAAAAAAATGACGGGCGGCAGTATTATAAGCTGTGCCCCGTGTTCTCCACCAGCAGCGAACTCATCTATGTCCCGCTGGATATGGCCGCGTCTATTCGTCCGCTGATCAGCAGCAGTGAGGCGCTGGAGTATCTGCAGCGCTTCTCTGAACTGGATCCCCCGGTATTCTGCGGCAAAAAACCAGGGGAACTGTCCGCCCATTACCATGAGGTTCTGTCCGCCGGCCAACCGGAGAGCTGTCTGCTTTTGATAAAAGAGGTCTACTGCAAACAGCAGGATCTGGCGGCACGAAATAAAAAGCCAAGCGAGGTGGATATCCGCTATTTAAAAATTGCGGAGCGCCTGGTGTGTGAGGAATTTGCCGTTGTGCTGCACACCGTGCCCAGCGCCATAAAGGAGCGTCTGTACGCGGCAATAGACTGCCAGACGGCCTCTTAACCGCAGCTCCGCGCTTTGCGTAATAAAAAGAGCCGGGTCCTCTCCCCTTCTGTTCGGGGAAAGGACCCGGCTCTTTCTCAATGGTTTTCTCGGCAAAGCCCGCATCTTACAGCGGCTTCACCCCACCCGTTCCATACGGCTGATATAGTCGCAGATCAAACCGGCGGTTTTTTCCGGTCCCATGGAGCTGTCGATCGTCAGCTCATACTGGCGGGCGTCGCCCCACTCCCGGCCCGAGATACTCTTGTAGTAAACGCCGCGGGCTGCGTCGGACCGGGCAACACTTCTCTTCCCCTCCTGTTCCGTGTCGCCGTACATCTCCATCACTTTCTTCACCCGGTATTCCCTGGGCGCATGGATAAAAATCCGCACCACATTGTCGCGGCCCCGCAGCACATAGTCCGCCGCCCGGCCGACAATAACACAGGCCCCCATATCTGCGATCATATTGATCGCCTTTTCCTGAGCAATGACCGCCTGCTGCACGGCGCTGGTGCCAAGATACAGCTCCCGCATAACAGCGTTTTCATCCGAGTTGATGCCGGAGATAAACTCCCTGGCAAGACCGCTCTCCTGAGCGGCCAGCGCCGTCATCCCCTTATAGTAACACGGAACATTCAGCTGCCGGGCGACCAACTGGCCAATGCGTTTTCCGGCGCTTCCATGCTCCCTGGCAATGGTGATAATCACACCGGGACGGGAGGGCTGAAGCGCCGTTTTCACCTCATCCGGCGCGGTGTCGCCGGTCACATCCATCCCCTTCCACACGCGAATGACCACCAGCGCCGTAATGACAATAGCGATGAGATCCGCTACAGGCGCAGACCACAAAATGCCCATAATACCCATACGCATAGGCATGAGGATGGCGAGAACGATCAACAGCACATCCCGCAAAACAGACAGCGGAACCGCAGCCTTTGCGTAACCGATGGACTGCAAAAACATGGCGCAGGCCTTTTGCAGGCATGTGAAGATCACCAGCGACAGGTAGATGCGCAGGCACCCCACGGCAAAGGCCGTATACAGTTCGCCGCCGTCACTGCCGAACATCCGCACAAAAACCATGGGGACGCTCTCAAACAGGATCGTGGCGACAACGCACACGGCCAGAGTGGAGTATGCTACCAGCCTAAACGTCTCTTTTACTCTGCCGTAGAGCTTGGCGCCGTAGTTATAGCCCATGATGGGCAGCGCCCCCGCGGTGATGCCGCAGGCGATGTTCAATATGATCTGAAACAGTTTGATAATGACCACAAAGGCGGAGAGGGGAATGTCCGGCCCATAGATACTCTGCGCACCGTAAGATTTCAGGAGGATGTTGTTGGCAATGGTGGTGGCCACAATGCAGAGCTGCGTCAGAAAGCTGCCGCAGCCCAGCGGGAGAACAGGCTTCAAATACTTCCAGCTGGGGATAAAATCCGCGGCCCTGACCCGGAACATCCGGCTGCGGCCCAGGTAAGCGATACAGATCAGGAAACTGACAAACTGACCGAAGATGGTGGCCAGCGCCGCACCCTTGATCCCCCAACCCAGCACAAAAATGGCCACCGGATCACCGATCATATTCAGCACCGCTCCAACCACCATGGCCGCCATGGCATACCGGGGGCTGCCGTCGGCCCGGATGATGGACGCCATCGTGTTCTGGACCAGTGCCAGAGGCATCATGATAAAGATAATGCTTCCATAGTCCCGGGTCAGCTCAATGGTGGCATCCGTTGCGCCAAGCGTATACAAAATGCTGTCTCCCAAGGCATAGCACACGGCGATGATGATTACGCCTGAGAAAAAGGAGCCCAGGATGCTGTTGGCTACCGACCGCCCGGCAGCGGAGGTATCTCCCCTGCCCTGGGACAGGCTGAGAAAGGTGGCCATACCGTCTCCAAAGAGAACAGAGGCCCCCCAGCCCACCACAGTGACGGGAAAAATGATCCCGGTGGCGGCGTTGCCCAAATAGCCGATACCGTTACCCACAAAGATCTGGTCCACGATATTATAAAGGCATGAGATAATCAGAGAGAGCGTACTGGGAATGGCAAACTTCAAAAGAAGCGTTCCCACTCGCTCCTTCCCCAAATAATTGTTTTCCTGCATAAAAACCCTCCTTTTAAATATGAACAGGCCAAGAGGGACGCATGCTGGCGCACGCGTCCCCCGGATGAAAGGACACATGCGAAGCATTACTGTACCGTGATCAGATTTACGTGCAATGCACCACATGTGTCGTTGAATGGCCATATTCAATTGATATTCAGTATAGCAAAAAGGCTTTTGCAAAACAAAGGTCAATTTTCACAAAATTGAGACCCCCGCAGCTTTGTGAAATTCTCACAGGCGCGGCACACGGCGAACCCACAGCGCCGCCGGGCACCGCTATCTGTTCCGGCCGATTGTACGCAGTAGGCAAACGACTGTGCGCGTGTAGAAATGCACAAAGGCATTCTCCCAGGGGACGGCGCTTTTGTCGCAGTCACTAAAATCGCCCAAAACACCCCTATTTTCACGAAAAAGCCTTGACAGATGCACACTTTTCTCCGTATAATCTGTGCAGAGAGAGCAATGGCGCCCCCTCAAGGGCCGCCATGCTCTTTTTCTATCCAGCCCTCTTGGCGAAAGGAGCGCACTATGGGACGATACAGCGAAGCGGATATTCTCCGCCTGATCGAGGATGAGGATATCCAGTTTATCCGAATGCAGTTTACAGACCTCTTCGGCCAGCTGAAAAACGTGGCCATCACCGCCTCTCAGGCCCCGCGGGCGCTGGCCGGAGAGATCATGCTGGACGGCAGCTCCATCCAGGGCTCCGTCCGCATCGAGGAGTCCGACCAGTATCTCTGGCCGGATCTGAGCACCTTTGCCGTGCTGCCCTGGCGGCCCCAATACGGCAAGGTCGCCCGGCTGATCTGCGACATCCACAATCCGGACGGCTCCCCCTTTCCGGGAGATCCCAGAAACATATTAAAGCAGGTGCTGCGTCGTGTGGAGGCCATGGGCTACACCTTCAACGCCGGGCCGGAGCTGGAGTTCTTTCTCTTCCAGACCGGTGAGGAGGGCCATCCCACCACCAAAACCTCAGACAGCGCGGGATACTTTGACCTCGGTCCCCTGGACCACGGGGAAAGCACCCGCCGGGAGGTGGCTCTGGCGCTGGAGAAAATGGGCATTGAGGTGGAGGCCAGCCACCATGAAACCGCCGCCGGCCAGCACGAGATCGATTTGAAGTATCAGGACGCCCTGACCGCCGCCGACAATATCATGACCTTCAAGCTGGCTGTAAAGACTCTGGCGCAGAAAAACGGACTTCACGCCACCTTTATGCCAAAGCCCATCTATGGCGTGGCGGGAAGCGGAATGCACGTCAATATGTCTCTGTTCCGGGATGGCCGCAACGCCTTTTACGACGCCGACGGGGAGGGGCGGCTCTCCCTGCCGGCCCTCCGGTTCATTGCGGGGCTGCTGGAGCACGCCCGCGGATTCTGCGCACTGACAAACCCGCTGGTAAACTCCTACAAACGGCTGGTGCCGGGATATGAGGCCCCCTGCTATCTCTCCTGGTCAGAGGCCAACCGCTCCGCTCTGATCCGCATTCCCGCCCCCAGGGGCCAGGGGACCCGGGTGGAGCTCCGCAGCCCCGACCCTGCATGCAATCCCTATCTGGCCCTTGCGGCGTGCCTCGCCGCCGGGCTGGACGGCATCCGGCGGGAGCTGACCCCGCCGCCGGCGGTGTCGGGCAACCTCTCCGCCATGACCCTGCCGGAGCTGGAGGCAAAAAATCTCCAGCGCCTGCCCACCTCTCTGGAAGACGCCATCGGCGCCATGGCGGCGGACCCGGCCATCATGGAGGCTATTGGGCCCTACGCCGCCCAGTATATCGCCGGAAAGCGGCAGGAGTGGGAATCGTACCGTACGCAGATCTCCCAGTGGGAGCTGGACCGGTATCTCACGGTATACTGACGCCGGTTTACCACGCTACGGAAGGAGGCGGCAGTCGTGACACGCATCGTGGTGGCCTTCACCGGCAAGGAGGCCAGGGGAAAGATCCTGCGCCTTCTGGCCGCAGAGGGGCTGGGCGCCGCCGCAGTCTGCGCCTCCGGCGCGGAGGTTTTGCGGGCCGTCCACAAGCTGGGCATCGCCATCGTCATCTGCGGCTTCCGTCTGCGGGATATGACGGCGGACAGTCTTGCCGCGGATCTTCGGGGGCTGGCGGTGCTGATGGTGGTGGCCAAAGCCCCCTATCTGGAGCTGTGCGGCGGTGAAAACCTCTATAAGCTGGCGGTTCCGGCCTCCCGGGCCGATTTCTTTGCCACACTGCACCTGCTGATGGATGCGGAGACCGCCAATCTGCGGCGTCCGCCCTCCCGCCGGCGGGAGGAGGAACAGCAAATCATTCGCCGGGCCAAGGCGCTCCTCATGGACGTAAACCGCATGAGCGAGGCGGATGCCCACCGCTTTTTGCAGAAGCGGAGCATGGACCTGTGCGAAAAGCTGGTGGATACCGCCCAGAAGCTCATCGACTCATACACATCCTGATACCGGATCCTGTTTGAAAAATTCCTGACAGAAACGGAGTGTTTCCCATGGCATATACCTCTCCCCTCTACCGCCCCCAGTTCGAGCACGACGCCTGCGGCATCGGCGCGGTGGTGGACATCAAGGGGCGCAAGTCCTATCAAACGGTGGACGACGCCTTGAAAATTGTGGAAAAGCTGGAGCACCGGGCCGGAAAGGACGCCGCCGGCGAAACCGGCGACGGCGTGGGGCTGCTGCTGCAGATCCCCCACAAGCTGATGCGGCGGGCCGCCGCGGAAGAAAACATCACCCTGGGCGAAGAGCGGGACTACGGCGTTGGCATGTTCTTTTTTCCCACGGACCACCTCAGGCGCGCCCAGGCCAAGAAAATGCTGGAGATCATTGTGGCAAAGGAGGGCATGGAGTTTTTGGGCTGGCGGGACGTGCCGGTCCACCCCGAGGTGCTGGGAGAAAAGGCCAAAAGCTGCATGCCCTGCATCTGCCAGTGCTTTGTAAAGCGCCCGGCGGACTGCGCCAGGGGCCTGGACTTTGACCGCAGGCTGTATGTGGCCCGCAGGGTTTTTGAGCAGTCCAACGTCAACACCTACATCCCCTCCTTTTCCAGCCGGACCATTGTCTACAAGGGGATGTTTCTGGTGGGGCAGCTGCGGCAGTTCTACGCCGATTTGACGGATCCGGACTGCGAGAGCGCCATTGCCCTGGTCCACTCCCGCTTCTCCACCAACACCACCCCCTCCTGGGAGCGGGCCCACCCCAACCGCTATATCCTCCACAACGGCGAGATCAACACCATCCGGGGCAACGTGGACCGGATGCTGGCCCGGGAGGAGACCATCTCCTCTCCCCTGATGGATGACGACATGGACAAGATTCTGCCCGTGGTGGACCAGCGGGGATCCGACAGCGCCATGCTGGACAACACCCTGGAGTTTTTGATGATGAACGGCGTGGAGCTGCCCCAGGCTGTGATGATGTGCATACCCGAGCCCTGGGCAAAGGACAAGCGGATGGACCGGGAGAAGCGGGACTTCTACCACTACTACGCCACCATGATGGAGCCCTGGGACGGCCCCGCCGCCATCGTCTTCTCAGACGGCGACACCGTTGGCGCCGTGCTGGACCGCAACGGCCTGCGTCCCTGCCGGTGGTATCTCACCGGCGGCGGACGGCTGATTCTCTCCTCCGAGGTAGGCGTGCTGGATGTGCCGCCGGAGACCGTTGTGAAAAAGTCCCGCCTCCAGCCGGGGCGGATGCTGCTGGCGGACCTGCGTCAGGGCCGCCTGGTGGACGACAGCGAGCTCAAGCAGTCCTATGCCGCCCGCCGGCCCTATGGCGAGTGGCTGGATGCCAATCTGGTCCATCTGCGGGCCCTGCCCATCCCCAACCGGCGGGTGGAGACCCATCCCCAGGCCCTGCGGGACCAGCTGTACAAGGCCTTTGGCTACACCTATGAGGAGGTGAAGGACGCCATTTTGCCCATGGCCCGGAACGGGGCCGAGCCCACCTCCGCCATGGGGGTGGACACACCGCTGGCAGTGCTCAGCGAGCGGCACCAGCCCCTGTTCAACTATTTCAAGCAGCTCTTCGCCCAGGTGACCAACCCCCCTATCGACGCCATTCGGGAGGAGATCGTCACCGACACCACCGTCTATGTGGGTCCCAGCGGCAACCTGTTGGAGGAGAAGGCCTCCAACTGTACGGTGCTGCAGATCCAAAACCCCATCCTCACCTCCGTGGATCTGATGAAGATCCGCTTTATGGACCGTCCCGGCTTCCATGTGGAGACCGTCTCCCTCCTCTATTACAAGGGCTCTCCCCTGGAAAACGCTCTGGACCGCCTGGTGGTCAATGTAGACCGGGCCTATAAGAAAGGGGCCAACATCCTCATCCTGTCCGACCGGGGCGTGGATGAAAACCACATCGCCATTCCCTCCCTGCTGGCGGTGAGCGCCCTGGAGCAGTATCTGGTCCGCACCAAAAAGCGCACCGCCGTCTCCATGATCTTAGAGAGCGCCGAGCCCCGGGACGTCCACCACTTTGCAACCCTTTTGGGATACGGCGCCCAGGCCATCAACCCCTACCTCGCCCAGGAGTGTGTGGAGGAGCTGGTCTCCCTGGGCATGCTGGACAAGGACCCCGGCACCGCCGTGGCCGACTACAACAGCGCCATCCTCCACGGCATTGTAAAGATCGCCTCCAAAATGGGCATCTCCACCATCCAGTCCTATCAGTCCGCCCAGATCTTTGAGTGCGTGGGCATCAACCGCTCGGTGATAGACAAGTACTTCACCAACACCGTCAGCCGGGTGGAGGGAATCGGTCTGGAGGAGATCGGCGAGGGTGTGGAGTGGAACCACAGTCAGGCCTTTGACCCCCTGGGGCTGGGCATTGACCCCACGCTGGACTCCATGGGGGCCTACAAGCTCCGCTCCGGCCCGGACAAAGAGGACCACATGTACAGCCCCCGCACTATTCTGCTTTTGCAAAAGGCCGCCCGGGAGGGCAGCTATGAGACCTTTCGGGAGTACTCCTCTCTGGTGGACTTTGCCGACAAGCCCCACACACTCCGGGGGCTGCTGGGCTTTCGCTTTGCCGAAGACGGCGGCGTGCCCATTGAAGAGGTGGAGCCGGTGGCCAGCATCGTCAGGCGGTTTAAGACGGGGGCCATGAGCTACGGCTCCATCTCCCAGGAGGCCCACGAGTGCATGGCCGTGGCCATGAACCGTATCGGCGGCAAATCCAACTCCGGCGAGGGCGGCGAGGATCAGGCGCGGCTGGGAGACCAGCGGTGCTCGGCCATCAAACAGGTGGCCTCCGGCCGCTTCGGCGTAACGGGGGAATACTTGGGCAGCGCCCAGGAGATCCAGATCAAAATGGCACAGGGGGCCAAGCCCGGTGAGGGCGGACACCTGCCCGGCCAAAAGGTTTACCCCTGGATTGCCAAAACCCGCTACTCCACTCCCGGCGTCAGCCTTATCTCCCCGCCGCCCCACCACGACATCTACTCCATCGAGGATCTGGCCCAGCTGATCTACGACCTGAAAAATGCCAACCACCGCGCCCGCATCAGCGTGAAGCTGGTCAGCGAGGCGGGGGTGGGCACCATTGCGGCGGGCGTGGCCAAGGCCGGAGCCCAGGTGGTGCTGATCTCCGGCCATGACGGCGGCACCGGCGCGGCGCCCCGCAACTCCATTCAGGGGGCGGGACTGCCCTGGGAACTGGGTGTGGCTGAGGCCCACCAGACCCTGATTCAGAACGGCCTGCGAAATCAGGTGGTCATCGAGGCCGACGGCAAGCTGATGACCGGGCGGGACGTGGCCATCGCCTGTATGCTTGGGGCGGAGGAATTCGGCTTTGCCACCGCGCCCCTGGTCACTTTAGGCTGCTGCATGATGCGGGCCTGCAATCTGGACACCTGCCCCGCGGGTATCGCCACCCAGGACCCTCTGCTCCGCAAGCGGTTTTCCGGCAAACCGGAATACGTGATCAACTTCATGGAATTTGTGGCCCAGGAGCTGCGGGAGTATATGGCGAAGCTGGGCGTCCGCACGGTGGACGAGCTGGTGGGCCGCTGCGATTTACTGCAGGTTCGGGAAAAGCTTGTGACCCGCCGGGCGGAGACACTGGACCTCAGCGGCCTGCTGCAAAACCCCTATGGGGACCATGTGCCCCACTTTGACCCCGCCGCCGCCCATGACTTCCACCTGGAGCAGACAACCGATATGCGGGTGCTGGCGGCAAAGCTGGGCAAGACGTTAAAGGGAAAGCGAACAGGCCGGCTGGAGCTGCAGGTCTCCTCCACCGACCGGGCCTTCGGCACGTTGTTTGGCGCCGAAATCACCCGGACCTGCGGAAACAGCCTGCCGGAGGACAGCTACATCATCTCCTGCCGCGGCGGCGGCGGACAGTCCTTCGGCGCCTTCATCCCCAAGGGCCTGACGCTGGAGCTGGAGGGCGACAGCAACGACGGCTTCGGCAAGGGTCTCTCCGGCGGCAAGCTGATCCTCTATCCCCCAAGAGGCAGCGCTTTCCAGCCCGGCGAGAACATCATCACCGGCAACGTGGCGCTGTACGGCGCCACCAGCGGCAAGGCGTTTATCAATGGCTGCGCGGGAGAGCGCTTCTGTGTCCGCAACTCCGGGGCCCTGGCCGTTGTGGAGGGCGTGGGCGATCACGGCTGCGAGTATATGACCGGCGGCCGGGTGGTGATTTTGGGCCCCACGGGAAAGAACTTCGCGGCGGGCATGTCCGGCGGCGTGGCCTACGTGCTGGACGAGCGGCACGACCTGTACCTGCGGCTGAACAAGGAGCAGGTGCACTCCGGCGAGCTGACGGAGCCCCACGACATCGCAGAGCTGCGGGCCCTGATTGAAGAGCACGTGGCCGCCACCGGCTCCCCCAGAGGAAAGAAGATTCTGGCAGCGTTTCAGTCCTATATCCCCTGCTTCAAAAAAGTCATGCCCAGGGACTATGACCGGATGCTGCGGGCTATGGCCCAGTGCGAGGAAAAGGGCATGAGCAGAGAGCAGGCTGAGATCGAGGCGTTTTACGCCGTGACCCGGGCGTAAGGAGGAAAAGGCTATGGGAAAGATCACTGGATTTTTGGAATACACCCGGCAGGAGGCCCAGGACCGGGATCCGGCAGAGCGCGTCCGGGATTGGGAGCCCTTTCACCACCCCCTGCCGGAGCGGACGCGGCGGCAACAGGGCGGGCGGTGCATGAACTGCGGTGTGCCCTACTGCCAGTCCGGCATGATGTGGGAGGGCCACACTTTCGGCTGCCCCCTCCACAACCTGATCCCCGAGTGGAACGACATGATCTGGGCGGGAAATCCCCTCCACGCCTTAAGCCGGCTGCTGAAAACCAACAACTTCCCGGAGTTCACGGGCCGGGTCTGTCCCGCGCCCTGCGAGGACGCCTGTATCTGCGGCCTGTACGGCGACGCCGTCACCATTCGGGACAACGAGCTCAGCATTATTGAGGCCGCCTTTTGTGCCGGCGCCATGAAGCGCCGCCGCCCGCCCCAGTGGTCCGGGAAAAAGGTGGCGGTGGTGGGCTCCGGCCCGGCGGGCCTGGCAGCGGCGGATCAGCTGAACCACCGGGGTCACTCCGTCACAATCATCGAGCGGGAGGAGCATCCCGGGGGACTTTTAACCTACGGCATCCCCAACATGAAACTTCCCAAATCCGTGGTGCAGCGCCGGGTGGACCGGATGTGCGACGAGGGCATCAGCTTTGTCACCGGCGTGGACGCCGCCGACCCGGCGGTGGCCCGGCGGCTGCTGGCGGAATACGACGCGGTGATCCTCTGCTGCGGCGCAGAGCGTCCCCGCCCCCTGAATCTCAACAGCGATGGGATCTCCGGTGTTCTCTACGGCACGGCGTTTTTAAAAGCCGCCGTGGAGCGGCAGCAGTTTGGAAAGGAGCCGTCCGCCCCCACGGCGGAAGGCCGCGACGTGGTGGTCATCGGCACCGGGGACACCGCCAGCGACTGCGTGGCCACCGCCTTGAGGCAGGGCTGCCGGTCTGTGGTCCAGCTGGTGCGCCGCCCCCAGGAGGACTATTTGAAAGACGGCGTACTCCCCCTGGACTATGCCCATGAGGAGGCCCTGGCCGTCACGGGGCGGGACCCCCGGCAATTCGGCGTACAGGTGCGGGAGCTGACGGCGGAGAACGGCGCCCTCACCGCCGTTACCACCAGCCAGGGGAATACCCTCCCCTGCAGCCTGTTGATTGCCGCCACTGGCTTTGCCGGGTGCAGCGCCGGTGTTTGCGAGGCCTTCGGCGTGGCATACGGAGACACCGTTCAAACTGCGGAGGGCCGCCACGCCACCAATGTGGAAAAGGTCTTTGCCGCCGGCGACATGCGCCGGGGCCAGTCCCTGGTGGTGTGGGCCATTGCTGAGGGCCGCACCGCTGCGGCGGAGGTGGACGAGTACCTGGGCGGGTATACGAACCTGGTGCGGACGGAGTGATTCCCGATTCTGCAAAGAGCGGTACTGCCCAAAACGACGAAAAGGAGCCGGTCTGTTTATGGACAAATCCTCATATCTGGCACATGTTTCAGACGATCAGAGAACACAGAGCGTTCTGGAGCATTTAACGGGCGTCGCCGAACTGTCCGCCGCCTTTGCTGCTGCCTTCGGCGCGGCAGAGCAGGGCCGGCTGGCCGGAATGGCCCATGACCTTGGAAAATACTCGAACGCCTTTCAGCAGCGGCTGTTGGGCGGTCCCAGTGTCGACCACGCCACAGCGGGAGCTTTTGAGTGCCTCAAGCTGAGTCAGCCCTTTGCGGCCTTCGCCGTCGTTGGACACCACGGCGGCCTGCCGGACGGCGGCGGACAGGGGGACATCTCTGACCAGGCCACTTTTTGGGGCCGCATGAATCGTGCAAAAGCCGGAAAGTTAGAGTCTTACACCCCCTGGGTCAGAGAATTGACACTGCCTCCCGCCCCATTTCCCCCAATCAGTCAAAGTCAGCCGGAGGGAATGTTTTTCACCCGAATGCTCTACTCCTGCCTGACAGACGCAGATTTTCTGGATACCGAGGCATTCATGTCCGCTTCCCCCATCCCCCGGGGAGGCGGCGATCCGGTCGAGGTGTTGGAGCAAAAACTTCAAACTTACATATCCGGCTGGTTTCCCCCCAAAAACGCCTTAAATGAACAGCGGTGTGGCCTGCTGCGCCGCTGTCAGAAACAGGGTGAGGCGCAAGCTCCGGGACTCTTTACCCTGACAATCCCAACAGGCGGGGGAAAAACGATTGCCTCCCTGGCGTTTGCCCTGCGCCATGCAAAGGTACACGACCTGCGCCGGGTCATCTATGTGATACCCTATACCTCCATTATTGAACAAAACGCAAAAGTGTTCCGGGATATCCTGGGAGAGGAAAATGTACTGGAGCACCACTCCGACATCCTCTATGATACCGGGCCAGAGGCCAGCCCGACATCGGTCCGTATGGCTAAGACCACTGAAAACTGGGATGCGCCGGTGGTTGTCACCACGGCGGTGCAATTTTTTGAGTCTCTGTACGCCGCCCGTTCCTCCCGATGCCGCAAGCTCCACAACATTGCCGAAAGCGTCGTCATCTTCGACGAGGCACAGATGCTGCCCATTCCCCACCTGCGGCCCTGCGTATTTGCCATTTCCCAGCTGGTAAAGCACTACCGCGTCTCCGCTGTGCTGTGCACAGCCACCCAGCCCGCCTTAAACGGGCTCTTCCGTGACTTTCTGCCGGAACGCTCCCCCGTGGAACTGTGCCCTCCGGGGTCCTACCATGAGGCGCTGTTTCACAGGACATCCTTTCGGCAATTGGGTAAATTATCCTGGGACGAACTGGCCACGAATCTGAATCAGCACCGGCAGGTTCTATGTATCGTCAACAGCCGGAAAAGCGCACAGGAGCTCTTTGCCCGCCTGGACCCGAAAGAGGCCTTTCATCTGTCTACTCTGATGTATCCCGCCCATCGAAAAGCAGTGCTTCATGAAATCCGGATTTCAATCCACGCTCCCCTCACGGGGAGCGTGGATTGAAATACAATGCGGACTGTGACAAAATCTGCATCGAAAATGTCGCTCCCCTCACGGGGAGCGTGGATTAAAACCGGGTAGGCGTGGCGGTGCCAATCACTCCACCCGGACCATCCCCTCACAGAAGGCGCAGACCGAAACCGTCAAGCTGACTCTTCAGCCGTAAGCCAAGGCACAGGCAGCGCCAAAAAGCAAAGCAGCCTTCCGTGGAAGATTTCATCTCAAAAATCTTCCGCGGGAGGCTGTTCGGCCTTAAACCAAATCACTTCTTTGATAAAGGGCATCCTTCTGCCCCCGGGTCAGTCCTCACCTGCTTCAGTCCCTTCCTCCAAAATGGGTTCCTCCAGCCGGTCCTCCTCTACCTGCTCAGTACGCCAACGGGAAACATCAATGGGATCGCTCTCCTCAAACAGGTCATAGTAATCCTGATCCCGCAGTCTGGGATTGCGATGGCGGACAATGGCGGTGACGGTGGGATACAGGACGATGGCAATCAGGCCGCCGGAAAAGCCGTTGTTATAGAGGTTCAGTCCCGCCACAGGACCGCCGGTCTGAAGCACCAGGGCGGAGTGGATAAAGCCCGCCAGAATGCCAAAGAACCAGCCGAAGTGCCCGGAAATCGGCGCCAGCGTCGTGCCAAACAGCCCCGCCAGCTGCAGGGCGGGATAGTCCGGCGTATAGTGCATGCCATAGGCCCCCAGGGCCACGCCCACCATCACGGGGATAATATTGCGGGCGTGCTTTCCGAAGGCGGAAAACCCCATAATGGTAAAAATACCGCCCAGGGTCGGGCCGTTGAGCTGCCCGCCCACGATAAAGACATAGGCCATACCCAAAAGGCCGTTGACGCCGGTATTGACCAGCACCGGACCGGCACCAAACATACGCAGATAGTCAGCCGGGGCCCGGCCCGTGGTGGACAGCAGCCGCCGGTACCCGGCCCAAACCGCCCAAACAGGCTTTCCCGCGCCGAAAAAGCCCGTCAGAATAAACGCGGAGCAGATGATACACAAAATGATGGCAAAGGTCCGGTTATAGCCATGCGCCCAATACATGGCAGAGTCCGGATGGTCACCAAAAGCGGTGAGAATGGGCACAATCATCATGGCAAACAGGCCGCAGGCAAACCCCATGTTGTAGAGATTCATACCGTTTTGAATCTTATAGGTATAAGCCGAGAGGGACGGCAGAATAAAGCCGATCAGCACACCCGCCACAATTCCCAGGGGGATGCTTGCATGAATGCTGCCAAGCGCCATATAGCTCACCAGCGGAGCCAGGGATGTGGCCAGCAGCGCCACCGACGCATGCTTGGAAAACGGCTCCTTCTGGTACTTGGCATACAGCCAGGTGCCCAATATAATGGGCCAAATGTTGAATAAATTCTTCCCAAACAGAGAGAACCCCGCCATGAGCCCCATCTCCACCATGGTGAAGCCGTTAAAGGGGTCCTTGGATATTTTAATAATACAGATGGAGATAATCATCACAAGTCCCGAATTCACCAGCGCCGCGCCCACGCCGCCGATCGAGACATAGTCCGTAATCAGCAGATCCTGCATGGTGACAATATGGTACAGCCCGATAGGAATATTGGCCGGATCGTCCAGCAGAACCCCCAGCAGAATCATGATTCCTGCTACGGCAATGGTACCCGGAAAAATTTTTTCATAGCGGTTTTGCAATGTACTCCCCCCTGTTCTCTTTTATTATAGGGGAAATCCGGAGTGCTGGCAAGGAAAATCTTACCGGGATTATAACATTCAGTTCATACAGGATCGCAACGTGTCCAAATTCCCCTCCATCAAAGAGAGGTAGGTGGCCCCGGCCTCCAGTTCCGCTTTGGATACGTTGTGGCAGG
>CATNDT010000020.1:23347-26118 GCA_950097035.1 uncultured Oscillibacter sp.
GGCGGTGGAGGCCCCGGCGGCCTCGGCGATGCTGTCCGCCACCAGATGATTGGAGAACTCGATATACCACACGGTGGAGAGCCCCTCCGAGGCCACTTTTCCCGTTAAAAAGGCAACGGTGGCGGCGGATGGCTCGGTTTGGGCGCCACAGCCGGGAAATGCGGCGTAATAGTCCAGGTCATAGGCCGCCGCAAAATACCGCAGAGGAAAGCGGTCGCCAAAAATCATGGTCCTGCGGTCCAGTCCACTGAAAAATTCCTCAAATTCCCCATCCAGACTCTCCAGCCGGGCGGCGTAATCCCCGGCGCCGGCCCGGTACTCCCCGGCGTGCGTCCCATCCAGCGCCGCCAGATGCTCCCCCACCGCCCGGGTGATCGCGGCGGCATTTCGGGGCGCGGTCCACACGTGTTCGTCTATCTCCACCACCTCTCCGTGGCCGTGGCCTTCGTGGCTGTCGTGGTCATGGCCGGGAAGCGCCTGCATCCCCTCCCGGGTCTCCTCCTCCAGCAGCGTCACACAGTCCATCATCCGCAGCTGTACGCCACGGGGCTCGATATTCTCCAAAATCGTATCCACCCAGGCGTCGGACTCGCCGCCCAGATACACAAAAAGGTCGCAGTCCTGCACCGCCAAAATGTCCACAGGCGAGGGCTCGTAGGAGTGGCTCTCCGCCCCCGGAGGCAGCAGCAGCGTCACCTGGGCCAGGTCTCCGGCGGCGGCCCGGGCGAAATCATAGGCCGGAAAGATGGTGGCCACCACCCGAAGTCCCGCCTTCGGCGTTGTCTCCGGCAGCGCCGGAGCACAGGCCGAAAGAAGCAGAACGCAGGCAAGCGCCCCTGTCAATACACGTTTCAAAAGACAACTCTCCCCTTTCAATTTGAGAATAATTTTCAAATATACTTGTACCACAGCGGCGGGAAAAAATCAATCCCAATTTTTTGTAAAGGAAACTTGACAATTTATTTTCCATGTGGTATAACATATGGAAAGTTTCCTTTACATAGAGAGGTGACGCGATGGAAAACCGCGTAGAAATACTGCGAAAGGCGCGCAATTTGAACCAGGAGGACTTTGCCCGGGCCATCCGGGTCTCCCGGCAGACAGTGAGTTCCATTGAAAACGGCAAGTACAACCCCTCCCTGGAGCTGGCCTTCACCATCTCGGACTTTTTCGGCCTGCCTATTGAGGAAATCTTCATTCATGAAAGGAGCGATTCCAAATGAAAAAAAGCAACTTCTGGTTGGGACTGATCTCCGCCCTTCTGGGGATAGCCCTCTTTCTGGCGGGTCTCCTCTGGGACACGGCCCTCAGCAGCCTGATCTGCGGCACGGGAGGCGGACTGCTGGGCTCCGGCACGCTCCGGCTGCTGCGGTACCGCAAGTGGAGCCGGCCGGAGAGCGCGGCGGCCTACCGGGAGCGGCTGGAGCAGGAGCAGATCGACATGCGGGACGAGCGGAAGGCCATGCTGCGGGACCGCTCCGGCCGGTACGCCTATCTGCTGGGTCTGTTGGTGTGCTGCTTGTCCATACTGGTCTTCTCCGTGCTGGGGTCGCTGGAGATTGTGGAGAACGCCCGGTTGACGGTACTGTTTCTGGGGGCCTATCTCCTGTTTCAGTGGGTTGCCGGGATCTTCTTCTACCGGCGGCTGGCGGAGAAATACTGAAGGAAAGGGAAAGGGCGCGGGAACTCCCCGCGCCCTTTTGGCATATCTCCGGAAATCAGCTTTTATAGTCACTTAAAAGAACAGTATACTGTCCCTTTTTATGTCTCCTGCTCCTCTACAGCGGTGCCGCCCCCCAGGCCAAAGTCGTCCTCAGCGGTGGCGGTGTCCCGACGGAGCATGTGCTCCATCACCCGGATGTCGCTGTCCACGTCCATGGCGTCCGCCTGATACAGCTCGTCTAACTGGTGCTCAAAGCCCCGGACAATAGCGTCCATGGTGGACTCGATGCGCTCCTTGGCCTGGCGCAGGTTCTCTCCCTCCACCCCGGCGGCCTCGAACTCGGCATAGGAGTCCAGCAGCTTCTGGGTGGTAGGCAGGTAGTAATTTAAGAAGGTGTCGATCTTGCCCTGCTTTTTTGGGTCTGCCTCCACGGTCCGGAAGATCTTGGCGGTGATTTCCTCCAACCGGTCGATCTTGGCGGAGATCACCGGATCGGCGATGCGGTCATTGGCCCGGCGGATGCTCCGCAGGATGCCGGAGTATCCCTCCTCCGCCTCCCTGGGGGTGGAGGGCCTTTGGGCCTCCGCCTGCTTTTGCTTCCATGCCGCGTCGGCCTGGCTGCTGCGGAAGAGATATCCCAGCTCCACGTTCAAATAGGCCCTGCCGCCGAAATAGCCCTTGTCGATCATCCGCTGCAGATCCCTCTGCACCCGCTTCTCCGAGTATCCCAGGGTGCGGGCCAGCTCCTCCACCGGCACGGCCTCCCGGTCTCCCATGACGGAGAGATACTTGGCGTAGCGCTTCAGGCTCTTGTCCATAGAGACGCCGCTGCCCAGCATGGCGCAGCCGGCGATCAAAAAGGCCATCGCCTGCAGCAGCTCCGGCAGCCACCAGCGCACCTCCTCCAGCATGTACAGCATGTCCTCAATGGCGGCGCCCGTTATCATCACACCGAACAGCGCAAGCGCCGCCCCGGCGATCTTCAGCAGCCAGGCGGTGGACTTTTTTGCCATAGGGGATCTGGTGGCTCTCTTCACCGCTGAACGGGCCCTTTGGGCTCCCGCTCCGGCGGTCTCCGCCCGGCCGGGGGGCGGCGCCGCCTTCCGGG
>CATNDT010000021.1 GCA_950097035.1 uncultured Oscillibacter sp.
CTTGGCCAGGGGGATGCGCTGCATGTTGGCGGCCTTGGCGGCCTCGAAGAAGATGCGGTCCACCTGTTCCTGGGAGTAGGCGGCAAAGGTCCGCTGGGCCTGCCGCATGGCGGCCAGACGGGCGGACAGCGCCTCGGCGGTATCAATGACGGCGGGAATGTTGTTGTCAGCCATTTCAATTTCCTCCATATCAAATGTCTGTGAGCAACTGGATTGGTTGTTAATCATTTAACGATTTCACTGTGGACAGTATACTGCATTGTTAAAGTTTTGTCAATATGGTTTGTTGGAAATTATGTACAAAAAAGGAGGGCGCATCCCCCAAGGGTTATGAGGGATACGCCCAAAACGGGTTAATCAGGTTCGGTATGTGCGCTGTCCTCTTGGAAGGCGGCGGCCAATTGGTAGAAAGCGCCTTTTCGGCCAATCAGCTCCTCCCATGTGCCCTGCTCGGCAATTTTGCCATCCCGTAGGAGGAAGATCTTGTCGTAACGCCGCATATTTTCCTCGTAGATCCGGTGGGTAATCGTCAGCATCCCGACATTTTCCAGGGAAAGAACGGTCTTTTCCACCTCCAGCGCATTTTGGTTGTCCAGAGACGCCGCGATCTCATCGAAGATCATGAAGCGGGACCCCATCGCCAGGCACCGGGCCAGCCCGATCCGCTGGGCCTCCCCCCCGGAAATATTTTTGCCGTTTTCCGTAATGAGCGCGCCCTCTCCATCCGGCTGTTTTTTCAAGAACTCCTCCAGGCGGGCGCACCGAATGATCTGCTCCCAGGCGGATTCCGGCAGCTCCTTTCCCAGAAGGATATTATTCCGGATGGTATCGGTAAAGAACGTGACATTCTGGCTTTGATAAGAAACGGCGCGATAGAAAGCTTCCTTGTCCAGCTCCGGCAGAGGCAGGCCGCTGACGGACACCGTCCCTTCCTCCGGCGGGAGAAATCCCATGATGATTTTGGACAGGGTGCTCTTCCCCGACCCGCTGGCTCCCACCAGGGCATATTTCTTGTCCCACTCCAGAGTAAGGCTGATGCCGTTCAGAACCGGCGCGCTCTCCCGGTAAGCGAAGGAGACGCGGTCCAGCGAAATGCAATCTGTCCGCCGGGCCGGCGGCAGGACAGCGCCCCCCTCCTCCGAGGAAGCCTCGCGTATCTGCGCCGCGTTGGCCTGGAACAGCTTCCGCCCCGTGCGGTAGGACAGGATACAGCCCGGCAGCATTTCAAAGGGGAACATGATCCCGCCCAGCAGCTGGCTGACCGACATGACGTACCCAACCGTCAGCTTCCCCTGCATCACCAGGAGCATGGCGAAAATAATGATGAGGACAAAGCTCATCTGGGAAATCCCAGCGGCGGCCGAGTTGACCGCGAAGCTCTTTTTCTGCCGGTTTCGGTCCGCCGCTTCCACGCCTGCAGCGGCCTCCCCATACTTTTTCAGCTGGGCGGGCAGCAGGGCGTGGAGGCGAATCAGCAGATAATTCCGGATACCCTCCTGGGCGGCGGCAAGGTGGGCGTTGCTGGCGTCCAAATAGTCCTGCTCGGCGGTATCCGCCCTTTTCTGAAACAGCTTCGGAAGATTGACGGATACCAGGGAAAACACGACCACATACACCGCCAGCTCCCATCGCGCAGTCATAATGGCGGCCACGGAGATCACAAGGCTCCAAATATACCGATAAATATGCAGAAGATTCTCGCAGTATTTTTCCGCGATAACCTCCGCATCCACGGTGAGCTTCGACAGCCGCTCGGCGCTGTCGGTTTCCAGAAACCGCTGAACATGCTGCCGGAAAAAGCTGCTGAAATATTGCAAACGCAGCTGTCTGGTACACGCCGTTTTGATCTTCAGCCTCTGCACATCTTCCAGATAAGCGGCCAGCACGTCCGCAAGGACCAGCGCGGCCGCCCAGACGGAAGCGCGGGCAAAAGCGGACAGGTCGCCGGACAGCCCGGCGTCAATGACGGGCTGCAAAGACATGGCGAACAGAGTCGATGCCACAATGCTAAGAGGGGCGGACAGAAGATACCGCAGCATGTCCGTTTTTTTCATATCTCTCAAGATATTCTGCATGGCAGAATTCTCCTTTCCTATTTCATTTTCAGAGAGATAAGCCAAACGGCCATGTCGGTATTAAAAAATCTGCATAGACATAATTAAAATTCCTCCTCTTATCTAAAAATCAGCATTGCAGGCCGCGCAGGAGCCCCTCCAGTCCTGCCGGCCGTACGGAACTATTCATCCGTCCTATTCCTCAAAAATATAGGCCTCTCCATATTCCCTGTACCCAATAGATTCTGCAAGAGATACAGACGCGATATTGTCCGCGCGGCACTCCCGCTGAGGGCAAATCCTCTTTTCGGAAAATGTACCAAAAGTGTATCTCTTATTTTCTTATCTCAGCGATCAGAAATTGATCTCGCCATTTTGCTTTATCACCAAAAACATCCATCATTATATGTACATCCATTTTCCATGTTCCGACAACATAAATAATACCATCTGATTTTAACACTCGTCTGCATTCCCTCTCAATTTCAATCCATTGAGATTGAACATGAGAAAACGCATTATATAAGATAACTGTATCAAATGTATCATCTGCATAATCCATTTTGGACGCATCCATGATTTGAAAATGCAGATTTTCCGCAAGCCTGCTTTCTAATCTTCTGGCATCAAGATCGATGCAATAAACGTTATCGGAATAGGCCGATGCAGAGACGGAAAAATCAGCCGCCCCGCAAGCCACTTCGAGAACCGCTTTATTTTCTATATCCGCAATAAGCAAATTGACAAGATTATTCGTATTTTTCATTATTGTACCCCTTACACGCTTTGGCGCGCTTCCGAACCTTTTATCCTCCATAAATTTGGACTAAGAACTTGTATTCATAATTGAACCATTTTCCCCCCTCCGTTTCGCTGGTTCAGCCCTTATTTTACCGATGCCGCAAACCGCAGGAAGGCTTCCCTACCCTGCGCATCGCACTTGAATACCCCGGCGTGCTCCAGAACCTGCGCAAAGACGAGCCCAACCTCGTCCCGGAGAATACCGTCCACATTGTCCGATGTGAAGGCGTGCCGCTCCCGCAGTTCCGCGGCCCAAGGGGCGTGCTTGGCCAGCTCCTCGTCCGCCGCCGGGTCGCCGCCGGAAACCAGCATTTCTCCCAGCCGGGAAAGCTCCCCTTTCAAGCGGGCGGGCAGGACCGCAAGTCCCATGACCTCAATCAGCCCAATGTTCTCCTTTTTGATATGGTGCAGCTCGGCGTGGGGGTGGTAGACGCCCATGGGGTGCTCCGGAGTGGTAATATTGTTGCGGAGCACCAGGTCCAGCTCGTACTGGCCGTCCCGCATCCGGGCGATGGGGGTAATGGTATTGTGAGGCTCCCCATCGGTTTCGGCATAGACGAAAGCGGCCTCATCGGTGTAGCCCCGCCAGGCCGTAAGGAGCTTTTCCGCCAGGTCCACCAGGCGTCCGTCACCAGCGCTGCGCAGGCGCAGGACGGACAGGGGCCAATGGACGATACCGGCGGAGACATCCTCAAAGCCGGGGAAGCGCACCTCCCGTTCTACCGGAGCCCGCTCCATGGCGAAGGTATAACGTCCGCCCTGGAAATGGTCGTGGCTGAGAATCGAACCGCCGACAATGGGCAGGTCGGCGTTGGAACCGACAAAATAGTGGGGATACTGCATCACGAAGTCCAGCAGCTTGCGGAAGGCGGAGCGGTCGATCTTCATGGGAGTATGCTCCCCGTTGAAGACGATGCAGTGCTCGTTGTAGTAGACATAGGGGGAATACTGGAGAAACCAGTCCTTGCCGTCAATCGTGACAGGGATCACGCGGTGGTTTCCCCGGGCGGGATGGTTCACGCGGCCCGCGTAGCCCTCGTTCTCCCGGCAGAGCTGGCACTTGGGATAGCCGCCCTGGGGGGCGGACTTGGCGGCGGCGATGGCGCGGGGGTCCTTCTCCGGCTTGGAGAGATTGATGGTAATGTCCAGATCGCCGTACTCGGTCCTGGTAACCCACTTGACGTCCCGGGCAATGCGGTAACGGCGGATGTAGTCGGTATCCTGGCTGAACGTATAGTACCAGTCGGTAGCGGCCTTCTTGTCCTGCGCCTCCAGACTGCGGAAGCGGTCGATCACCTGACTGGGACGGGGCGTCAGGATGCCCATAAGCTTAGTGTCCAGCAGGTCCCGGCTGGTGACGCCGTCCTCAATGAAGCCGCGGGATGCGGCATCGTCCAGAATACGGCCCAGGATCGTCTCCAGCTCCATGCCAGCGGGAGCATCCTGGGGCTCCTCGAAGGAATCCAGACCCAAAGCGGCAAGAAGCTGGTTGACAGCCCAGGTCCTGTCAGCGGGCTGAATCAGGCCCTTGTCCAGGGCATATTGTACCAGAGCGGCAATTTCACGATCTACCATAACCTATTCCTCCCTCACATTTCCAAAATCCATATTCGTCAGACCAGCCGCACGCCGCCCATAGGCCGGATGGTCAGCACATGGCACATCCCTGCCCCCAAAACTCGGTCCATCTCTGTGCGGAAGGCGTCCAGCATATCCAGGGGGACAAACGCCTGGATGGTTCCGGCGAAGCCGCCGCCGTGGACCCGGCAGGCCCCCCTGCCGCCCAGCAGCCGCTCGGCGAGGCCAAGAGCCAGCGCTACTTCCTGGCGCTCCTTGTACCCGGCGGGGACGACGTTCTGCAGATACCGCCAGCTGGATAGGCCGGAGGCGCGGATCAGCGACAGGAAGCGGTCGAAATCGCCGGCGCGGAGAGCGGCGACCTGCCCTTCTACCCTGCGGTTCTCGTCATAGATATGTACGGCGCGGAGAACGGCCCGGTCGCCGGCCTCCTTCCGAAGAGCGGGCAGGGCGGCGTAAAACTCCCCCTCCGGAACCTCCCGCAGGACGCGCTTGCCAAAGTGGGCGCAGATTTTTTTCAGCTCACTGGGGACGGCGGCGTACTCGTCCGTCAGGTCCGCGTGGTCCGCGCCGCTGTCGATGATGCAAAGAGCGTGTCCGGCGGCAGCGAAATCGAAGTCGATCTTCTCCACTATCGGGTGGTCGTTGTCGGCAAAATCGATGGTCACCATGCCGCCCACAGAGGAGCCCATCTGGTCCAGCAGGCCGCTGGGCTTGCCGAAATAGACGTTCTCGGCGTACTGTCCGATCTGGGCCAGCTGGACGGGCGTGCACTGGTTCTCATAGAACAGGCTGTTGAAAATATTCCCCAGCAGCACCTCCAGGGCCGCGCTGGAGCTGAGGCCGCTGCCCTTGAATACGCTGGAGGTAGTGTAGACATTGAAGCCCTCCAGCCTGCAGCCCCGTCCGGCAAACCAGGAGGCGATGCCCCGGAGGATGGAGACGGAGCGGTTGTACTCCTCCGGATGGACCTCCAGATCGCTGAGCTCCACCACGTCCATGGGGAACCCCTCGCTCTGCAGCCGGACGACATTCTCCCCATTGGGAGCGACAGCGGCAATGATATCCAGATTCACACTGCCGGCCAGCACCCGGCCATGCTGGTGGTCGGTATGGTTGCCGCCGATCTCCGTGCGGCCCGGCGCGGAGAATACGGCAGCGCGGTCACAGGGGCCGAACGTCTCCGTCAAGCCCTTCAAAATTCTCTGGTAACGCTCCATCTGCACGGGCAGCTGGCCGGCGCCGCAGAGAGCAGCAACCGCCTGCTCCAGCTTCTGAAAATCCTTCTCGGGAGAAAATGTACAATCCATAGCAGCCTCCTGTTTTGATTTTATTGTGGGGTACTTATTCTTACTTATTATAAATATGCAGCTTCACAATGAACATGGATTTTTTGATCATCTGCACCTATTTTTTGGTCAGAATGAGGCCCCGGCGGCTACCGGGGCCTCATAATCGCGTTTTTCCCGCCCCGGACTATTCCTTCACGCTCCTGTGCTGCGCCGCGTACTGCCGGGGCGAGACGCCCTTGACTTCCTTGAACGCTCTGGAGAAATAGAACGGGTCCTCAAAGCCTACAGAGGTCGAGATCTCCTGGATGGAGCAGTCCGTCTCCTTCAAAAGGGCGCAGGCCCGCTCGATCCGGTATTCCAGCAGGAACCGCTTGGGAGAAATCTGGAACCGCTTGAGAAAGCGGCGGTAGAGGCTGGAATGGCTGACAGAGGCGTAATCCGCCAGCCCCTCTACCGTGATGGGCGCTTCGTAGTGGTTCATGATGTACTCCGCCGCCAGCATAGCGCAGTCTGATCCCTTGGTCCTTTCCCGCTTCCCTGGATGGGCCGTGCGGATCAAAAAGGACAGCAGGTCGTACAGCCGCGCCGTCATTGCCAGCTGCGCCCATGCCTGCGTGCCGAAGCAGGCATATATCGCCTGAATCAGCTCCCGCAGCTGCTCGCCGTCCCGGCCATAATAGACCGGCTCCTCCATCGTGAAGTCCGTCCGCTCCATAAACCACCCCGCGTCCAGTCCGCCGAAGCCAACCCAAACATACTCCCAGGGCTCCAGCGAGTCGGCGCAGTAATGAATGGAGGTATTCGGATAGACAAGGAAGGTGTCTCCCGGATTCAGTTCCCGGCGCTTGTCCTGACACACGTACACTCCCTTCCCGCTGATGACATGGTGCAGGAGAAAGTGGTCCCGCACTCCCGGACCCCAGCCGTAGCCGGGAGCGCACTGTTGACAGCCCGTATTCTGGACATAGAGTGATGCCGTACGGCGTTCCAGTTTCATGGAATGTTTATATGTACTATTGGTTTCATTCATTATGACATCCCCTCCTCCTCTCAGATTGCCTGCCCGGGCTGACGGGCAGAGGGAAACCGTAAGGGGCGTTTCCCGTAATTTTATTATACTGAAACGAACCAAGTTTGTCCACCGTTGAGAGGAGTTTTTCCCGAAATCGTCTATTATGCCTAACATTTTATTTTCGATTTGTGAAGTTTGCCACAAACCAGGCCTGCCTCACCCGAAAATATCAGGACATTTTCCAGTTATCTCCGCCTTTACTTTATTATGCTACTGTGCTACTATACTAAAGTAAAAATAATGGAGGTGACCAACACCGTGGATATATTTCATGGAGAGGGCTCCGCCCTGCTGGTTCAAGCGATCTTGTCTTTGAAAACAGAGGAGGAATGCCGGGCCTTTTTGGAGGACCTGATGACCGGGAAGGAGATTCAGGACTGCTCCCAGCGCATCCTGGTGGCAAAGCTGCTGCGGGAAAAGCTGGTGTATAACCAAATCGCCCGGCGCACCGGCGCCAGCACCGCCACCATCAGCCGCGTCAACCGCTGCTGTGCTTACGGCGCGGGCGGCTACCAGACGGTGCTGGACAGGTTGGAAAACAAGTAAGAACCTGTAGGCAAAATTCCCCGCCCAGCCGGTATCCCCCGCCTGTGAATACAGGTTTTAGGCTTTTCATGCGGCATGCATGACATCTTTCAGGAGGTTTCCTATGGAGCGATCCCCGATCTGGCGTGCGGACGAGTGGGGCGGGCTGCGGTTGCGGGAGCTGTACCGCAGCCGAGGCTATCTTCCCTACCGCATGAGCAAGTTCGAGCCCTACGACTTATATCTGAGAAACAAGAGCTTTTTGGTCAGCGAGAATATCCTGACCTTTACCGATACCGACGGGAGGCTGATGGCCCTGAAGCCGGATGTTACCCTCTCCATCGTCAAAAATGCCCAGCCCCCCTCCGGCGGATTGGAGAAAGTTTATTACCACGAGAACGTCTACCGCACCACCTCCGCCGGACTGGGTTTCCGGGAGATCATGCAGACGGGGCTGGAGTGCATCGGCGACCTGGATTTGGCGGCTATGGGCGAGGTGCTGTCCCTGGCGGCGGAAAGCCTGGGGCTGCTGGGCGGCGGCGCGTATCTGCTGGATCTGGGCCATATGGGCCTGGTGTCCGGATTGCTGGAGCAGGTCCGGGAGGAGAACGTGCGGGAGCGGCTTTTGGCAGAGCTGGGGCGGAAAAACACTGCGGCGCTGAGCCAGCTCTGTGCCCAGGCCGGCGTGGAACGAGACCTGGCGGACCGGCTGTGCCGTCTGGCCCGGCTGTACGGTCCGCCGGACCAGATACTTCCCCAGCTGAAGGAGCTGGCGGCAGGCAGCCAGGCGAAAGAGTCGCTTGAGGAGCTGGAGAGCCTGTGCCGGATCATGACGCATCTGCATCTGGCGGACAACCTGCGTCTGGATTTCTCCATTGCCAACGATATGCGCTACTACAATGGCATTATCTTCCGCGGTTACTTGCCCGAGCTGGCCAGCGGCGTATTGGCGGGGGGGCGGTACGACAACCTGCTCCGCCGCATGGGCAAAACCGGCCAGGCCATCGGGTTTGCGGTGTACCTGGATCAACTGGAGCGGCTGGATTCGGACAGCGAATACGACGTGGATACGCTGCTGCTGTATGGGCCAGAGACGGACCCTGCCGCTGCAGCGGCCCGGGCCGCATACCTGGCGGCGGAGGGAAAAACCGTCCGCATGGAGCGGACCATCCCCCGGGAGCTGCGCTGGCGGGAGCTGGTCCGGTTCGAGGAAGGAGGACAGGCGTAATGGATATGCTGAGCGTCGCCCTAC
Organism: uncultured Oscillibacter sp.; assembly: GCA_950097035.1. Taxonomy (GTDB): domain Bacteria; phylum Bacillota; class Clostridia; order Oscillospirales; family Oscillospiraceae; genus Oscillibacter. Next base: position 8,575 of record CATNDT010000021.1, read on the forward strand.
CCAAGGGGCGGCTGGGCGAGAAGGTATACGCCCGGTTTAAGGCCGCCGGGTACCCCTGCCCTTCTATTGAGGAGGAAAACCGGAAGCTGATTTTTGAAAATCCCAAGGCGGGCGTCCGGTATTTCTGGGTAAAACCGTCGGACGCGGCCATCTATGTGGAGCGGGGCGCGGCGGACGTTGGCGTAGCCGGGAAGGACATCCTGTTGGAATACGCTCCGGATGTCTACGAGCTGGCAGACCTGGGACTGGGCCGGTGCCGGATGTGCGTGGCGGCCAAAAAGGATTTCCGGGACCGAGCGGACCGCGTGCTCCGGGTGGCTACCAAGTTTCCCCGCATTGCCGGCAGGTACTACGCCTCCATGAGCCGGGACATCGATATCATCCATTTGAACGGCTCCATCGAGATTGCCCCCATTCTGGGGCTCAGCGATGTGATCGTGGACATTGTGGAGACGGGCAAGACGCTGCTGGAGAATGATCTGGAGCCGAAGGCCGCCATTGTCCCTATCTCCGCCCGGCTGATTGCAAACAAAGTCAGCTATAAGTTTCGGCACGACCGGATCATGGAGCTCTGCCGCCGGCTGGAGTCTCTGACGGAGAAAGGATAAAACGGGCATGATGAAGATTTTAAAGGCGGGTCAAGTTCCCCTTTCGGAAATTCTGGCCCGAGCGGAGGACCAGCGGGATATTTCCGGCATCGTAGCCGGGATCATTGCCGAGGTCCGGAAAAACGGCGACGCCGCCCTGCGGCGGTACGCAAAGGAGTTCGACCATGCGGACATCGATGCGCTGGAGGTCCCCGGCGAACAGCTGGACAAGGCCCTGGCGGATCTGGAGCCCGATCTTCGGGCGGTACTGGAGGAGGCGGCGGAAAATATCCGCGCCTTCCACCAGAGACAGGTACAGAACGGGTTTACGATCAGCGAGAAGTCCGGCGTGGTGCTGGGCCAGAAGGTCACGCCCATTGAAAAAGTTGGCGTATATATCCCCGGCGGCACCGCCCCCCTGCCCTCTACCGTTCTCATGGACTGCATACCCGCCAAGATCGCCGGGTGCTCCGAGATCATGATGGTTTCTCCCCCCGCCTGCGGCGGAGACATCGCTCCCATTATTCTGGCGGCGGCGCGGATTGCGGGGGTGGACCGGGTATTCCGCTGCGGCGGGGCCCAGGCCGTGGCCGCCCTGGCTTATGGGACGGAGAGCGTCCCCCGGGCCGACAAGATCGTGGGTCCCGGCAACGCCTTTGTCGCGGAGGCGAAGCGGCAGGTATTCGGCAGGGTGGGCATCGACATGATCGCCGGCCCCAGCGATATCCTGGTCATTGCCGACGCCGCCAGCGACTCCCGCCATGTGGCGGCGGACCTGCTCAGCCAGGCGGAACACGACAGGGACGCCTGCGCCGTGCTGATTACCGATTCCCCCGTTTTGGCGCAGGCGGTATCAAAAGAAATCGAGGAGCAGCTGGCCCGGCTGCCCCGAATGGAAATTGCCCGGGCCTCTCTTGCGCGCAGCGGAAAAATCATCCTCACCAAGGACATCCCGGAGGCCGTCCGCATCGCCAACGCCCTGGCCCCGGAACATCTGGAATTGTGCGTAGACAACCCCTTCGACTGTCTGGCGCAGGTGAAGAACGCCGGATCGATCTTCCTTGGCCGATCCAGTCCAGAGGCCCTGGGAGATTATTTTGCGGGAGCCAACCATACGCTGCCCACCAACGGTACGGCGCGGTTTGCCAGCGCCCTTTCGGTGGAGGATTTTGTGAAGAAATCTCAGTTCACTTATTACGGCAAGGACGCCATGGCCGACGCGGCGGACAAGATCGCCCGGTTTGCCAGACTGGAGGGTCTGGAAGGCCATGCCCGCAGTGCGCTGGTACGGATGGAAGGAGATACGACATGAGCAGATTTCTCAGCCAGAGGTTTGCGGACCTGGAGGCTTATGTCCCCGGGGAGCAGCCCCAGGATATGCAGTATATAAAATTGAACACCAACGAGTCCCCCTTCCCGCCCGCCCCGGCGGTATTGGAGGCGGTGAACGCGGCGGAGATCAACCGTCTGAACCTCTACCCAGACCCCGAGGGAAGGGCCCTGCGGCAGAAGCTGGCGGAGCACTATAATGTAGGAATAGATCATATTTTTCTTGCTAATGGCTCCGACGAGCTGCTGAACTTCTTCTTCATGGCCTTCTGTGACCAGACCAGGCCGGTGGCCTTTCCTGCCGTCAGCTACGGCTTTTATCCGGTTTACGCCTGCCTTTACCGCCTCCCCTATGACGAGATTCCTCTGAGAGAGGACTTTCGCCTGGAACCGCTGGACTACTGCGGCATCGGCAAAAACATTGTCATCGCCAACCCCAACGCGCCCACAGGCCGGATTATCGGCGTGGACGATATCGAGAAAATCGTCTGCAGCAACCCGGACCACGTGGTCATGATTGATGAGGCGTATATTGACTTCGGCGGCGAGAGCTGCCTGCCGCTGGCGGGGAAATACGAGAACCTGCTGGTTTGCCAGACCTTTTCCAAATTCCGCTCCCTGGCCGGGGGACGGCTGGGCTTTGCCATCGGCAGTCCAGGCCTGATCGAAGATCTGGACAAGATGAAATACTCCACCAATTCCTATAACATCAACCGCCTCACCATGGCCGCGGCAATCGCCACCATTGAGAATCACGAGTACTACGTAAACAATAGCCGGAAGATCCAAGAAAACCGCGCCTATACTGTGGCGGAGCTGAATAAGCTTGGCTTTGAAACACTCCCCAGTATGGCTAACTTCATTTTTACCTGCTGTCCCCGGATGGAGGGCGGCGCTTTCTACCGCGCCCTGAAGGCCAAAGGCATCCTGGTGCGGCACTGGGAGAAGGCGGCTATTGCCGACTGGTGCCGCGTCACCATCGGGTCCAGGGAACAGATGGACCTCTTTCTGAAGAAGGTCCGGGAGATTTTGAAGGAGGTGGACTGATGCGCGCCGCTGAACTGAGCCGCACCACGGCGGAAACGGACGTCCGGCTGCGGCTGGAACTGGACGGTACCGGGCTGAGCCAAATTGCAACCGGCTGCGGTTTCCTGGACCACATGCTGACCCTTTTCGCCCGGCACGGGCGGTTCGACCTGTCCGTCCAATGCAAGGGCGATACCTACGTGGACGACCACCACACGGTGGAGGACATCGGCATCTGTCTGGGAGACGCCTTCTCCGAGGCCCTGGGCGACAAGCGGGGCACAGTGCGCTACGGTTCCGTACTGCTGCCCATGGACGAGGCCCTGATCCTCACCGCCGTGGATCTCTCCGGTCGGGGAATGCTATACTGGGACATGCACATCCCCACACCGAAGGTCGGCTCCTTCGATACGGAACTGGCGGAGGAGTTTTTCATCGCCCTGGCCCGCCGGGGAGATATGACCATCCATGTCCGGCAGCTGGCCGGCAGCAACAGCCACCACATAATCGAGGGAGCCTTCAAAGGCCTGGCCCGCTCCCTGTCGGCGGCAGCGGCGATTGATTCCCGGTTTCCTCTGGAAATTCCCTCTACCAAGGGGGTGCTGTAAGATGATCGCCATCATTGACTACGGCGTGGGAAACCTGTTTTCTCTCCAGAGCTCCCTCGCCGCCATCGGCGCTGAGACGGTCGTTACCGGCGATCCGGCGGTGATCCGGACAGCGGAGAAATTGATCCTCCCAGGTGTGGGCGCGTTCGGTGACGCCGCCGCACTGCTGCGGCAAAATGACCTGGATAAATTGGTCTGCCAGGAGGCGGCGGGAGGCAAGCCGCTGCTGGGGATTTGCCTGGGGATGCAGCTGCTGTTTGACTACGGCTTGGAATATGGGCGGCATGAAGGATTGGGTCTGATTCACGGTTCCATACAGCCGATTGCGGACTACATTCCCGCGGGGCTCAAGATTCCGCACATCGGATGGAACGCTCTGCGCTTCCCCGTCAGGAAGCCGGTGAGTCCCCTGTTTAAGCATGTCAAGGAGGGGGATTGCGTCTATTTCGTCCACTCCTTCTGCGGTACGGAGTGCGAGGAGAGCGTGATCGCCTCCGCAGAATACGGGGCCATGCTGACGGCAGCGGTGGGAACGGGCCAGATATACGGAGTCCAGTTCCATCCGGAGAAAAGCGGAGCCACAGGGCTGCGTATCCTGCAGGCGTTCTGTGAGCTGTAGGAGGGATAAATATGCTGATATTCCCTGCAATTGACTTGAAGAGCAGTAAAGTTGTACGACTTTACAAAGGTGATTTCAACACGGTTCATCAGGTGGCGGACGATCCCGCTGCCACCGCGAAGACCTTCTATGCCGCCGGGGCCCGTTACCTCCACATGGTGGACCTGGACGGCGCCAAGGACGGAAACCGGAAAAACGCCGCCATTGTGCAAGCAGTGGTAAATACGGGACTGAAAATCGAACTTGGCGGCGGCATCCGGTCTATGGCAGACCTGGAAACGGTGTTTTTGTCTGGCGTGTGGCGGGCGGTAATCGGTTCCGCCGCTGTATCCAATCCTGATTTTGTCCGGGAAGCCGTGGCGGAATTTGGTCCGGAACGCATTGCCGTCGGCATTGATGCCAAGGACGGACTGGTGCGCACATCCGGCTGGGCAGAAAACGCGGGTATAGCGTATTTGTCATTTGCAAAGCAAATGGAATCAATCGGTGTAAAGTATATTATCTTTACAGATATTGACACGGATGGAATGCTTTCCGGTCCCGCCTTCCATCGTCTGGATGCACTGCAGAGAACGGTTTCCTGCTCCATCACTGCTTCCGGCGGAGTGTCCTCCAATGAGGATTTGCGAAGGCTTCGGGATCAGGGACTCTATGCCGCCATTGTGGGAAAGGCGTGGTATGCAGGGGCCGTCGACCTGGCCCAGGCAATCTGGGAAGGAGGTCCGCAGTGATTACCAAGCGCATCATCCCCTGCCTGGATGTGAAGGACGGCCGGGTGGTGAAAGGGGTCAATTTCCTGGGACTGGCGGACGTCAGCTCCCCGGTGAAGCTAGCGAAGTTCTACTCCGACTGCGGAGCCGATGAGCTGGTGTTTTACGACATCACCGCCTCCGCTGAGGGCCGGGCGCTGTTTACTGGCATCCTGACGGAGGTGGCCTCCACCATTTTCATCCCTCTCACCGTAGGCGGAGGTATCAACACCGTAGACGATTTCGACCGGGTGCTGAAATGCGGCGCGGACAAGGTCAGCGTCAACTCCGGCGCCTTGAAAGACCCCACCCTCATTTCGGCAGCGGCGAAGAAGTACGGCAACCAGTGCGTGGTCCTTTCTGTGGATGCCAAGCGGGTGGACGGACAGTTCCGGGTCTTCGCCAAGGGCGGACGGGAGGACACCGGGCTGGACGCCATTGCCTGGATTAAATCCGGCGCTGCCAATGGAGCTGGAGAAATCGTTCTCAACAGTATCGACACCGACGGCGTAAAGGCTGGGTTCGATCTGGAGATGCTGGAGGCGGTATGCGATGTGGTGGACGTGCCGGTAATTGCCTCCGGCGGGGCCGGGCGCGCGGAGCACTTCAAGACGCTCTTCCACTCCCTGCCCAAGGTAGACGCGGGGCTGGCGGCCTCCATCTTCCACTTTGGCGAGGTTTCCATCCCGGACCTCAAGCGTGAGCTGGCGGCGGACGGGATCAATATGCGACTGTAGGAGGTACTGTCTCAGTTTTCGGCAGGACCCCTTTCAAGTCACGGATGAATTGCTTCTGCCCATTGCTATAGCAAGCTTCAGAATTCATGACAAAAAGGGAGTGGAGGACAAAGCGCGCAGGGCAAGGCGGAGGACGCAGGCGGGCTGACGCCCGCCAAGGACGACAACGCGGCCATCCGCGCTTTGTAACCCCGAGCTTTTGCCAGGAATTCTAATGATTGCCATAAATAAAAGGAGACGATCTGATGCTCAAGATTGACGAATTGAAATTTGACGCCCAGGGCTTGATTCCCGCTATTGTGGTGGACGCCTCCAGCAAGAAGGTGCTGACCCTGGCCTACATGAACCGGGAGAGCCTGGAAATTTCCATGCAGGAGGGCCGTACCTGCTTCTGGTCCCGCTCCCGACAGGAGCTGTGGCGCAAGGGCGAAACCAGCGGCAACGTCCAGCGCATCGTCTCGATTACCGCCGACTGTGACCGAGACGCACTGGTGGTGACGGTAGACAAGGACGGCCCTGCCTGCCACCTGGGCACAGATTCCTGCTTTCAAGACAGTGTTTTTGAAAGCGGGCAGCCGCTCCCCTTCTCTGTAGAGGGACTCTACACCCTGCTCCAGGGAAGAAAGGAATCTCTGCCGGAGGGCTCTTACACCACCTACCTGTTTCAAAAGGGCATTGATAAGATCCTAAAAAAGGTGGGTGAGGAATCCACCGAGGTCATTATCGCCGGCAAAGCTGGAGACAAGCCGGAAACCATCTACGAAATCGCGGATTTGATGTATCATCTGATGGTACTGATGGTGGAAATGGGCATTTCTGTGGAGGATGTGACGGCAGAACTGGCCTCCCGGCATGTGATCGACCATAAGGTGAAACAGGAGCGAGCCACCGGGATTTAAGGAAGTTAGCCAAACGGCCGAAAATGAGGTTCCTCTCGTTGTGTTATAGGTCTTTTTCTGATTGGCGGCTACTCCCTAACGGGCAGTATGTGAAAATAAGACGGTATCCCCTGCCGCCGCCTTCCAGGGGATCGCAGAATGGCGGCTCTGATTTTCTCAGAGCCGCCATTCCTGCGCGTGACACTGCTCGCACGGCGGTTTTTACCGTTGTGCCGCAGATTGAATTATTTAATCATCCCAAAGAGTCTCAAGAATCTCTGTGCCCAAGAAGCGTTCCCAGGTTCTCCTTGTAATAGCTGTAAATATTTTGTACGCGATCCCAAACCTGTTCATCAAAATAGACATCGTTCCTCTGGCTGACCATGCTCTCTACATATTGACGGAGATCAGAGTAGAACAGATGGCTGGCATCGTAGCAAACGTACTGTTCATCCTCGTAAATTTTGTACGGTTCCATCTGCTCAAAGGTCGCCAATTGACCGCGGATGAAAGCATAGTCCTGTGGGGCCGTAATTCTGCTTTTCTCGTATGTGAAGACATAAATTAAAGGCACATCCACCCCGCCGTCAATGTCACCCTTGCGCTGTGGAATATATGCGCTCAGCGCCAACGCCTGTTCCATATCGGAAGAGCCGATTTTTTTGTCATAGCCGTCTGTCGTGCGGCGATGCAGGCCGGTAAGCTGTAACTGCATATCCATCGGTACGGAAGAATCAAAAACGGGATTTTGGCCGCTGTCTATTACCGTTAACTCCATCGGAGATACAGAAGGAACAATCGTTCCATCAACTTGCGCCAACAGCTTCTGACAAAGCGCCAAATACTCGGCAGATGATTTGTTTCTCTCGGCGGGGTCTGTGGTATAGCTTTCAAAGTAGGGCCTTAATTCTTCCATGATTTCCTCAATAAGCTTTGCGTCCGCTTCGGCAGGCGTAATTGGCGTGGGGTATTCCGTTGGAACAACGCTGGGTTCCGCAAAATCAACCGTGCACATCCAGTCCTGACCAAAAGCAAAATGATTGTTTGTCAGGACAAAAAAGTACCAGTCATTACCCGCCAGCGGCGTTTCCAACATCGCTATATCGTAGGCTTCCGAAAGGTCGATGGTCATCGTACCGCTGGAATGAGCCGGGATATGCGTGCCGCTGAAGGATACGTTTTTCTCTGCAATCGGCGCTATTTCTTCGCTGGTGCTCCATTGCATCAGCTTGAGCGCTGATTGGAAGTGAAGATCTTTGTCCGACCTGTTTTCGACCCAAACTGACACAACGCCGTTGCCCTCATAAGCAGCAGAAATCCCCAAATCGTCTCCGGACAGCGATGAGAAAAGGCTGAACGTGAAAGCGGTTGCGCTCAAACAGCACAGTATCACAGTCGCTGCAATCACTGCCATTTTGAAAGGTTGGAAAGACTTCCCGCGATCCAGGTCAACGCCTGTTCTCTTCTCAAAAATATCTTTTATGTTCTGCAAGTTTGTTCTCTTGAAAGAATCCATAGTAACCTCCTAGATTTAATTAGAAAGAGCCTCCCGCAGCTTCAGCTTGGTTTGGTACAGGCGGTTGTCTACCTGCTTTGCGCTCATATCCATTGCAAGCGCAATTTCCTTCGGCTTTTGTTCATAGTAATAGCGGCGGATCAGAATCTCCCGGTCCGGTTCACCTAAGGCATTGATTGCAGCGATTAACGCGTTTCTCGTTTCCTCTTTCAAAATATCGTCAACAATGCCAATGTGATCAATAAAATCCGTATCTTCAAGAGGAACCGTATCTCTTTTCGCAAGTTCACGGCAGCGGTTGACCGCCTGTGTTCTTGCAATAATTGACAGCCAGGTTTTTAATTTTCCTCTCTCCGGGGTGTACTTGTCCGGGTGTTCCCACAAATAAATGAACGCATCTGCTACGCACTCCTCAACATCCTGCGCAGAACCAATATGACTCAGAACCGCGCCGGAAACGGACCAAAGGAGTTTGGAATATTTTTTGATCACTTCATTGACCGCCGCTTCATCTCTGTGTCTGATTGCGGATATAATTTTTTCGTCATTCAAAGACATCACCTCTTACGATTAAATTAACCGGTCAAATATAGTACGTTGGAAAAAGTGGAAACACTTAAAATATTTTTACAAAAAGCGCACAAGCCGCAGCCCGCCAAAACCTATCCCTTAGAGCCTGTTTCATATCTCAACGAGTGCGGATTGGCGAGTGGATTTTTTGTCCAGCGAGGCAAAAAGCCGCAGCAATCCTGACGGATTGTAAGGGTTTTTAACGAAGTCTGGGCGGAAAATCCGCCGTCAAGACGTGCGCGGGGAGATATGAAACAGGCTCTTAGAGAAGCCGCTTCAGAATTCTCCCCAAAGCCGCCAGGCGGAAATGTAGTGGACATTTCCACTTTTTTGCTGTATACTTGACATGAAGATCAGGTAATCCGCTCGGGCAGGCTCCAGGCTCACGCCGGTGCGGAAGCCCAGCCGATCATAATCGTCTTTCTTTCCTTTTACATGATATACATATTGACTGACGTATCAAGAGGCAGGTATGAAATTTAGGGATTTTTTTGAAGATGGATTGTACAGCCTTCGAAAGGAACATGTTGAAACTAAACAGAAGGCTGTTGACGGAGTGGACCTTCCGGCAGGCCGGACGGAGGTGTGGAGCGCATGAAGCGGGAACAGGTGCGGCCAATGATGATGCTGTTTGCGGCCCTGGCGTTGATTCTGCTTCCGCTGGGCAGTGCGCTGGAAAGCGAAGCGCTGATGTATGTGGGACTGAGCTGCTTCGTCCTGGCGGCGACGTCATGGCTGAGATTCAACCGCTGCCCCCACTGCCGCAAGCACTTGGGAAGCTATACCGGGAGAGTCTGCCCCCACTGCGGGGAAAAATTGCTGTAAGCGGGAGGTCGTTATGATCTGTACGGAACCGGCCTACGCAAAACTGAATCTGGCATTGGATATTCTGGGCAAGCGTCCGGACGGCTACCACGAGATGCGGATGGTCATGCAGTCCATTGATCTGGCGGACCATGTGACAGTTTCCACCTGTCCCGGAAAGGAAATTGTGGTAACAACGGACTTGCCATATCTTCCAAAAGGCGACGGAAACATTGCCGCCAAGGCGGCCCTGTGGTTTTTCTCGTCTGTCGGAATGGAGCCGGAGGGACTTGCCATCGACATCCAGAAGAACGTCCCCGTCTGCGCCGGCATGGCTGGCGGCAGCAGCGATGGAGCGGCGGTACTGCGGGTTCTGCGGCGGCTTTACATGCCGGATATGACGGAGGAGCAGCTGGAGGAAATCGGCGCACTGGTGGGCAGCGACGTGCCCTACTGCGTTCGCGGCGGCACGGTCCTGGCCGAAGGGCGGGGCGAACGGCTGACCGATCTCCCCCCCCTCCCCCCCTGCTGGCTGGTTGTGTGCAAGCCGTCCTGCTCGGTTTCTACTCCGGAGCTGTTCGCCCAGGTCAGGCTGAAAAAGCTCCGCTGCCATCCAGACACGGCGGGGATGATGAACGCCTTGGAGCGGCAGGACCTGGAGGGCATTGCACGCAGATTGTACAATGTATTTGAGGATGTCCTCCCCCGGCGGTATGCGGAGGTATTTGTAATCAAGAACGAACTGCTGGAGCTGGGAGCGATGGCAGCATCCATGACCGGCAGCGGACCAACGGTTTTCGGCATCTTCCAAGACCAGGAAACTGCGGCGCAGGCTGCAGGGGCGTTGTCCAAACAATATGCGGCGTATCTATGCCGCCCCTGCGGTGCGGCGGGGATATAGCGGCCCCCTGCGCCGGAAGCAAGAGTCGGCATCCATGGCCGGAGCAAAAGAACCCGGCATTCAAATACCTCCTACCGTGGACTTGTAACCGCACCACAGAAACCATTGACAAGAAGGCGGTCTGTTAATATAATGGTAACATCCTCATAAAATGGGGTGTAGTTCAGTTGTAAACAATTGAGGTGCAGAGAAATGAAGAGTATTCGAAAAAAAATCACCGTATGTCTGATGGCAACTGTCATCACCGCCCTGGTCCTGGTGGGCTCAGTCAGTATCGCGCTCAACTACAGGAACACCGTTTCCACGGTAGATCGAATGTTGAGCGAGACTGCTATTCTGGCGGCGGAGCGCATTGGGCAGGAATTGACCGCATATAAAAATGTGGCAATGGACACGGGATGTATTCCGCAGCTGTCCGATGCGTCTGTGTCCGTGGAAGAAAAGCGCGCCGTGATTGATGAGCGTGTCAGTATGCACGGCTTCCAGCGCGGCAACATCGTCGGCCCGGACGGCATCAGCATTTTTGACGGCAACGACTACTCCACCCGGGAATACGTACAGCAGGCCATGCAGGGGAACGTCTACGTATCCGAGCCCTTGGTCAGCAAAATCACCGGCGAGCTGTCCATTATGGTAGCCGCTCCGATCTACGCCGATGGGGCCCGCAGCAGCCAGGTCGCAGGCGTAGTCTATTTTGTCCCCCCGGAAACCTTCCTCAACGATATCGTTTCCTCTATCAAAGTCAGCGAAAACTGCCGGGCCTACATGATTAACAAGTCCGGAGACACCATTGCTGACACCACTCTGGAGACTATCACTACCCAGAATATCGAGCGGGAAGCGCAGTCCAATACGTCCTTGAAAGGGCTGGCTGCCATTCACGCAGAAATGCGTCAGGGGAAAAGCGGTTTCAACGGCTATAACGCCTCCGACGGTCCTAGGTATACGGCCTATGCCCCGGTGGACGGCACGGACGGCTGGAGCGTCGCCGTCACCGCGATGAAGAAGGACTATCTTGCCGATACATATTTTGGTATGCTCCTCAATGTTCTGGTCGTCATTGCCGCCAGTCTGGCTTCTATTGTGGTTGCCTTGAAGCTGTCCAGCAATATCAGCGTTCCCATGCGGGCCTGCGCCGAGCGGATGAAGCTGCTGGTAAAGGGCGACCTGTCCTCTCCTGTCCCCCAGGCCACCGGCCAGGACGAGACGGCGGAGCTCACCCGCTCCACAGCGGAAATGGTGCAGGGCTTGAACATTATGATCCATGATATTGACTATCTTCTTACGGAGATCGCCAATCAGAATCTGGATATCCAGTCCGCCCACCGTGAAGCCTATGTAGGCGGCTTCCAGAGCATCCTGACCTCCATGCGCACGCTGAAAATGGAGCTGAGCGGCACCATGCGGCAGATCAATGCCTCCGCCGGTCAGGTTTCCTCCGCCAGCGGTCAAGTTTCCTCCGGCGCCCAGACCCTGAGCGAGGGCTCCATGGAGCAGGCCAGCTCCGTGGAGGAGCTGGCGGCTACCATCGCCGACATTTCCACCAGCGCCAAGCAGACCGCCGCCGCTGCTGAGGAGGCGGGCGGGTTCGTTAACCAGGCCGGTGCACAACTCGGCATCAGCGTGGAATATGTCAAGGATCTGAACTCGGCTATGGAGAAAATATCTAAATCCTCCGAGGAGATTTCCAAGATCATCGCCGCTATCGAGAACATCGCGTTCCAGACCAACATTCTGGCCCTGAACGCCGCCGTAGAGGCATCCCGGGCCGGGACCGCCGGCAAGGGATTTGCCGTGGTCGCCGATGAGGTACGCAACCTGGCCGCCAAATCTGACGAAGCCGCCAAGGCCACAAAGGATCTGATCAGCGGGTCCATTGCCGCTGTCTCTGAGGGCAGTCAGGTCGTGAATAAGGTTACCGCTTCTCTGGAGCAGACCAGCGTTTACGCCGGACATGTGACTACCCAGATGGACCTTGTCGTCTCGGCAGTGGAGAACCAGACCGCCGCGATCAGCCAGGTTACCGAGGGCGTCGCCCAAATTTCCGCTGTGGTGCAGACCAACTCGGCCACCGCCCAGGAGAGCGCCGCCGCCAGCGAGGAGCTGTCCGCCGAAGCGGCCAGCCTGAAGCATCTGGTAGAGCAGTTTACCCTGGCAAGAGATTAAGAGCGATTGACCGCCATCCCCCCATAACGGGATGGCGGTCTTTTTATTTGGCAGGTCCCTGTTTCTGCCGTACAGCATCAGCAGCGAAAAATTTTTTCTCCGGCCTGTATAATGTAAAAATTTCCTGTCCATACTGAAAGTGACCCTTCCACCTACGAACAGGAAATTTTAACGATTATGAAACTGAAAAATAAAGTGATTCTTTCCATTATGGCCGGCCTGCTGGCTATGCTGCTCTACAGCTCCCCCATGTGGTGGGGCGTCCTCTTCTCCCCTATCGCCCAGCCTCTGACTACCGCCGAGCTCACCGAGGATGATGGCGGTGTTCGCTGGGAATCGGACGGCGTTGTCTTTCGCTTCAAGACACTGGACATGCTCTTCTCCTTCCTCCATCTTTCATAATATGGGAGGACCCCCGCCCGGGCTTGTACCGGACGGGGGTCCTCTCACATTACAGGCTCTCGTAGGACACCAGCTGCTCCATGGAAACCCTGGCCTTGTCGTGGCGGTCCGGGCTGGCGAATTCTCCGGCGGCGTAGCCGACGGCCAGAATATTCACCGGTTCCAGGTGATCCGGCAGGGCAAATTCCTCCCGAAGCACGTCAGGCTTGAAGTAGCAGATCCATACGCTGCCCAGGCCAAGCTCGGTCGCCTCCAGCATCATATGGTCCGTGAGGATAGAGGCGTCGATGTCTCCCGACTGCTTTCCGTCAAAGGGGCGGACCCAGTTCCGCTCATGATCGGCGCAGACAATGACAGCCAGGGGCGCGCCGTAAATGTTGGCGGTTTTTCCGACTTTTGCCAGCCCCTCCTCACTCTGCACCGCCAGCAGCTTCACCGACTGGAGGTTCTTTGCCGTGGGCGCAATGCGGGCGGCCTCCAGAATCTTTTCCAGCTTCTCAGGCTCCACCTTCCGGTCCGTGTAGGCGCGGACGGAGCAGCGTTTCTTTGCCAGTTCCATAAAATCCATAGGGCAATTCTCCTTTACTTGAATTGGTTTCCCGGGCAGATTCATTGTACCATATCTGGAAATATCCGCAAGAGGGCACTTCTGAGGAAGATGCTTTCCAAAAGGGTAGCTCTTCTCATTGGATAAGAAATCTGCTATAATCATAGAAAACCAGTCGATGCAAAACGGAGGTTACATGAGACAGCAGCAGTTTACATGCCCAGTGGAGGCCACACTCTCTCTGATTGGCGGGAAATACAAGCCCCTGCTCCTGTGGCATCTGAAAGACGGTCCTCAGCGGTACATGGCTCTCCAGCGGCTGCTTCCCGGGGCAACGCCCAAGATGCTGACCCAGCAGCTCCGGGCCCTGGAGGAGTGCGGCATGGTCCGCCGGAAGGTGATCCCGGAGCGGCCTCCCAAGACGGTGTATTCCCTGACGCCCTTCGGTGAAAGCGTAGTGCCGGTGCTGGACGCCATGTGCCGCTGGGGGCAGGATTTCCTGGACCAACAGAACACGCAACCGCCCTGCGGAGGAAGGCGATAAAGAGGACCGCCCATTAAGGTTAAGGGCGGTCCTCTTCTTTAGGAGGGGAACAGCTTATTTTCTAAGCCGTTTTTCGTTGTCAAAATATTCCCTGGTCAGCTTAAAGACCACCGGGCACAGGAGGATCAATCCAATCAGGTTGGGAATCGCCATAAGGCCGTTGAGGGTATCGGCAATGGCCCAGGCCAGGGACAGGTCCATGGTGGCGCTGATGATGACCACCAGAGTGAAGATGATCTGATAAGGCTTCACAGCCTTCTCCCCCAGCAGGTACTCCCAGCAGCGGGTGCCGTAGAGGCCCCAGCTCAGGACGGTGGACAGGGCGAAGAGGCTCAGTCCGATGGCGATGATCAGCGCGCCGGCCTTGCCGCCGAAGACGGTGCCAAGAGCCATAGCGTTCAAGGCGGTGCTGCCGGGCACGCCGTAGTTAAGGGTACTGGCGTCCAGGGTCAGCAGCAGGGTCAGACCGGACAGGGTGCAGATAACGATGGTGTCCATGAACACCTCGAAGATACCGTAGAGGCCCTGCTTGACGGGGTTCGTCTCGGAGGTGGCCGCATGGGCGATAGGAGCGGAACCGAGGCCGGCCTCGTTGGAGAATACGCCGCGCTTAACGCCCCAGGTGATGCAGGTCTTGATACCCACGCCGGCGGCACCGCCAGTGACGGCCGCAGGAGTGAATGCGCCCTGGAAGATCATGCCGAAGACGGTAGGCACCTTAGTGACATTAAGAGCGATAACGACCAGGCAGGCCGCAATATAGATAATGGACATGATGGGCACCAGGAACTCGGTAACTTCGCCGATACGCTTGATGCCGCCCACCAGCACTACGCCGATCACAGCCATCAGGATCACAGCCACAACGATGTTGATGACCATCTGATGGTCCGCAGCGGCGGGAACAAAGGACTGGATAGCGGTATTGATCGAGTCGGTGATATTACCGACCTGCACAGCATTGCCGATGCCGAAGGAGGCCAAGCCGCCCAGTACGCAGAATACCGCGCCCAGCCACTTCCAGTTCTTGCCCAGGCCGTTCTTGATGTAGTACATGGGGCCGCCTACCCAGTCGCCCAGGACGTTGCGCTCCCGGTATTTCACCGACAGCAGCACCTCGGAGTACTTGGTGGCCATGCCCAGCAGGGCGGACACCCACAGCCAGAAAATCGCTCCCGCGCCGCCCAGGGTGACGGCGGTGGTGATACCGGCGATGTTGCCGGTGCCTACGGTAGCCGCCAGGGCGGTGGTCAGGGCCTGGAGGGGGGTAACCTCGCCGGCCTTGGCTTCCTGTTTTTTGAACATCTTGCCTACGGTGTTCTTCATGGCATAGCCGAACTTCCGGAACTGGAAGCCCTTCAAGCCCACCGTCAGGATGATGCCCGCGCCCATCAGCAGGAATAGGGCCGGGATCCCCCACACGATGTCGTTAAGCCATGAGTTTCCTGCTGCGACTGCGCTATAGATCTGTTCCATACTCTTCTCTCCTTTTCCTTTTTCAATTTACACATCAAAAGAAAATGCGGGGAGGCGCCAACGCCTCCCCGCTGCTCTCAAAGACAGAAAAAATGAATCCCTCCCCCCCTGGATTTCCCGCTCGGGGGGGCAACATTAATCAATCCTGTCCTTTTGCCTGAGAGATTACGGCTTGACCGCTTGCACCTTCGGCATCCGCCTATTCGCGGAGTTCTCCAGAACCTCGTCCGCCCGCAGTCCCGCCTCACGGCACCTGTACGATTTACGCCTTCGGTGGGAGGCCGCTTGCTTTCCCAAGGGCCTCCGCTCTCCTGCGGACATCTTCCGATATGTAGTTGATGAGCTTATTGTAACAGATAAACGGCTTTAACGCAAGTAGGATTTTACAAAAACTTCACATTTTTCCTCTTGACATCCCTCGACATTCAAATGAAAATAAGAAGCGGTAAAAAATGCTCTGCAGCCTATGCCGCAGAAAGGAGGCTCGCCATGACTCTCTCCGATGCCCTATTGACCCGGTCCTCCTGCCGGGAGTTTTTGCCCCAGCCCCTCTCCCCTGTCCAGCGGCAGCAGCTGGAGAAAGCGGTGGAGCAGTGCAGCCAGCGTTCTGGTTTGAGCGTCCGGCTGGTGTGCGGCTGGCCGGAGCCCTTTACTGCCTCTGGCAGAAGCTGGGGGCAGATCAGGGACGCCAGGAACTGCTTTCTCTTTTCCGGTCCTGCCGATGACATGAATCTGGAGGAAAAATGCGGGTACTACGGTCAGGAGCTGATCCTTACCGCCCACTCCATGGGACTGGGGACCTGCTGGATCGGCGGGACCTATGACCGCGAGCGGTGCCTGCACCTTATCCCGGAGGATGAAGAGCTGGTGTGTATAGCCGCCGTGGGGCGCCCCGCATCAGCGGCGGCCGGCAGGCCCGGACGCGCCCTCAAGCCTCTTGACGAGCTGTCCACCGGATGGGAAGCGGCGCCGGACTGGTTCCGGGCAGGAATGGAGGCGGTGCGGCGGGCCCCTTCCGCCATGGACCGGCAGGGCTATCTCTTCACTTACCGCCCGGACGGCTCCGTCCGGGTGCGGCTGCGCGG
>CATNDT010000022.1 GCA_950097035.1 uncultured Oscillibacter sp.
GCCATGGGCGCCAATCCCGCCCAGACCCTCAAGGCCATTCAGGAGGCCGAGGCCTATCCCGGCCCGTCCCTGATCATCGGCTACTCCCCCTGCGAAATGCACAGCATCAAGGGCGGCATGATGAACTGCCAGGCCGAGATGAAGAAGGCCGTGGAGTGCGGCTATTGGAACCTGTTCCGCTTCAACCCCGCAGCCGAGGGCGCCAAGTTTACTCTGGACTCCAAGGAGCCCAAGGGCGGCTATCAGGAGTTCCTGATGAACGAGGCCCGTTACAGCCGCCTGACCCGCGAATTCCCCGACCGCGCCAGCGAGCTGTTCCAGCGTAATGAGAAGGCCGCTATGGACCGTTACGAGCACCTGCTGAAGCTCAAGGCCATGTATGAGGGCTAATCTCCACCGGATCTTTTAACAACCCTATCTGCTATAGGCGCAAACAGGACCTCCCCGGATTTCTCCGGGGAGGTCCTGTTTGTATGCAGCTGCGGTGTTTTACAGGTGTTTTACCATTTCCTCCAGCGGGATGCGGTCTGCGTGGAGCCTGGAGGGATGCGCCCCCTCCGCCGGGTAACCCAGCGGCAGCAGGGCAATGGGCACTGTGCCCGCCATCTCCGGAAAGGCCGCCAGCAGCTTTTCCGGCTCAAACATGCCCACGTATGTGGTGCCAAGGCCCAAATCCGCGGCCTGGAGCATCATCTGCGTGGCGGCGATGGCGGCATCGATCTCACCGTGCTCCTTGCCGTCGGTCTCCCGCTTCCAGGAAACAGCGGGGTCATAGGCCACCGCCAGCATTACCGGCGAGACAAACCGCCCGCCCATGCAGTCCAGCACCTTTTCCAGGGCCCGGGCGGACTGGAGCACAAAGATCCGCTGAGGCTGGTTGTTGTGGGCGGTGGGCGCGTTGCGCCCCGCCTCCAGAATCAGCGCCAGCTTTTCCGGCTCTACCGGGCGGGTGCTGAACTTTCGCAGGGAATAGCGTGCGGCGGACAGAACGTTAAAATCCATAGATGATCTCCTCGTTTCTGGTTTCAATAAGATATCCGTATTTTAACATGGATCTCCCGCCGCCGCAAGTGCAAACCGCGTCTTGCGCCGTCAACGCACCCAACTATCCATGGGCGTGTCGGCGAGCACCTTGCTGTAGATGGTGTTGCTGGCGTAGGTGTAGTCATCACGCTGGAACGCACGGTTGGTCAGGCTGTTGCCAAACAGCGTCAGGTCCAGCGTGCCGTCATTGTAAGTGATGGCTTCCACCTTGCCGGACATCTGCTCGGCGTTGGGGGCACAGCCGGCGATCATATAGTCGGTGGTCTTGCCCTCACCGCAGCGAATGAGGATGGAGGTGTTGGGATTCTGAAGAATCTCGCCATCAAAATACACGCCGTCCACGGCATAGATGATGTTGTCACCGTCAACCACGTGGTTGGCAGTCAGCAGGCTGTCGGTGGGATAGGTGACGTAGTGAAGCATATCGCCATCGGGGCGGTTGGGCTCAAACCCCACATCAGACAGGAGGTTCTGCTTGATATAGTTCATGGGGCCCCAGCCGATTGCCAGATAGGGCGTGCCGGCCTTCACGGCGGCCAGAACGGCAGCCTCGGTGCGGGGATTTGCGGTGGGAGCCACGTTGCCCACGATGATATCCGCCTTGGCAGGGTCATTGGTGACCTTGAAGTTCATCTGTTCGGTAAGAGCCAGGCGGTTGACGTTGGCGGTCTCACTGTTGTGCATGATATCATAACGGGTAGAACCATAGCCTTCTGAGAACCAGTTGGCGTAATAACCGCTGGAAATTTTCGCATCCTGGAACTCATCCAACAGGCCAACCAGATAGATGGTGGGCTCATGCAGCAGACGCCGGGCATCAGGCAAGGTGCTCACACCGGTGCCACTGAGGGTATACTTGTTCCTCACAGACTGGTAATCGGCATAGCTGACCACAAAGTCGCCCTTATAGTCGCCGGAGACGACCATGCCCACGGTCTTGCCGGCGCCCAACAGCGTGTTGACCGCGTTGACGGCGTGAATGCTCTCATTGGAGATGATGACATAGCCGCCGGTCTTGCCGGTGAAGGCGGAAGCGCGGGCCACGGATGTGACAGCCTTCAGTTTACCGGCAAAAGCGCCTTCCACGGCCACGGGAATCGCGGTAAAGCCCCACTGCTCCGGATAGTTGGTCACAGCGTCTGAGTAGAGGGAGATAAAGCCGGAGTAGGAGGCATCCACCCCGCTGTACAGCACGCAGTTGGCGTAGTTGCGCTTGGCCTGGTGCATATCCACCACAAAAGAGCCGGACTTATAGGTGGTGCCGTTCACGGTGACATCGGCAGTGAGCCTGCTTAACCGAACACCGTTGCGGATCAGAAACTCCGCCATGTCATAGGCCGCACCCACGCTGCGCTGGCTGCCCGCATCCACGGGAATGACCCAGTACTCGCAGAAGAACTTGCCGTTTTCCTCAAAGATGGGGCGCATATCGGTGACAGGGATCTGCTTGTCGTGGTAGTCCACATACCAGGGAGCAATATCCTTGGAGGCGTCGGTGTTGTTCAGACCGCGCAGGAAGAACTCCATCTGGCGCAGGTAGACCTCTTCCTTATGCTCCATATAGTACTGGAACATTCCGTAGAAGCCGCATTCAAACAGACGCGTGGAGGCCTCGTTGGCGCGGGGCGTCTCAATGGTATAGCCGGCGGCGTTGCAGTTGAGCATCGCGTAGCTGGGGGTATAGTTGGTGCTCAGGTCGTCCCAGGTGTCCCACACGCCCTCTTCACGGTCGAAGTTGTCCCGCAGAGGCACATAGTACTGGGAGAACTTGTAGTCGTACCCCTCACCGGCGATAGTGCCCAGAGCGGAGTTGCCGTAAGCCTCGGCGCCCTCAAAGAAGTGGGGGATCAGGATATCGTATTCCAGATTGGGCTCATGAGGCGGGGTGCAGGGCTCAATCAGGAAGTCGGTCATGTAGCCGTGCAGCTCCACGAAAGCCACCGGATTCCAGCTGTTAATCAGCTGTGTGATGGCCCGTGTCTCCGCCTGCGTCTGGAACGTGCTGTCACGGTTGTGGTCGATGCCGTTGTAATTACGGCGGGAGCCGTAGGTACGGCCGTCGGGGTTCTCGGCCAGGGAAACCACCAGAATCAGATTGTCCAGCAGGTCTTCCACGTTGTAGGTGATGTCATCGCTGATGGCGTAAATCTCTTCGGAGCCAAGTTCGCCGTCGTTGTCAGACTGCGTGCCGTTGGGCTTAATGTCCAGATGGGGTGCGCCACAGCCGGTAATGTCGAACTGATCCAGCTGATCGGACCAGTACTTGGGCACATCGGCGCCGTTTTTCAGCCCGGTAAGCTTACGGTAGGTGAGGGTATCCTCCGTTACCAGCTCCCACAGCAAATTAAGCTCGGCGTCCATATTGGGGTACTCGTCCGAGTGCTGGTTGTTGATCATAAAGGGGATGCGGTAATTCTTCAAAGAGCCGTTCTTAATTCGATCAATCACGCGCTGGGGATTTGTGGTAATGGTTTTGTTGAGCGCCTGGAAAGCGTCCACGGAGGTCTTGCTGTCGGAGAGAACCACGGCATACATGGGGAAGCCGCCCTCGGACTCGCCGTATTCAATAATCTCCACATACCGGCCCGGGTGGGCTGCGGCAGCCTCTTTCAGGGCGTCGAGCTCATTGAGGACCTCGTTGTAACGGTGATAGCTGCGGTATACCTGGACTTCCAGCTCACAGGAGCCAACCACCTTGCCGCCGGCAGAGGCAGTGAGCAGGTAAGGGCCGTTGAAGCTGTTAAACACATTGCGGATGCCGGGCCCGCCATAGTCGGTAAAGCCCACCTTGCCGAAGAAGGGGTTGGTGGAGAACTTCAACGTAACTACGGTGTCGGAGTCGTTCTCAGCCACAGAAACGGCCTCTGCGGCGGTGGTTTTCTTAGCGCCGCTGCTGTCTACAAAATAGAACCAGGGGCTGTTCTCAATGCCGTCGCCGTACTTCTCGTTTTCACTGTCCCAAATCTGCCAGTTCTCCAGCTTGTCGCCGGTGTAAACGTGGGGGTAGATCTTGGGGTCCTGGACAAACATGTCCTCGGTACGGGTCAGAGACCAGACCAGGCTGGACGCCCAGGCCTGCGCATCGCCCTCTATCGCGGAGCTGGGGACGGTTAAGGTGGCGGTGAGGTCCTGAACGGAATTGAGCTCTAAAACGTAGTCGCTGATGGTGATGCCGTCGCCCTCAACAGGGTGGCTTCTGTCCGCATAGCTGTCGCCTGTAACGGCGGACGCGGGCAGGACCATCAGGGACACGATCATTCCGATGGTCAAAAACAGCGCCAGGGCACGTTTGGGGGCAGTGCTGGAATAGTGCTTCATGTTCCTTTCCTCCTTCAAAATGTGCCGGAATAGATTTGCCAGGTCAGGAAATCCTCCCTCTTTCCACCTCCTAAATAAACAAAAGTTAAAACACCGGAAACGTTTCCCTCAGCGTTCCTGACATATCAAATTGCCGCAACACATGGCGGCGAAAAGTACTATATGTACCTCATTCATAGTATTAGAATAACATAGACGGGCAGAACTGTCAATAATGCAATAAAACCATTTTATCTTTTTTGGTTTTTTTGTTTAGTATGTCAAATCAATATATTCCCTATTACGACCGGTAAACCGCAACAGCAGGGCCCTGGTGAAATTACTGCTCTGTTCATAGGTTGCCAGATGAACTCAGGCACCATTTAGGCACCATACGAAAGACAGAAAATATTTCTAAATAAGCCTTAATGAAAGATTGATCCTAGTGCAGAAAACACTCCAGAAACAATTAAGCACGCCAATACCAAGCAAACCACAATTTCTCGAGGGATACCGACTGCCGCATTGATGTAAACAACCTGGAACAGCTTGTGATATGTTTTCCAAAGTATAAAGGCCACAACTAACACAAGGATTGCTCTGATAGTCTCCATGATAATCACCTTTCTTTTTTTGCGTTGTGTGGTAAACTATCTGAAGGAGTGTGATTGCTATGACGAAAAAACAGGAATGATAGTACCGGAACTCCTGCAAAATTTTATCATGTCGTCCCAAATGGAAGGGCTGCCGGTCAGCGATGTGATTCAGGCAATGTGCCTGTCCGTTATCAACTGAGAACGAACGCCGGAGGAGTGCCTGCGTCAGCTCAACGCAAAGTACAGCAGGGGATGACGCATGGCATACAACATCGATGCCAGCAGTGACAGCTGCTGTCCCGGCACCTCTGTGCTGGTGAATAAGCTGGGGATTGAGGAGCAGGCCCTGCCGGAGAGATTGAGCCGCTGGCGGAGCGGATGCTTGGCCGGATTCAGGAGATGGATTTTTTTCAAAGCCTGCCTCGTGGGGACCTGATCCTCGAGCTGACGGATTTCTATTCCGGCGTCAACTGCCTCCACCCCTTCCGGGAAGGTAACGGGAGAACCCAGCGGCTCTACTTCCGGCAGCTGGTACAGCGGGCAGGGTACAAGCTGGATTTCCCGGCGGTGGACAGTGACCGGATGATAATTGCCACCATCCAGGCCGCCAGCGGGGTTGACACGGCTCTACGGGAGCTGTTTGATGAAATCGTCATACCACAAAAATAGAAGTGTCCCAGTAGGGTTGGTTTCCAAAATGGCAGATGCCAAAAGTCGGAAACCAACTCCACTGGGACATCTTTTCTCTGTGCCGTTAGGGTACGCCCAAAAGAAAGGCCAGCCCTATTTTATTTCCGGTTCTACAAGCTGTTTCCGGCCAAAATCATAAACCCCAACCTCAATCAGATAGACAGCGTGGAACAGCTTGTGCGGCGGATTTCCCTCACGGTTAAAATAACGGGCCGGAGGATTCAGGCGATGCAGTATACCCCATTTCAATTACACCCAGCCACTGGTTACTACTGTCCTATTCCGGGCACGGAGCGTCCGAATCCATATTCTTGTCCGGACCGGCCCACGCCGCCCAATCAGGCGGAGGATATTTACAATTCCATGTTTGGCGATTGAAAACGCATTCAAAATTTTATCGGAGGAACCTCATAAAAAAGCTCTAAATTCTTTTAATATGAAAGAGTGACGGAGCTAAGGCATTAAATCCGGCTGTTAAGATTGGTTCGATTCGCCATAACCCCGCCGATGCCTGTGACTTGCCGAAGGTCTACCAAAAAGAAATCGCTCCCTTGGAACAGGAGGAAATCACCAAGTTCCTTGAAGCGATTCGAGGGCACCAGTATGAACTGCTGTTCCTGGTCACTCTGTTCACTGGTATGCGTCAGGGGAAGGTTCTGGGCCTTACCTGGGATTGCGTTGACTTCCAGAGCAGTACGCTTTACATTAACAAGCAGCTCCAAAAGAGTAAGAAGGTGGGCGAAGAACGCCAGTTGATTCCCACGAAGAACGGCAAGGTCCGCCTGATTACCGTTGCTCCCTCCGTGATGGCGGCGTTGAAGCGGCAGAAGGTCAAACAGGCAGAAGCGCGGCTTTGCGCCGGTTCTGCCTGGGAGAACAAGGAGGGCTTTGTGTTCACAAATGGTCCGGGTGGACATTTGGCCCATTTCACGGTTTACAAGGAGTTCAAAAAAATCGTTTGCAGCATTTGGCCTAAACGATGCCAGGTTCCACGATTTACGCCACCCAAATGTCAAGCCCAAGACAAAGAATTTTTATCTGCTTTTCCGAATAAATGGTCAGGCATCCGGGCATATCGACACATATTTCCTCCCTGCTGATCACCCTGCAAACCCCCACGACAGACCGGAGTTTGTCGTAATGGTTGTTGTTCAAAGGGAAATATTCTTTAATCGCCCTGCGCTAATTCAATATGCGTAACATACATTATTTTTCAACACGAGCATACAGCTTGACAAACCCTTCATCCTGTATTACTTCAAAGGTAATCTCATCGCCGTATTCGATGTGGGAATATCCACCGTCCGGATAGTCATAATATGTATATTTTCCACCGGTGAAGTCTAAATCATACCCAATACTTGCGGGGTAGGCGCAAACACTGGCGACGACCTCTCCTCTGTTCGTAAACACGACATGGGTCATGCCCTCACTGACACTTTCTTTCAACGCGGGACTCTTTGAGCCGGTGACCCGCCTTATGCGGCCGATGGATGTATAGGGCTTAAATGTGTATACGGTTGTCCATTCAAAGGGAACGATTGTCTCGAGAGTAACTCTGCCACTATCTAGCGTGGATAGTGCTTTTTTTAGTTTGGCGTTATTCAGATAGATTCTTGGATCGCCGAAAATGAGATAAAAAACACACAATACCCCGATCATTCCAAGTATAATACCGTGCCACAGGCTTGAGTATTTCCATGCTTTCTCATCTTCTGCGCTCAAAACCCCTGTGCTCCACTCCCCATTTTCCACACGCATCCGTTTGTGCTTTGAAACATACCAGGAAAACCAGACCGCATACCCCAGCGCTATCAGCAAAAGTCCGATTAGGATTACTTTAAGCAGTGTTGTTACAGGACAGACCGCAGCCAATAGGCCGGCGAACAGGATCAAGAGGATCGGGATGTCTGCCGCAATGTATGCAAATTTTCCAAACAGGTCACGGTACAGGACTTTTCCCTGCCGCGCCTGTTTTACGTCCTTATCATAGGCCTCTTGGGAAAACGCCGTGACCAGTCCTTTCACAGACAGATGCCCAACGAATAGAATCCAAACGATATCCGGCAGCCCATCAAAGGTCATCACTTTCAGAACAACAAATGTGCAACCCAGCAGAGATGCCAGCAGGGTTTTCGGGCTAACCAATTTCATGAAAACACCCTTTCATAGGTTCGTTATCATCACTGCAAATTTCGATTTTCGCCTTGATTTTGTATGCATTATAAAATATATAGATGGAAACTTCAAGCTACAAAATTAACGCAGGCAAGCCGGGCAGCAGCCCCGCAGGGCGCACAAATACACTCCTGCCGGAAGTGTATTTGTGCGCCCTGCGCTGACGCTCCGAAAGGGATTCCAACCTGGCCTGGCTTATGAGGCGCCTGGACTGACCCGCGCCGGTCTGCCTGGGCTGGCCCTGGGGTAAGCTATGAGATACCACCCACACCGCCGCTTTTACGCTGAACATCTACGCCCACACCACCCAGAAGATGCGCCAGCAGTCCGCCGACCGGATGGAACACTTCATTCAATCGGTCTCCGGGGCCAAGTAGCAATAAGGGAAAATTAAGGAAAAAAACATAGCAAAAACCCTGTAACCATTGCGATTACAGGGTTTTTATGGCGGAGAAGGAGGGATTCGAACCCTCGAGACCCTTTAGGGGCCTACATGATTTCCAATCATGCGCCCTCGACCAACTAGGCGACTTCTCCATAGCTGCTCCGGTGCTTTTCCGCATATGCACTTGTTATCTGCCGGAAAATGACAGCGTTATTATTATAGCAGAGCTTTCCGCAAAGTCAAGTCCTTCTTTTCAAATTTTCCGTGTTTTTCTAAAAAACAGTGGAGGGCAAACGCCCTCCACCCGCGCTTCAGCGCATTTCAGAGACGATGTTGTCCACGGCATGGTCCACAGCGACACCCAGCTTGTGGATACTCTTACCCACCTGCGTTTTCATGGAATTCCTGCCGTGCGGCGTCATCATCCCCACTGCGGCGCCGGCCATCAGGCCGGCGCTCATACCGACCCAAAATCCGGTACATGTCTTCATCGTTCGTCACTCCTTTTTTCGGCACGGAGGTAGTATGGCCTGCTTTTTACAAAAAAACCGCCGTCTCCGCATTTGCCAAAAATTCACCAATGGAGTATACTGTATCCAAAATAAACGTCCACGGGAGGCTCACATGACCACTATCTATCTGATTCGCCACGCCGAGGCGGAGGGAAACCTGTACCGCATTGCCCAGGGCCAGGACGACAGTATTCTCACCGACCGGGGCTGGCGGCAGGTAAAAGCCCTGGAGCGGCGATTTGCCGCTATCCGCATCAATGCGGTGTACAGCAGCGACCTGTACCGCACCTGTGCCACCGCCAGCGCCCTGTACATCCCCAAAAATCTGCCGCTGCATCGCTGCAGGGCCCTGCGCGAAATCTGTGTGGGCGCATGGGAACAAAAGACCTGGGGCGAGATCGCCCGGCGCTGGCCGGAGCAGATGGACTATTTCAGCCACCAGATGCACCGCTGGCATATGGAGGGCGCGGAGACGCCTGCCGCGGTGCTGGAGCGGGTGCTGCAGGCCGTTCGGAAAATCGGAGCGGAGAATGACGGAAAGACAGTGGCAGTTTTCTCCCACGGCTACGCCATCCGCCTGCTGCTGGCCCGCCTGCAGGGCTGCACCCTGGAGGAGACCGGCGCCACGCCCCACGGGGACAATACCGCCGTCTCCCTTTTACAGATGGAAGGAGAGCGCCTGCGGGTGCTCTTCCGGGACGATAACAGCCACCTGCAGACGCCGGAGTTTTTGGCGCAGGAGACGGCCCGCAAACGGCCAAACGCCCTGGAACCGGGCCTTTACTTTGAACCCCTGCGTCTGCCGGAGCAGGGGGAGCTCTTCGCCCGCCTCGCCGCCTCCGCCCGGGCAGACGCCGGGGTCCCCGCCCCCTTTGACCGCGCCCGCGCTCTGGCAGATGCGGCCGATCGCCCGACGCTGGTGGGGTATCTGCGGGGTGAGCCGGTGGGCCTGGTGCAATTTGGCCGGGCGGACGGCCGTCCCGGCAGGATTACGCTGGCCTGCATCCGGCAGGACTGCCGCAGCCGCGGCTTCGGCGTGCAGCTCATCGGCCAGGCGGCGTACCACTGGCGACCCCTGGGCGCCGGCCGCCTTTGGGTCGCCCTGCCCGCATCCTGCGGTGCGGAGCGGTTCTTTCAGGACTATGGATTTCTCCCCGCCGGGCAGGATAAACGGGGCCGGACGCTTCTGGAAAAGGACATCCGCTTTGATCCGGCGTTTAAGGCCTGACAATATTTTATGGAATGGACAGGGTTAGACAAAGTTTCTGTTGACAAACGGGGTATGATTTCCATATAATACCCCTCGAAGACAGGTCCCCATAAAAGGGAGTAGCTTGCATCTTTCGGGATGTGGCACGGCTCGTCAGCACGGCGGTCTCCAGACTGCCCGGGCCGTGTCTGAAGAAGCGAGACTTTTATTGTATGCGGCGCCGGTGAGGGTTTTGATCCGGTTGTCCATATGCAATGAGGGTCTCGTTTATCTTTGTAAAAACGCGGGAGGATGTTAGATGTTATGAGTATCTGGATAACGGTTTTGCTATTCCTGGTGGGCCTGGCTCTGATCGTGAAGGGCGGCGACTGGTTTCTGGACGGCGCCGTCTGGATCGCGGAGGCCACCGGCGTGCCCCGGTTCATCATCGGGGCTACCATTGTATCCCTGGCAACCACACTGCCGGAGCTGACGGTCTCCGTCACCGGCGTACTTCAGGGTGAGGTGGACCTGGCGGTGGGGAACGCCGTGGGGTCTGTCACGGCGAATCTGGGATTGATTCTGGGCATTTCCATCGTGTGTATCCCCTCCGCGGTAAACCGGAAGCAGTTCGACCTGAAGGCCCTTTTGATGGTGACCGGCGCGCTTCTTCTGCTCCTGCTTTGCCGGAACGGCGTGCTGCCGGTGCTGCCCGGCCTGCTGCTGTTTGTGGTATTCGCGGTGTACCTCGCCAACAATGTGGCGGACGCCCGCTCCAGCATGGCGGAAGGCCGGGATAAGCCAAAACGCCGCACTACCTCTCACCGGCAGATGTTTATGAAGCTGGGGCTGTTTGTGGCGGGCATTGCGGCAATTGTGACAGGCTCCCGGCTGCTGATCGACTATGGCAGCGAATTGGCGCTGCTGTTGGGCGTGCCCTCCAGCATTATCGGCGTCACCATGGTGGCCATTGGCACCTCCCTGCCGGAGCTGGTGACGACCCTCACCGCCATTGCCAAAAAAGAGGCCTCCATGTCCGTAGGCAACATCATTGGAGCCAACGTCATCGATTTGACGCTGATCCTCCCGGTGTGCTCCGCCGCGTCTCCTGGCAGGCAGCTGGTAATCTCCAGCCAAACCACAGCTCTGGATCTGCCCGTGTGCCTGGGTTTTTGCTGTTTGGCGGTGCTGCCGCCTCTGCTGCGGGGAAAATTTTACCGCTGGCAGGGCGCTTTGATGCTGGCGGGCTATGCCGCCTATATGGCGGTGCTTGTCAGTTAAAGTCCATACAAAAGGGGAGCGGCAAAAACTGCCGTTCCCCTTTACGCTTGCTTATCCGTCCTGCTCCGTCTGCACCGGCAGGTTGTTCAAATCGCCGATGCACAGCCGGGCCGCACCGAACAGTCCTGCCAATCTGGCCCGGGCATCAATGGCGCGTTCATCCAGATACCACGCGACGGCAGCTTTAACCTCCCGGGTCTCTTTGATTTTCCGGGAGGCGGTGAGATAGGCGCAGGCATAGCGGTCGGAATAGTACGCTCTGGTGTCCTCCGCGTTCAGCAATGTCTGAATCTCTTCACGGGAGACCTCGCCCGCATCCTGCCGGTCCAGATACAGCTTTCCGGAGGTGGAAACCAGCAGCGCCAGCTTGCTGCCGTCCACAATGCCGGACAGCTCCGCAAAGGCGTAGTACGCCTCCTCCAGCGGCTCTATCGGAGCGTCAGGAAATTCCTGTGCAACTCCCTCGTAGGAGCATGTGCGCAGCACCAGACAATCCGCGATCTCACCGATCAGGCCATAGTCATAACCGTCGTAGGTGGTACCGTCCCGGGCCGGCGCGTCTGCCATGATATAGAGCGGCCTGCCGTCCAAGGCCGGCTTTAACGCCCGCAGCAGCCGGGTCATAGCCCGCTGGTGAATCAGATGCAGCTTTTCAAGATCCAGAAACAGCCCGTCGTAGCCGCCCTTTTCCACAGCCTCCGCCAACGCCTTTGCGGTCTCCTCCGTATCCCCGTTCAGTGCGGTGGTTCCGCCGCTCACATATAAAAACGCCTTGCTCCCCGCCTGCTGGATAGCCTCCCGCAGAGCCAAGGCCTCCTGGGCATTCATAACAGCCGCCACACTGGGTGCACCGGCGGACATCAGCTTGCCGGCAGGCACCGCCACCATCTCATAACCGGCAAGATCCGGCAGCCCCTCCACGGAGCTGGCAATGCCGATACTGCGGGCCGCGGGAGCGTGGAGCCTGTCGTACAGGTCCATCAAAATCACGGCCACATCCTCCCGGGCAGCGGGTTGATCCGGTGAAAACGCCGTGCGGGTAGACCCGCTGACCAGGCCAAAGTCATAGGCAATGGCAATGTAGCCCGGATTGGTCCGCACATCCCGGAAGGGGATAGGCAGATCCTGAACCAGCGCGGCCATCGTATCATAGCCAAGGGCCCGCACCAGCAATACCGCCAGCTCCTCCCGGGTGATGGCGTCGTCCGGCCGGAAAACGCTGCTCTCACTGGTGAGAGCGCCGGCAGCCACAGCAGCCTCCACAGCGCCGTAGCACCAGGCGCCGGCGGGCACGTCGGAATAGGTGGGCTGGTCAGGCTTTACCGTGGTGTCCCAGCCAAAAAGGCGGGCCGCTGCCACCATAAAGGCGGCCCGGGTGATGGAATGGCCCACACCGAAACGGGACTCGGTCTCCCCCTGAAAAAATCCCAGTTCTACACAACGCCGAATGGCCTCTGACGCCGGATGGGAGGCGGGCACATCCTCAAACCGGGCCGCCGCCCCCGGAGCGGTTCCGCCCGCCAGCAGGGCACACAGCAAAAGGCAGCTGATAATGCGTTGCAGTCGTTGCTTCATAAGTTTCCGGACTCCTCTTCTGCGCAGATAAGCGCGATTTTTAGTATTGCTACCGTGTAATTATAGCAAAATTTCCTGGTTTCGTCAAATCCCACCGGCGACGCTTGACAAGTCCCGCCGCTCTGTTTTATGATTTAAGAAAGCGTTTTTACTATCACAGCAGGGAGGGTCTGCCATGCGGGCTACCATTAAAATGATTGCGGAGAGGGCCGGTGTATCCATTGGCACGGTAGACCGCGTGCTCCATAATCGCCCCTATGTAAAGGCGGAGGTGCGGGAGCGGGTGTTGGCTGTGATGGCAGAGCTGGACTACCACCCCAACCGCATGGCCAGCGCCCTGGCTACCAGCGGCACATCCAGGCGCTTCATTGTTATTCAGCCGGAGTGGGTGCGCTTTATCCAGGCCGCCATGGCCGACGGTGTGGCCCGCTTTTTGGAAGAGCGCCGGGATTACAATGTCTCGGTGGACATCCTCCGCTATCCCCACGGAGATACGGACAGCTGCCTGCGGCTTTTGGAGCAGGCGGAGCGGACAGACATCCACGGCGTGGCTCTCTGCGGTTCCGATTGCGAGGCTATCCGCAGCAGACTGCGGGAATTGGCGGGCCGCGGCATCCCCGTGGTGACCTTCAACTCGGATATTCCCCAGGGCTCCCGCCTCTGCTATGTGGGGGAGGACGCCCACCACGCCGGGCGGGTAGCCGGGGAAATCGCCGCCAAGTTTCTGTGCCCCGGTCAGCAGGTGCTGCTGGCCTACTCCGGCCTGGAGTATATAGGCCACAAGGCCCGGGCAGACGGTTTTTTTGAGCGGCTGAAAGAGCGGGGCTTTTCCCAAAGAGATTTTCGCGTGGCCGCCACCCACGACGACTATGACGAAACCCTGGCGGCCGTGACCGCCGCGCTGGAGACGGAGCCGGACCTTCACTACATCTATATGGCGACCCAGAGCGTCTCCGCCTGTGTAGAGGCCCTTCGCCGGGCCGGCCGGACCGGACAGGTCCGGGTGCTGGCCCACGACGACAGCCCGGAGATCCGGCAGTTTTTGCGGGAAGGTCTGGTGGACTTTGCCATTGACCAGAACCTGCCCTATCAGAGCTATCAGGCGCTGTCTGTGCTGTTTGGCCTTGTGGTGGAGCACCGGCAGCCGGAGCGGGACTGCTTTTACCCTGCCAGCGCCATTTTAAATGCGGAGACAGTCGAATAGAGCGGAAGCGGAGAAGCTTGGGGCGGCGGGCCGAAAACCCGCCGCTTCTGGTATGCTGACGGCGGCATTGCACATTCTTAAGATCTGGGTTATACTATTATATATACGGTTTCCTGCAAAAAATTTCCTGCAAAATCTCTCGTCCAGGAGGCGCCTTCATGAAACTGATGGTTATTGACGGCAACAGCATCATCAACCGGGCCTATTACGGCATCCGGCCCCTGACCACCCGGGACGGGCTCTATACCCACGCCGTTTTCGGTTTTCTCACCACCTTCCTGCGCCTTGTGGGGGAGGAGCATCCGGATGCGGTGTGCGTCACCTTTGACGTTCACGCCCCCACCTTTCGCCACACCGCGGACGCGGCCTATAAGGCCACCCGAAAGCCCATGCCCGAGGAGCTGCGGATGCAGATGCCGGTGCTGAAGGAGGTGCTGGACGCCCTGAACATCCCCCGCTATGAGCTGGCGGGCTGGGAGGCGGACGATCTTTTGGGCACCATCTCCCGCAAGTGCGAATCCGCAGGCTGGGAGTGCGTGGTGGTCACCGGCGATAAAGACAGCCTGCAGCTGATCACCGGCGCCACAAAGGTCAAGCTGGTGTCCACCCGCATGGGCCAGACCACCACCAGGGATATGACCGCAGCGGCCTTTCGGGAGGATTACGGCTTCGACCCCATCCACATGATCGACCTGAAGGCCCTGATGGGGGACGCCTCGGACAACATCCCCGGCGTAAAGGGCGTGGGGGAGAAGACCGCCATGTCCCTCATCCGGATGTACGGCTCCATCGACCACCTCTACAGCCACATGCCCGAGATTGTCACCGCCCCGGAGACCCCCGCCAAACCCGGCCTTGTGAAAAAGCTGGCGGAGGGAGAGGCGGACGCCCGCCGCTCTCAGTGGCTGGCTACCATCGTCACCGACGCTCCGCTGGACTTTCAGCCGGAGGACAACCTGGTGCAGTCCCCCGGTCCGGCGGCGTATCCCCTGTTTTTGCGGCTGGAGTTTACCAGGCTTATTGAGAAATTTGGTCTGGCGGCAGAGGCGGCCCCCGCTGCCCAAACGGCGGCCTCCGCTCCGGCGGAGCAGGTGACCACCCCGGCCCGGGCGGAGGAGCTGCTGGCCCTGTGGCGCGGGGCGGACCACGTGGCCCTGCTGGCCCTGCCGGGCCTCACCGGCGTGTGCGTATCCTGGGACGGCACAGCCGCAGACCTGTTCTTTGATCAATTCCAGGGGAGTTGGAACGCCTTTTTGGCAGGCCTCTTCTCCGCGGACATCAAAAAGGTGTCTCACAACGTAAAGGATCTGATACGGCGGCTGCTGGAAAACAACCTGCCGGCGGAGGGCTTCGTGTTTGACACCTTTCTGGCCGCCTATCTGCTGGACGCCACGTCCGGGAACTACGACCTGCAGCGGCTGTCCGTCTCCTATTTAAACAGAGAACTGCCCAACCCCCTCTATCTGGAGCCGGACGCCTTTTCCCTGCTGGGGGACGCCGCTGCGGCGAAAGCCTCTCTGGAATGCGCCGCTGCGGCGGTAGACACCCTGTATGGCATCCTCTCCGCCCGCCTGCGGGAGCTGGACATGCAGGCCCTGTTTACCGACGCGGAAATGCCCCTCTGCCGGGTGCTGGCGGAGATGGAGCGGACGGGCTGCCGGGTCGACCGAAAGGCCCTGGCCGCCTTTGGCGAGATGCTGGCCGCACGGACCGCGGAGCGGATACAGGCCATCTACGACATGGCCGGCGAGACATTCAACATCAACTCCCCCAGGCAGCTGGGAGAAATTCTCTTCGGCAAGCTGGGCCTGCCCCACGGAAAGAAGACGAAAACCGGCTGGTCCACCAACGCCGACGTGCTGGAAAGCCTCCGGCACGAGGTCCCCATTGTGGACGCCGTGCTGGAGTACCGCCAGTTTGCCAAGCTGAAATCCACCTATGCCGACGGTCTTCTCAAGGCCATGGACGGCGACGGGCGGGTGCGGACCTCTTTTCAGATGACCGCCACCGCTACGGGGCGGCTCAGCTCCACGGAGCCAAACCTCCAGAATATCCCCACCCGCACGGATCTTGGCAGCGAGATCCGCCGGATGTTTGTGCCGGCGGCGGGCTGTGTGCTGGTGGACGCGGATTACTCCCAGATCGAGCTGCGGCTGCTGGCCCATATCTCTGGAGACGAGGCCATGCGCGCCGCCTTCCGCAACCGGCAGGACATCCACACCGCCACGGCGGCCCAGGTGTTTCACGTGCCGCCTGAGGCGGTGACTCACGAGATGCGCCGCAGCGCCAAGGCCGTGAACTTCGGCATTGTCTACGGCATTTCCCCCTTCTCCCTGTCCCAGGACATCGGCGTCAGCACAGCGGAGGCCAAGGCCTATATGGAGGCTTATTTCGCCACCTTCCCGGGTGTGCGGAGCTATATGGACCGTGTGGTGGAGCAGGCCAAAGCCGGCGGCTATGTGGAAACCCTGTTCCACCGGCGGCGGGAGCTGCCGGAGCTGCGCTCCTCCAAATTCAACCTCCGCTCTTTTGGGGAGCGCGTGGCACTGAACATGCCCATTCAGGGCACGGCGGCGGACATTATGAAACTGGCGATGATTGCCGTGTGGAAGCGGTTGAAAGCGGAGAGCCTCCTGGCCCGCCTGGTGCTTCAGGTCCACGACGAGCTGATCGTGGAGTGCCCGGAGGCGGAGGCAGAGCAGGTTGCCAGGCTTCTGGAGGAGGAGATGGAGGGCGTGGTATCCCTCTCCGTCCCCCTGACGGCGGAGGCCCACTGGGGCAAAAACTGGCTGGAGGCAAAGGGATGAGATTGCTCCGGCGGAAGCGGGAAAGGAAGGGGCCCTGTGTATGAGTGAAAAACTGTGCGTCCGCATCGTCCCCATGACGGCGGACCATCTGGACGAGGTGGCGGAGCTGGAGCGGCTCTGTTTTTCAGATCCCTGGTCCCGGAACATGCTGGCAGAGGAGCTGGACAACGCCCTCTCCGCCTTTCTGGTGGCCTTGGACAGCGGAGACCGCGTGGTGGGCTACGCCGGAGTGCAGGTGATATTGGACGAAGGGTATATCGCCAATGTGGCGGTCCGGCCTGAGTGCCGGCGGCAGGGCGTGGCCGGAAAGCTGCTGCAGGTCTTTCTGGATTTCGCCCAGGGAAACCGTCTGGCCTTTTTGACACTGGAGGTCCGCGCCTCCAATTACGACGCCATCGCCCTCTACGGCAGCCGCGGCTTCCGCAGCGTGGGGCGGCGGAAGAACTATTACGAGCACCCCAGAGAGGATGCCATAATTATGACGAGGGAATTTGCCTATGAAGATTCTGGCCTTTGAATCCTCCTGCGACGAAACCGCCGTTGCCGTGGTGGAGGACGGACGGCGGGTCCTGTCCGACGCCATCGCCTCCCAGGTGGAGATGCACGCCCTCTATGGCGGCGTGGTGCCGGAAATCGCCTCCCGCAAACACGTGGAGGTCATCGCCGCCCTGACGGAGCAGGCCCTGCGGGAGGCAAACTGCAGCCGCCGGGATATCGACGCCGTGGCAGTGACCTACGCGCCGGGGCTGATCGGCGCGGTGCTGGTGGGGCTGAGCTTCGCCAAATCCGTGGCCTTTGGCCTGGGGGTACCGCTGATCCCCGTCCACCATGTCCGGGGCCACATCGCCGCCAACTACCTGGCCTTTCCGGATCTGGAGCCCCCCTTTTTGACCCTGGCCATCTCAGGCGGCAACACGCTGCTTGTGGACGTGCGAAGCTACACGGATATGGAAATCCTGGGCTCTACCCGGGATGACGCCGCCGGGGAGTGCTTTGATAAGGCCGCCCGGGTGCTGGGCCTGCCCTATCCCGGCGGAAAACCCATGGACGCCCTGGCCCGGCAGTCTGCCGGCGGCGTTTACACCCTCCCCCATGCCCATGTGAACGGAGCGCCCCTGGATATGAGCTTTTCCGGCCTGAAAACAGCCGTGGTAAATCTGGCCCACCACGCCCAACAGGTGGGCCAGCCGCTGGACCGGGCGGCCCTGGCCCGTGACTTTACCCAGGCCGTCAGCGACACGCTGGTGCCCCGCACCATGGAGGCGGCACGCCGGACCGGGCGGCAGGTAATCGTGGCCGCCGGCGGCGTGGCGGCCAACTCCATTATCCGGGCGGATTTGGAGCGGGCCTGCCGGAAGGAGGGCCGCAGGCTTTGCCTGCCGCCCCTGCGTCTCTGCGGTGATAACGGGGCCATGATCGGCGCCCAGGGGTACTATGAGTATCTGGCGGGAAATACTGCGGGAATGTCGCTGAACGCCTTTGCCACCCGGGATATCTCAGACCGGCAGATTTCTGCGAAAAAGTGAATAAACGGTAAGGCTTTAGGAAGGAACAGCCACTGCGTTTTGCATGCAAAGCGCAGTGGCTTGCTTTTTTTCAAAAAACCGTGTATTTTTATCGCAAAAAAACATTTGTCCAGAGGAAAAACGAAAATAAAGAGGAGAATCTGGCGAGCAAATATGTTTTATGTAAATTAAAAACCACTTTCTGAACAGGTTAAAAATTCATTGCATCCATTTGAAAAAAATAATAAAATTCTATAAATCCATTGCACTGCAACATTTTTATCTATGTGGAAAAACCGGTGGAAAATGTGGATAACTCTTCGTAGAAAGAAATTATCGAATTACTTATGTAAATGGATTGGCGCGTCGAATTTTGGTGCTTTCTGCTGGGAAGGCCAAAAATGGGGGAAATTTTGTCGAGATTTTTGTGGGGATTTTCACTCCCTGTTTTTACCAAATCCGCAAAAATAGCCAAAAAAACCTGTAAAGATGACAAAACGCCAAAAAATAAACTGCAAGAAATCCTTCAAATATACCGTCTGTATTATCCAGCATGCTGTGTATATCCCGTGCTTGACAGAGATTTAGGGAAAGAATATAATATTTGCCATAAACTGTGGAATTTTAGCGGAATTTCACAAAAATGAAGGAGGATAAATATGAGACGGACAAAAAAGTGGCTGGCAGGTCTGCTGGCGGTCGTAATGACCCTGTGCGCTATGCCCATGGCCCTGGCGGAGGACTGGGAGAATACCACCGACGTTAAGAGCTACGACGAGCTGACCGCCGCCCTGCTGGACGACAAGGTTGAGGAGATTAAGATTGCCGGCGAGGTCACGATCCCTGCGACCGATAAGGCGCTGGAGCTCAACAAGCCCGTGATCATCGGCGAAGACGCCGCTTTCAAGCTGGCGCCCGGCGCCATTGTCACCAGCAATGTGCCCCAGGGCAAGTTCTGGTTTGAGGATTCCGAAAACACCTGGGCCCTGGTGGGCAAAAGCATGGAGGCTTTCCTCCTCTTCACCCTGGAAGACGGCGGCAACTACCGCATTATGTACGGCACCCAGCCCGATATCAACAAGGTCATGGAAAACAAGGACCTTGGCGCCCTGAACACTCTCTGCTTCAACGGTGCGGACCTGGAGCTCACGGCCGACTTTGACGGCGCGGTGCTGGATGTGCGGGGCGGCAGGAGCCTGACCCTTGCCAAAGATGTCTCTGTGAAGGCCGACAGCCATTTTAATCTGGAGGGCAGCCTGACCATGGCCGCCGGCGCAGCGCTGGAGGTCCCTGATGGCAGCGATGTGGACGGCGACGCCATTTTCGCCTCCGAAGGTCAGATGCCCGAAAACCTGCGTGTGGGCGGCGAGGTAAAAGTCTCCGCCCCTGAGGAGCAGCCCGGGGAGACCCCCGAGCCCTCTGAGGAAACTCCCGAGACGCCCGACGAGACGCCCGAGACGCCCGACGAGACACCCGTCGCCGAGAATCCCTTTACCGACGTAGCCGAGGACAGCCCCTTCTACAACGCCATTTTGTGGGCCGTGGATCAGAAGATCACCGCCGGCAAGACGGCCACCACCTTCGCTCCCCGGGAGAATTGCTCTGTGGCGCAGATCATCACCTTCCTGTGGCGCGCCAAGGGCGAGCCTGAGGCCGCCAACGAGGCTATCGCCGCCGAAATTTCTGAAAACAGCTATTTCTTCACTGCCGCCCAGTGGGCCGCTGAGATGGGCATGATCGAAAACGCCGAGGGGCTGGCAGACCCCTGCACCCGCGCCATGGCCATGACCTTTATCTGGAAGGCCGAGGGCAGCGGCGAGGCCGGGGAAAAGGCCGAATTCACCGATGTGGAGGCCGATGCCGCATATGCCCCCGCCGTGGCCTGGGCTGTGGAAAAGGGCATCACCAACGGCACCAACACCGAGGGCACCCTGTTCTCCCCCGACCAGGTCTGCACCCGCGGCCAGATCGTTACCTTCCTGTTCCGCGGCCTTGCGGAGACCGAGGCTGAATAAGCGCCAAAAAAACCGCTCAAACGGTTTTTCGGTTCTTTGCGGCTGTGCATACAGGTTCTGACCGAGATAAAGCGCCCCGCTTCCCGCGACAGGGAGGCGGGGCGCTCTCATTTTTGCAAGCTCCGTATAACAGGGAATAATCGCAGGCAGCTATCCAATACACGAATTCGGATGACTTTACGGAGGGGGCGGCGGCCCCGTTTCATTTCTCCTCCCTCCGCCGAACGGCGGCGGAGCCGATTCCCAGCTCCATACGGTATTTTGCCACCGTGCGGCGGGCCACATGGACGCCGTCCGCCTCCAGCAGGCGGCACAGGCGCTGGTCGCTGAGAGGGCGGGCGGGGTCCTCCTCCCGCAGCAGGCCCAAAAGCCTTTGCTTTACCGCCTGCCGGGAGACGACCTGGGCCTCGTCCACAGCCCGGCTGAAAAAGTACCGCAGGGGGTAGGTGCCCTGGCGGCACTGCAAGTACTTATCCCGAACGGCCCGGGAGATGGTGGAGGGGTGCAGCTCCAGCGTCCGGGACAGGGAGGTCAGGCTCATGGGCGCCAGCTCCCCGGTCTCCCCGGCAAAAAAGGGGCGCTGCATTTCTAAAACAGCGGCGGCACATCTTTGAAGCGTGCTGCCGCGGCGCTCCAGACTGTTCAGAAGCCACCTGGCCTGCTGCATCTTCTGCCGCAGGTATTCCCGGGTCTCCCGCTCGTCGCAGTCCCTGATCAGGCGGGCGTAATAGCTGTTGATAGAGACCTTTGGCAGATAGTACTCGTTGAGCACAGCGGTCAACTCCCCGTCCAGCTCCACAATAAATACGTCCGGCCGCACGTACACAGTGGGCTCCGCCGCCTGAAAGGCCCGCCCCGGGTAGGGGTCCAGGGCCGCAATGGCCCCTTCCGCCGCACGGACCTCAGAAAGCGAGAGGCCCAGCTCCCGGGCAATGAGGCCGTAGCGTTTTTTTCCGAGGTCCGGCAAAAAACGGGCTGCAATCTCCAGCGCTCCCGGAACCGCGGTTTTTTGCCGGGCCAGCTGTAACCGCAGGCACTCCGGCAGGTCCCTTGCCCCCACGCCGGCGGGGTCCAGGTCCTGAAGCGTCTCCACCGCCCGGTGAATCAGCGCCTCCGGAATCTCCAGCTCCCGCAGGCCCTCCAGATCCTCGGCGGCCAGATACCCATCTTCATCCACCAGCTCCGCCAGGTATTTGGACAGGGCCAGCAGGGGTTTTGGCAGCCGCCTGCGCTCCAGCTGGTCCCAGAGGAAGGCCGTCAGACTCTCCAGATTCCGGTCCGCCGCCCCCCGCTCCGGCAGCTCCCCCTCGCCGTGGGCAAATGTGGCCCCACAGACGCCGCCGTCGATCCAGCCGGCCCTTTGCCGCAGCGCCTCGTAATCCTCCCGGAGAGCATGGGCGTCCTCCTGCTCCAGCAGCGGGTTCTCCTCCACCAGTTTTCCCAGGTACTCCAGCAGCTCCTGGGAATTCATCTGCAGGATCTCCATAGACTGCAGAATCTGCGGCGACAGCTTCATCTGCTGCCGCAGCTCCGCCTTTAGCGAGATCAGGCTCATGCAGGACCGCCTCCTCCGGAAACGTATTTTGCCACCTTTCTGGCGGCGGTGGCCTGAGAGATCCCCAGCTCCCGGGCCACCGCCACAGTGGTGCCGCAGCGGCCATAGGCCTCCCGGATGATCTGCCCCTCATAGGCCTCCATCTGCTCCGGCAGCGTTCCCGCCCCGGCGGGCGGGAGCGGGGCCGGAACCGCCGTCTCCCCGGCGTATTCCGGCGGCAGATGCGTCACGTCGATGACAGGGTCCTGCACCGTGATGGCCATGCGCTCCATCAGGTTTTCCAGCTGGCGCACATTTCCGGGCCAGCCGTACCGCTCCAAAAAGGTCATAAACCGGGGGCTGAGCGTCAGCTCCTTTCCGTACTCCTCACAAAAGCGGGCCAAAAACTGCAGTGCAAGGGGAAGAATATCCTCCTGCCGCCGCCGCAGGGGCGGGATGTGGATGCGGATGACGTTGAGCCGGTAGAAGAGGTCTGAGCGGAACAGTCCCCGCCGCACCGCGTCCTCCAGGTCCCTGTTGGTGGCTACCAGCAGACGGAAATCCAGCTCAATACGTCTGGTGCCGGAGAGACGCTCGATAGTCTTCTCCTGAATCAGCTGCAGCAGCTTGGACTGGATGTGGGGCGGCAGCTCGCCGATCTCATCCAAAAACAGCGTGCCGTGGTTGGCCAGCTCGATCTTGCCGATCTTACCGCCGGAGGCCGCGCCGGTAAAGGCGCCCTTCTCATAGCCGAAGAGCTCGGATTCGATCAGGTTTTCGTGCAGCACCGCGCAGTTCACCTCGATAAAGGGGCCGGACGCCCGGCTGCTCATGGCGTGGATGGCCTTGGCCACAGCGCTCTTGCCCACACCGGTCTCTCCGGTGATGAGGATATTGGCCCTGGTATTGGCCGTGTTCTGCATCAGCGTCCACAGCCGCTGCATGGCGGCGCTCTTATAGACCAGGGTGGTGGCTGTGGAGCGGGTCCGCAGCTCCGCGATCTCCTGGGAGTATTGCAGCAGGGAATCCTGCAGGCGGCGGTAATTCCGCTGGATGCTGTTGATCTGCTCCATCGTGACCGTGTTGAAGCACATGACATATTTCAGCTCTCCCTCGTTGTCAAACAGGGGGATACCCACAGTCATCACATTTTTATGGAGGTGGTTGATGGTCTGCGTCGCAGTGATCTTTCGCCTCTGGCGGATCACATCCGCCGTGATACAGGGAGAAAACGTACCATCCGCCTCCAGGTCGAAGGCAGAGCGGCCCACGATGGAGTTGTGGGCAAACCCAAAATTCCTCTCGTAGGTCTCGCTGACCCGCAGTATGGTCCCCTTTGCATCCGACAGCATCATGTCATCCGCCAGAACCAGATTGTTTTCCGGACTGATAATGTCAAAAAGGCCCTTGAGGTTGATGTCCTCTTCAAAGGCATAGGGAAACCCGGCAGGCTGCGCCAAAACCCCCATCTCCTCTCTGTGCGAAAACCGGTCTATTCACTTTTGAGTATATCATATTCAAAAGTGAATAGAAAGTGGGCGCTCGAAAAAAATCCCTGTCGAAACCCACAGAAATTTTGCTTCAAAATAACACTTTTCCACAAATTATAGGGGTGAGACAGGAAGTTTTTTCAATCCCGGTGCTATTCAAAAATGAATCCCCGCCGGTGCGGCGTTTCGGTCCACTGGGAAAACAGACAAAAATACGGCAGAGAAATTATGCAGGATCGATAGAAAAAGGATACCGGCCGGCCCCTCAGCATTCTTGAAAGCTGGCACAGATATTGCTATAATAAAAAGACAGCGAAAAGGGCCGTCCACAGGGGTCCGCTGGAAAATGTTTTGTATTTTTAAGGAGGAGCAAGCATGTACCAGACCATTCGTTACGAGAAGAGAGACAACATCGGCATCGCCACCATCAACCGTCCCGAGGCGCTGAACGCCCTGAACTCCCTGGTAGTGGGCGAGCTGGAGCAGCTGATCGGCGAGGTGGAGAGGGACGCGGACCTGCGGGCCTTCATCCTCACCGGCGAGGGCCGTTCCTTCGTGGCCGGCGCGGACATCGGCGAGCAAAAGCCCATGGACGTGGCCCAGGGCCGCAAGTGGGGCCAGCGGGGCAGCGGTCTTTTCCGCCGCATTGAAAAGCTGGAGATCCCCACCATCGCCGCGGTAAACGGCTTCGCCCTGGGCGGCGGCTGCGAGATCGCCATGAGCTGCGACATCATTCTGGCCGCCGGCCCCAACGCCGAGGGCAAGGGCGGCGCCAAGTTCGGCCAGCCCGAGGTGGGCTTGGGCATTACCCCCGGCTTCTCCGGCACCCAGCGGCTGCCCCGCCGGGTGGGCATTGCCAGGGCCAAGGAGCTGATTTTCTCCGGCAGGACCATCGACGCCGCCGAGGCCAAGGCCATCGGCCTGGTAAACGAGGTCTATCCCGCGGAGCAGCTGATGGACGCCGCCGTCGCCATGGCCAAGTCCTTTGCCGTCAACGCCCCCATCGCCGTGAAGTACGCCAAAGCCTGCATCGACCGGGGCATGCAGATGGACATTGACGACGGCATCGCTCTGGAAAACGAGCTTTTCGCCATGTGCTTTGCCACCGAGGACCAGAAGGAGGGCATGGGCGCCTTCCTGGAAAAGCGCAAGGAGAAGCACTTCCAGAACAAATAAGAATCACTGCCCACAGCTTCTGAGAAAACACACCTATCATCAATCGAGGAGTGGAAAACCATGAAAAAAGTTCGTGTGATCTCCGCTGAGGAGGCTGCGCTGCTGGTCAACGACGGCGACACCATCTCCACCGGCGGCTTCGTCAGCTGCGCCTGCCCCGA
>CATNDT010000023.1 GCA_950097035.1 uncultured Oscillibacter sp.
AAAGCCGGGTGCGCCTCTTTTTTCTCTCTATTTTGTCACAGTCTCCGCCGTCTGTTCCGCCGGAGCGGCCGCAGCTTTTGCGGCCCGCCGCTTTTTCCAGCGCCTTCTCCCGGCCAGCAGCAGCGCCGCCAACAGCGCCGCGGCGGCGGCAATCAGCAGCACCAGTATAAGGCTGCCTGAGGCGGACTGAATGCAGAAGGTCCCCTCTGTCCCCGTCATGGAGAGCAGCAGATACCGCCCATTCTGCTCGGTTTCCACCTGCTGCCACCGGCCATCCAGATATTGCCACACCGAGGCGGCACTGCCGCCCCCGGGAATCAGCAGCCGCAGGGGAACCGTGTCCCCGCCGCCAAGATCCGTGCCGGTGAGGGACACATCCCACACCCGTGCCTGTTCCCCGCTCTCCTGCGGAGGCTTTTGCGTGCTCTGCGTCACATGGAGAACCGCCTTATCCGTAAACCGCCCCTCCGCCAGCGCCAGAACCAGCTTGCCCTCCGCCTCCCGGCTCGCAACCAGAGTGACCCAGGGGGCATACTCCGCCTCCAGGGTGATGTCGGAGCGCAGACCGGAGGTGTCAAACACCGGCCACACGCCGTAGCTGCCCTCCCGGGCGGGAACCTCCGGCAAATCAATCCGGGAGAGGTCGTCACCGTAGAAGAAGGGAATCTTCGCCACGGTCTTCTCCTCCGCCAGCAGCGTCAGCGTAAAGGCTGTGAACTCCGCCGGAACCTCCGGCAGGCGGCTTAGCGCCTCAAAGGGGGCCGGCTCGGCGTGACCGGCATAGCTCACGCCGTCTATCCCGGCAAAGCCAGTATCCACAAAGCGGTTTTCAAAGAGGATGCCCCCGGCGTCCACACTGCCGGCCACGGCGCCCACGCACTCCACGCCCGCCTCCACCGTGGCGATGGCCCAGCAGCTTTGCAGGTGGCTGGCCCAACCGGCGATGCCGCCCACATAGTTTCTGCCGGAAAGGGTGTTTTTCGCATAGCACTCCCGGATAATGCCATCGGTATAGCCTGCGATGCCGCCCACATAGTCCCCATCGGTGCTGGCAACGGCGCCGTAGTTCTCACAGCCCAGGGCCGTGCCCAGGT
The DNA here is from genome assembly GCA_950097035.1 of uncultured Oscillibacter sp. Classification (GTDB taxonomy): domain Bacteria; phylum Bacillota; class Clostridia; order Oscillospirales; family Oscillospiraceae; genus Oscillibacter. The sequence goes on from CATNDT010000023.1 coordinate 1,095, forward strand.
CCATGCGGCCCACAAGGCCGCCCACGCAGTCCTTTTTCGCGGTGACGGCGCCCCGGTTCAGGCAGTCCTGCAAAACAGCCTTGGTCTCATAGGAGGTTCCAAAGGAGATACGGTCCGTCACGTCGTCCTCCGGGTCCAGGTCAAACTCAATGGCCACCGCCCCGGCAAGGCCGCCCACATTCCGGTCCCCCTCCACGGCGCCGGTGTTGCGGCAGACGGTGACCTTGCCCTCCCGGGTGGCGGAGATATCCTCATCCGAGGTGTCCTGAATCAGGCTGTCCAGACCTGTGCCGGCGTCGTCCCGAAGATCGGTGACGGCGTCTGCAAACACGTCGAACACCACCCGGAACTGCCGGCTGACGGCCCTCAGATCCGCCGTGACGGCATCGCCGCCCTCCTGCAGGATATCGTTCAGCGTCTCCATCTCACCGGAAAGTCCCGTCATCGCGTCATAGAGGCCGTCTCCGGCCTGCCGGACCTCGTCTCCCAGAGGGCTAAACTCCACGGGACCGTTTTCCGTGAGTCCGTCCAGGGCTTTGCCGATGGTCTGAAAGGCATCCCGCAACAGCCGGCCGATGACGCCGGCGGAGGTGGAGACATCCCGCAGATCCCGCAGCGCCTGCCCCAGCTTACCGGAAACGGGCGCTACGCCGTTTACCGCCGCCTGCAGGGCGGCCAGCGCCTCCTCCAGCTTGCCGCAGGCGCCCTGAAGTCCCTCCGCCATACCGCGCAGAGCGATCCTGACCGTCTCCCAGTCCTCCGGTGAGGCGGGCAATATCGCCTCAATGCGGCCAAGCACTTCCGAGATCTCCTCCAGGGACGCCCTTAAGTCGTCCAGGGGGGGCAGCGTCTCTCCCGCCGCGGGCAGATCGTCCACCTCCGCAAGAGCTGTCCGAAGGGCGGCCACCGCCCCGGCATTTGCGGCCAGGGCACTCTCCAGCGCGGCTATACCGCCGCGCACCTGATCCAGGGCGGCGGCCCTGGCCTGCCCGTCTTTAGAGATCACACCCTTTAAAAGGGCCTCCAGCGCCTGGGACAGATTGTCCGCCGCCGCTTTGAGGTCGGCGCCGGACTGCCGCAGCGCCGCAGCGGCGGCCCGGAGCTTTTCCATGGAATCCCCGCCGATATCCGCGGCGTCGCCCAGAGACTCCAGCGCGTCCCCCAGAGACCCGGACAGCCGCTCCAAACGGCCCCCCACATCCGCCAGACTGTCCAGCGCGGGGACCATCCGGTCCAGGGCGTTGGTGATGTCGGCGGTAAGGGTGTTCAGCGTGTTCACATTTTCATCCACAAAATCCGACGTGCGGTCCAAAAGGCGCTTGGCATTGTCCCTGGCGCCGTCCGCATAGTCCCCCATGGCGGTCAGCCGGGCAGATACGCCGTCTCCGGTGCGCTGGGCATCGTCCAGCGCCCGGTTGATCAGGCTGTCCAGGGTGTCCAGTTCCGTCCGCAGGCGGTCCAGCGTGTCCCGGCCCGGCTCCACGGCCAGATAGGGCTCCGCCTGACCCACAATGCCGCCCACATCCTTGCGGCCATATACAGAGCCGGTATTGATGCAGCCGGCGAGATACCCGCTCTGCCGCCCGGCGATGCCGCCGGTGTTGTAGCCCACATGGGGATATCCCACAGTGCCGTTGTTGACGCAGCTCTGCACCACTCCGCCGGACCAGCCCACGATGCCGCCGGTGTCGGAATAGCCGCTGAGCAGATGATACCCCTCCTCGTCTGACGCCGTCTGCTGGCCCAGCACCGTCCCGGCCTCAAGACCCGTAAAATTCAAAGCCGCGTCCGAGCCGGCCTCGGTGAGATTTACCCCGGCGTTGTTTTCGCATTTGAGAAGGATGCCCAGATTACGGCCCGCCACACCGCCCACGGCGCTTTCACCGCTGACAGAGCCGGAGACGGTGCAGCCGGTGATCTCGCCGCTCTCGCTGTTGCGTCCGGCAATACCACCCACGGCGCTCTTGCCCCGGACAGTGCCCTGAAAGGTGCAGTTTTGAATCGTTCCGCCATTGACGCCCACAACTCCGCCCACAGCGGAACGGGCGCCCTCCGGCAGCACGGCCCCCACCACGTGGAGGTCCTGTATCACCCCGCCGGGCTGGAGATACCGGAACAGCCCCTGATTGGAGCCGGCGGCGGTAATCTGGAGGCCGGAGATGGTGTGTCCCTGCCCCAGAAAGGTCCCGCCAAAGGTGGGAATCGGGGCAAAGTCCAAACTGGAGAGGTCCAAATCGGCGACAAGCCGCACGGTTTTTCCCCGGGACCACGCGTCCAGAGAACAGTTTTTGGCAAAGTCCTGCAGCTCTTTCAGCGTGGAAATAGACAGCGTGTCCTCCAGGGCGGATTCAGACGCCGTCTCCGCCGGAGCCGCCCAGGCCATGGGCGCCGTCAAATTCAGCAGCAGCCATCCCGCAAGCAGAAGAGAGAGGACCCGCTCTGTAATCCGTTTACACATGGGACGTCCCCTCCTTTCCGGAAAGTGCCGTTTCCGGCAGATCCTGGGGCTGAACAGCGCCGGCCTCCACGGCGGCGTTGATGGAGCCGTGGAGCAGTCCGCTGAAATCCGCATCCACCACGCCGGAGATATAGCCCCGGATATGGCCGTCCACCCGCATGGTGCCGGAGTGCGCCTGCACTGGCAGCCGTGCCTTGAGGGTGAAGGCGGTCTTTTCAATAATGATATCGCCCAGCAGCAAAATCTGTGGCAGGATGCCCATGACCAGGAAGATGGAGATCAGCGTGCCCCGGCCCAGGCACACGCCGATGGAGGCGATGGCCGGGTTGGAGGAGAGGAAGCCGATGAGGATGCCCGCAGAGGCCAGGATCGTGCCGGAGGTGATGATGGTTGGAAACGCCTCGTTCAGGGATTCGATCACCGCCTCCTTCAAAGGCATCGTCTGCTTCAGCTCCACATAGCGGTTGGCGATAACGATGGCGTAGTCGATATTGGCGCCCATCTGGATGGAGCTGACCACAAGATAGCTCAAAAAGAACAGCGGCTCATTCTGGAGATAGGGAAAGGAGAAGTTGATCCACACGCTGCCCTGAATCACCAAAATCAGCAGCACCGGCAGTCCGGAGGATTTGAAGGTGAACACCAGCACCACAATGACAAATACGATGGTCAAAATGCCGATGAGCAGATTGTCCTTTCCAAAGGAGGTGGAGAGATCCAGATCACTGGTGGAGTTGCCCACCAGATACGCGTCCTCCGCATAGTACTTCGCCACCACACCGTGGAGCGTATCCAAAAAGGCAAAGGTCTCCTCGCTCTCCTCCGGCAGGTTCAGCTGCAGCACCATGCGGCTGTAATCCTGCCCCTTCAGCTGAAGCTGGGCATCGGTGAGCTGCTGGTGCAGGTCCTCAATGGTCTCGGTCATGTCGTCATCCAATGAGACATACCCCGCCTCCATCTGGTCGTACACAAAGAGGAACATGTCGATCAGCGGCACGCCGAAGCTGTCCACACCGGACACCAGCTGGCCGTAGGTCTCCTGATCCACGGCATAGGCGGAGTACAGCAGCCGGGCCACCTCAATATCCAGGTCCGTTATCTCCGCAAACTGGCGGGGCGTCAGCCGGTCTGTCAGAACATAGCCGTCCATGGCCTCCACATTGGCAAGGCCCAGCACGGTGTCCGTCTCCGGCATCCGATCCATCTCCCGCAGAAGGCGCCCCTCCTGCTCATAGTCTCCCCGGGGCACCAGCACCGCCAGGGTGTTGACGCTGCCAAAGGTGCCGTTTACCTTGGCCTGGGCGATCTGGGTGTCGTTCTTCCGAAAGGTGGTCAGATCCGTCTGCCCGTATGCGTAAGGACAGCGGTTGGCAAAGACAAAGCCGCCGATCAGCAGCACCACAAACAGCGGCGGCATGACAAACCGCGTCTTCACGGCCAGACGGCCCCAGCCCGTGATCTGGGGCACAAAATTTTTGTGGTGGGTGCGGTCAATGAGGGGGCTGAAGCTCATCAGCAGCCCCGGCATCAGGGTAAACACGGCCAAAAGGCTCAAAACGATGGCCTTCATCAATACCAGGCCAAGGTCATAGCCGATTTTAAACTGCATAAAGCACATGGCCCCCAGGCCGGAGAGCGTGGTCATGGAGCTGCCGGAAATCTCGGGGATGGCCTTGCTCAAGGCAGCCACCACAGCCTCCCGGGCCTCCAGGTGCTCCCGCTCTTCGGTATAGCGGTGGCAGAGAATGATGGCGTAATCGATGGCAAGCGCCAGCTGCAGCACCACAGCCACGGAGTCAGAGACAAAGGAGATCTCCCCAAAGATGAAGTTGGTGCCCTTGTTCATCAGCGCCGCCATACCAAAGGTCATCAACAGCACCGGAATCTCCATATAGGTGTGAGAGGTAAACAGCAGCACCACCAGAATGATGACCACGGCAATAATCATGACCACCTGCATCTCGGCATCAAGGCTCTCTGAGGCGGAGTCCCCGGTATCGCCGGTGACGTATACGTCATAGTCCTCCAGCAGGGCCTTGACCTCCTCCAGCGCCGCCAGACTCACCGGGTCGCTGGCTGTGCCGCCGTATGTAATGGAGAGCAGGGCGCCGCCGCCTTGATAGTGGTCCTCCGTGCCGTCAAACTCCACGGACTTCACACCCTCGATGGCCTCCACCTGCTCCGCCAGCGCCTCCGCCTGACTGTAAGCGATGTTGTCCACCATGATGCGGCTGGTGCCGAAGGTGACAAACTCCTCATCCATGATCGTAAGGCCCCGGCGGGTCTCAGTGGTATCCGGCAGGTAGCTGGTCAAATCATCGTTAACCGCCACCCAGCCGCTGGAAAAGACGCTGAAGATGGCGACCCCGATATAAATGAGGTAGAAGGCCTTCCGCTTATCCACGATAAAGGCGGATAGCCGCTCGATGGGGCTCTGCTTTTCCGACCGCTCTGTTGGCTGCTTGCCCAAAACAAGCACTCCTCTCTTGGAATTTTTTAAGCTCTTTCAGCTATCGTTGAACAATATTACTCTTTTTCCACCGCAAAAGCAATGGGGGGATCAAAACAAAACTTTGAATTTTTCCATATATCGGAAAGCGGGGAGCGCACCCTCTTCCGCAAGAGCACTCTCCCCGTTTTTCCCTTTACCTGTGCGCGCTTGCGGCAGGCCCTATACGCCCCGGGACCGGAGCTTTTGCAGTATCCGCACCATCAGCGCCACCCGCCGAAAGGGGGTCATGAGGTAAAAACCGTCCACATAAGGCGCAATCTCCCCGGCGATCCGGGTGGAGATGGTCACGGCCAGGTCTTCCGCCGCCTCCCGGTCCTTCCCCTCGTATAGAGAGACAATCTCATCGCAGATCCGCATCCCGGCGATCTCGTTGTTTAAAAAACAGGCATTTTTGTGGCTGACCACCGGGTAAATCCCACCCAGAATGTGGCCCCGCAGTGTCCTGCGGGCGGTGATAAGATTGTCCGCCGCCTCCCGGGACAGCACCGGCTGCGTCAAAAAGCCGGCCACGCCGCTGTCCTCCTTCTCCTGTGCGGCACGAAGCTGGACCTCAAAATTCACGGCGTTCACATTCAGCGCCCCAAAAATGCGGAAGGGCGTCTGCAAAACGGTTTCGTTCAGGCCTGTGACATAGGCGGCCAGCCGCCGGGAGTTGAAGTTGAACACGCTTTTCACCGCGTCCCGGTCCTCTGAGGGAATGGGGTCTCCGGTAACCAGCAGCACATTGTGCACCTGCTCGATGGAAAGTCCCAGCAGCAGCGCCTTGGTGGCGTTGAGATTCCTGTCCCGGCAGGTCATGTGGGGCAGCGGCTCGATATCCAGCTCCCGCTTGAGCTTGCAGGCCAGCAGGCTGCTGTCCGCCCTGGGGCGGCCGATGGGGCAGTCCGCAATGGTAACGGCGTCCGCCCCGGCGTCCCGCAGATCCCGCACCCCCTCCAAAAAGAAGGAGATGTCGTCGTCCACCGGCGGGTCCAGCTCCACGGCCACCACCCGCCGCCCGCTGTCCAGTTTTTCCGCCAGGGTGTTGACAGAGGCCGCAGAGCGGGCCTCCCCGCTCTCCCTGTCCCGGGACACGGGATACGTCAGGCGGGGCGGGGCGGCCAACGCCGCCCTGGCCGCGGCGATATGGGCAGGGGTAGTGCCGCAGCACCCTCCCACGATGCGGGCCCCGGCCTGGCAGATCTCCGCCAGCTTCTGGCCGAAGTACTTCGGCGTGCCCTGGAATACCGTTCGCCGGCCCGACACCGTGGGATACCCGGCGTTGGGCATAACGGACAGTGTGATGCCGTTCTTCCCCAGTCCCCGAACATACTCCAGCAGGTGGTGGGGACCGGATACACAGTTAAAGCCCACCGCGTCGATTTCCTCCAGTGCGGCAGTGCGCTGGAGCAGTGTCTGGCCGAAGTCCCCCTCCCGGGTGGCCCCGTCAAAGGACACGGCGAAGGACGTGATGAGAAAGGCCTCCGGGCAGCGGGACTTCAGATACTGGGCCAGCTTTCGCAGCCCGTGGTCACTGGGCAGCGTCTCCAGCAAAAAGCAGCGGATGCCCTGCTCCAAAAACAGGTCCGCCTGGCGGCAGTAATTTTCGGCGCGGGTAAGAGACCTGTTCTCCGGCGCGGGGCCGATATCTGCAAACACATAGGCCCCATAATCCCCGGCGCACTCCCGCGCCAGGCGGCAGGAGGCCTCCACGATTCTCCGCGCCAGATCCTCCCGGCCCTGGGCCAGGTCCACGCTCACGGTAAAGGTGTCGGTCTTGATGGCGCGGCACCCTGCCGCCAGATACGCCCGGTGGATGGACGACACCTCCTCCGGATGGTCGATGGCGGCAAGCTCGCAGCGCTCCTCCGCCCGCCCGGGCAGGGAGGCAAAATACGTGCCCATGGCCCCGTCGAACAGCAGGGGGGCGCCCTCTTTCAAATACGTCCGAATATCCGTCATCCCAGCACCCTCCTTGCGATCTCCACGGATTGGCGGGCGTCTTTGGAATAGCTGTCCGCACCGATCTTTTCGGCATACTCCGGCGTCACAACCGCCCCGCCCACAAAGACCGCCGGCGGGTGCTCCAGGGTCCGGAGCCGGCGGACGGTCTCCTCCATGGCGGGCAGCGTGGTGGTCATCAGGGCGGAGAGCCCCACCAGGCCCACCCCTTGCTCTGTCACGGCCCGCACCACGGTCTCGGGCGGCACGTCCCGCCCCAGATCCAGCACCTCGTAGCCGTAGTTCTCCAGCACGGTCTTCACAATGTTTTTTCCAATGTCGTGGATGTCCCCCTGGACGGTGGCGACAATGAGCTTTCCCTTTTTCACGGCTCCGCCGCCCTTCTCCGCCAGAGCTGTCCGCACCGCCTCAAAAACCGCCTGGGCCGCCTGGGCCGCGCTGAGAAGCTGGGGCAAAAACACCGTTCCGCTCTCATAGCCCTCCCCCACCCTGTCCAGCGCGGGGATCAGGCGGCGCTCCACAAGCGTCAGTCCATCCTCTGTCTCCAGGGCCTGCTTTGCAAGGCGGGCCGCGTCGGCCTTCAGCCCCCGGGCAATCGCCTCCTCCAGGGTAAGGGCGTCCGCCTCCAGGGCCGCGGGGGCGGCGGAGGGGACAGGCGATGTAAACCGGGCGATATAAGCCCGGCACTGGGCGTCCTCCCCGGAGAGAACCCGGAAGGCGGCCACCGCATCCATCATCTCCCGCTGGTTGGGGTTGAGAATGGGCAGCGTCAGCCCGGCGGCCAGGGCCTGCACCAGAAAGTTCCCTGTGACCAGCGGCCGGTTGGGCAAACCGAAGGAGATGTTGGAAACCCCCAGCACGGTCTGCAGCCCCAGCTCCTGCCGGACGGCGCGCACCGCCGACAGGGTCTCCCCCGCCTGCTCCTGTTGAGCGGAGACAGTGAGGGCCAGGCAGTCGATCCACAAATCCTCCGCCCGTATTCCGTGGGCCAGCGCCGCATTCAGAATACGCCGGGCGATGGCCACACGCTCCGCCGCCGTCCGGGGCAGCCCCCCCTTGTCCATGGTCAGGCCCACCACAGACGCTCCGTATTTTTTAACAACCGGCAGGATGCGTTCCAACACCGCCCGCTCGCCGTTTACCGAGTTCACCGCCGCCTTGCCGTTGCAGACCCGCAGCCCCGCCTCCAGGGCCGCGGGGTTGGTGGAATCCAGCTGCAGCGGCAGGGACACGGCGCTCTGAATTTTTTTCACCACACGGGGCAGCATCGTGACCTCGTCCACTCCGGGGCAGCCTACGTTCACGTCCAGGATGTCCGCCCCGGCCTCCTCCTGCTGGACGGCCACCTCCAGAATATAGTCGAGATCCCCCTCCAGCAGCGCCTGCTGAAACCGCTTTTTCCCCGTGGGATTGATCCGCTCGCCGATAACCCGCACGCCGCCGATCTCCAGGGGTGTCACCGGCGTGCAGACAAAGCTACCGCCCCGATAGCGGCGGGGCGCGGGGCTCTTTCCCGCAAGGAGGGCCTTCAGACACCGGATATAGGCCGGGGATGTGCCGCAGCAGCCGCCAAAGATGGTGACCCCCGCCTCCAGACAGGGCAGCAGCGCGGCGGCAAAGATCTCCGGGTCCATGTCATAGTGTCCGTCCACAGGGTCCGGCAAGCCGGCATTGGGCTTTGCCACCACCGGCAATCGGGTGTTCTCCGCCAGCTCCCGCAGCAGCGGGGCCAGCAGGTCCGGTCCCAGGGAGCAGTTCAGGCCAATGGCGTCGGCTCCCAGTCCCTCCAGCGTGCGGGCCATGGACGCCACGGTGCAGCCGGTAAAGGTGCGGCCGCTCTCCTCAAAGGACATGGTGACCAGTACCGGCAGCGCGGTGGCCTCTTTGGCCGCCAGCAGGGCCGCCCTGGCCTCATAGAGATCTGTCATGGTCTCGATGGCAATGAGGTCCGCCCCGGCTGCAGATCCGGCCTCCATCATCTCCCGGAACAGCCCGTAGGCCTCCTCAAAGGTAAGGCTGCCCATGGGTTCCAGCAGCTCTCCCAGAGGCCCCACGTCCAGCGCAACCAGCACCCCCGTTCCGGCGGCGGCTTCCCTGGCGATGCCCACCGCAGCGGAAATCACCTCCGCCACGCTGTGGCGGGAGCGGGCCAGCTTTAATCTGTTTGCGCCAAAGGTGTTGGCGTAGATTACCTGGCTGCCCGCCCCGATATACTCCCGGTACACGCCGGCCAGCAGCGCCGGGTCTGTCAGATTCAACAGCTCCGGCTGGCCGCCGGGGGGCAATCCCCTCTGCTGCAGCACGGTACCCATGGCCCCGTCCAAAAGCAGGATCTTATTTTGAAACACATTATTCCCCACAGCTCTTCCCTCCCTTGCGCAGCGCGCAGTGCTCCCGCATCTGACAGTAGGCACAGCCCCGGATACGGGCCATCTGGGGCCGGTCCGACAGCCCGATCACCGCGGTGACGGACTTCACCGGATTGAGCAGCAAGCTCTCCGTCACATGGAGCCCCAGCCGCCGGGAGGCATCCAGCGCTGCGCTGATCTCCGGCTGAACGGACAGGGGCAGATCTCCATAGCCGGGGCTGAACCGGTCCGTCAGATAGAGATCCGGAAACCGGGTCCCCAGCGCCTCTTCCACGGCGTCGCATCCGTTCTCAACCAGGGCGCTGCCGCAGGCATCATAAATCACGGCCCGGGCCATGTCTCTGGCCTGCATGGCCGTAAGAAACAGGTCAAACCGGGCCCCCAGTGTACAGGCCAGCAGCACCGCGCTGCCGCACTGGGCCAGCATCCGAAGGGCGGTATCCCCTGGCAGACAGACAGCGGAACCCGAAAGCACAGCGCCCTCACGGGCAAGTTCCAGCGGAAAGACCCGGTAGGTATACCGGGGTTGGAACTGCGCAGCCACTTCCTCCGCCGCCTCCGCCACCTGCCGGCGCAGCGTCTGCGGCGCGTCCGCCGCGCCAAGATAGCGCAGAGCCTCGTCGACATTGACCTTCAACTCCGGTCTCCTCCCTCCGGCCGCCGCCCTACGGCCATTGACTGCTCTATTGTAGCACATTTTCCATCCGGCTGCATAGTAAAAATCTCCGTTATTGTGCCCATAATGGCCCCGCCCCTTGTCCATGAAATGTAAAAAAGGATCACAAACCCGAAAAAACACCTGCCGACCCCCGTTGGGGCCGGCAGGTAAAGCGGAATCACAATCAGGGACGCGCCGCAGGAAAACTCCCGCAGCACGCCTCCGCGTATGTAGCAATTCAAATTTGGGGAAGCGGAAATCTCACAACATATCCGCACGCGTCCGCCCACTCAATCAGGCGATTCACCGCTCCACGGGTCTCCTCCTGACTCTCCTTGAGCGCTGCGGTCTCTTTCTTGAGCTCCAGAGTCTCTCTCTTAAGCTCCGCGGTCTCCTGCTTGAGCTCCAGAGTCTCCCTCTTGAGCTCCGCGGTCTCCTGCTTGAGCTCCGCGGTCTCCTCTTTAAGCTCTTTCTGGCCTGCTTCCAGCCTGTCCAGCCGTGTGTTGATGGGTTCCAGTAATCCTGCAATCGCCTGCAAATCCTTCGTATCCAGCACCTTCATCACCTCATACCTGATTATACGGTACCGGCATTCGGTTGTCAAGGCGCCATTTGGTATTTGCAGCCGAAAGAGCACTTTCGGGCCGGCCGGGCCTTGCGTATACCCGTATCCCCGCGGAGACTGCCGGAGAAAGCACGGGCCACGGCCTCTGCCTGGAGGAATATTCGGAAGAGCTTTCCTGAGGTATCCCCGAAACCTTCCGTCGTACGTTGACAAACCGGGTGAAAACACTTAATATAAGTGCCATATGCGGGAAAACTCTCCGCTGAAGCTTCAGGTCTGGTATCCGCCTTGCGGGAAAAGGAGGGATCGGCATGGACATGCTGCAAAGTATCATGGAGGCCTCCTCCCAGGCCATGTTTACACTGGATCGGGAGGGACGGATCACCCATATCAACCAACTGACAAAGAACTATTTCGGCCTGTTCAACCACAGCAGATGCTCCCACGGTCCCGGACAGCTGCAGCCGGGGGATCTGGTCATCATTGCCGACACCCAGATCGGCACCGACGACGGCAACCTCCTCCCCACCGATCTGGAGCGGCTGAACATCTGCGACAAAAAGCTCTGTACCGGAGACCTGATCGCGGCGGTGGGGCTGTTTGATACGCCCAACAGCAAGCCGGTGTACAAATTTCTTCCCGGCGGGGACTCGGAGAACCTGGAGCTGTCCACCGTATACCAGCTGCCCGCCGGTGAGACGGCCCGGACGGGCGGCCGCAAAATTCCCATCCGGATATCCATCGAGAGCAAGCTGGTCACCGTGACTGTGGGAGATGTCTCCTACTCCATCGACTACTTCTGGTGTATCGGACAGATCGTCATTTTAAGCGGCGTCACCGGAGAGGTGAAATTCTGGGAGGAAAAGGGGTACTCCGCCCGGCGGGAGGGCATCGGCAATCTGCTGCGCGGCGCCTCCTATACCGGCAAGAGCCCCGGCTCCGAAATTGAGGTGACGGGATACCACTTCCGGGATTTTTTCGAGGGAGAGCTGTTTGAGCGCCATCTGGAGCAGGTGATGACCGGACAGGCCCTCCAGTTTCAGGACATGGACTATGTGATCAACGGCTACGAGCTGGTGGCCTCCCTTTTGCCCGTAACCACCGGCGGACAGCTTGACGGTGTCATTGTAAAATTCCGGAATATCCAGGATATCCGCCTCACCATATCTGAGCGGAACAACGCCATTAAGTCCGCCGAGCGGCGATACCGGGAGCGGGAGCAGGCCGCTCGCCCGGAGGAGGGCGGCTTTGCCGCTCTCTTTGGCGGCGGTGCCTCCACCGCCGCCCTGCGCCATCGGGCCTACAAGCTCTCGCAGCTGGACTGCAATGTGCTGATTACCGGGGAGAGCGGCACCGGAAAGACCCACATGGCGCAGGCCATCTGCGGCGCGCAGCCCCGCGGAGGAAAGCTCGTGACAGTGGACTGCTCCACCATCGCCCCCTCCCTCTTTGAAAGCGAGATGTTCGGCTACGTCAGGGGCGCTTTTACCGGCGCAGACCCCAAGGGCAGGGCCGGCTTTTTTGAGGAGGCGGACGGCGGCACCATCTTTTTGGACGAAATCGGCGAGATCCCTCCGGATATCCAGGCAAAGCTCCTCCGGGTTATCCAGAACAAGGTGATCTGCCGGGTGGGCTCCACCCGGCCCATCCCCGTGGATGTGCGGATTCTGGCTGCCACCAACTGCGATCTTAAGGCGGAGGTGGCCGCGGGCCGGTTCCGCCAGGACCTGTATTACCGGCTGAGCGCCTTCTCCCTGGAGCTGCCTCCCCTGCGGGAGTGCCACGAGGACATCTATTTTTTAATCGACCACCTGATGGAAAAAATTCTTGAAAAATACAACATGCCTAAAAAGGTCCTCTCCGGTGAGGCGGTGAACCGCCTGCTGGCCTACCCCTGGCCCGGCAACATCCGGGAGCTGGAAAACACGCTGGAGAGCGCCGTGGCCCTCTCTGAGTCGGACATCATCTACCCCGAGCACATCTGTCTGGAGCACAGCCCGGCGCACCTGACCCTGAAGGAGCGGCTGCGGCGGGAAGAGGAGAAGATTATCCGGCAGACCCTGGCTCTGTGCGGCGGCAGCCGCGTGCGGGCCATGGAGGCGCTGGGACTTTCCAAAACCGTGTTTTACGGAAAGCTAAAGGAATACCAAATCCAATCATCGGAAACGCCCCGAAAAGAGTTCTGATTTCAGGAAAGAAGGTTCTGAAATCAGAACCTTCTTTATGACCTTTTTGTAAACCGCACGGTACAGCCCATGTTTTTACACCTGTATTTTTGAGAATTTGCGATACTCTATGCCGGAAACCGCAAGCAGTACAGTGCTTTCGCCTCTATTCCCCCAATTTTGGCACAATATTTGCTTATAATCTCTGTTCAGAGAACTTCATACCCCCGAAGGCGGCATTGCCTTTCAGGGGTAAAAACCATGAAACAGTACGAAAGAGCAGGAGGATTCCCTATGAGACCCGATATCCGAAATGGCAGACTGTATCTCGGCGGCTGCGACGCCGTCCAACTGGCCGGGGACTATGGCACCCCGCTCTACGTCTACTCCGAGGAGGAGATCGTTGGCCGTTTCGCCAGCTTGCGGGAGACCTTTCTCAACCGCTGGGAAAACACCCGCGCGGCATATGCCTGCAAGGCCTTTTGCACCCCCGCCATGCTGAAGCTCGTGCAGCGGGAGGGCATGTGTATCGACGTGGTCTCGGGCGGCGAGCTGCACGCTGCCATGCAGGCGGGCTTTCCCGCCGGGCGCATTGAGTTTAACGGCAACAACAAGCTCCCCTCTGAGATCGAGCTGGCGGTGGACTACGGCATTGGCCGCATCATCGTTGACGGACTCCAGGAGCTGGCCCTGATCGAAGATGTGTGCCGCAGGAGAGGAAGGCGGATGCAGGTGCTCTTCCGTGTCTCTCCCGGCGTGAAGGCGGACACACACGACTATATTGTTACCGGAAAAAAGGACTCCAAATTCGGCATCCCCCTGGACGCGGGGTCCATCTACCCCTGCATCAGGGCCGCGATCGACTCGGAGTGGGTGGATTTTCTGGGCGTGCACTTCCACATCGGCTCCCAGCTCTTTTCCGTGCAGCCATACCTGGAGGCTGCCGACGTCCTGCTGGAGCTGCTGCTGGAGACCCAAAGCCGATTTGGATACACGATGACCGAGCTGAATATCGGCGGCGGCTTTGGCATCTCCTACACCGGGGAGGAGGAGGTGCGGCCCTACGGCTATTTCCTGACGCCCATTATGGAAAAAATCCAGGCCTTCTGCGCCGCCCGGGAAATTCCGCGGCCCACCGTTGTGGTGGAACCGGGCCGGAGCATAGTGGGCGAGGCCGGCACAACCCTCTATACGGTGGGCGCTATCAAGGACATTCCCGGCGTGCGGAAATATATCTCGGTGGACGGAGGCATGAGCGACAATATCCGCCCGGCCCTCTACCACGCCGCCTATACCGGGCTGATCGCCAACCGGGCGGACCAGCCCGCCGTACAGCGGGCAACGGTCTGCGGCAAATGCTGTGAATCCGGCGACATCCTGCTGCAGGATGCGGATCTCCCGGCCGTGGAGACCGGGGATATTCTGGCTGTTTTCTCCACCGGAGCCTACGGCTACTCCATGGCCTCCAACTACAACAGCAACCCCATCCCTGCCGTGGTGCTGGTGCGAAACGGAGAGCACCACCTGATTGTCAGGCGCCAGACCTACGGCCAGATTTTGGAAAATGCCGTGATTCCCGACTATTTAATGTAATTTTACGCCCAGGAGGCTGTTATGCGGACACTGATTCAAAACGGCACGGTCGTCGACCCCTCCCAGGATATCCACGCCAGGCTGAACCTGCTGCTGGAGGACGGAAAGGTGGCCGGGCTCATCTCCCGCCCGGTGGAGGCCGACTGCGTTATCGACGCCTCAGGCGGCATCGTCTGCCCCGGCTTTATCGACATCCACATGCACGAGGATCCCTGGGACCCGCAGGCGGACAGGCTGACGCCGGATATCATGACCGCCATGCTCCGTATGGGGGTCACTACCGCCATCGGCGGCAACTGCGGCATCAACACCACGCTGCCCTCCCGCTATCTGGACCTGATGGACCGGGACGGCGGCCCTGTGAACATGGGGCTGCTGGCGGGCCACACCTTTCTCCGGGAGCTGGCGGGACACAGGGACAAATACACCCCTGTCACGGAGGGGGAGCTGAAGGAGATCCAACGCCTTGTCCGGCAGGAGCTGGAGGCGGGGTGCCTGGGCGTGTCTTTCGGCATCCGCTATGTGCCCGGCCTGACCCGGCGGGAGATGCTGGCGGCGGCCGGGGGCTGCCGGGAAAAGCAAAAGCTTATTGCCGCCCACGTCCGAAACGACGCGGAGCACATCTTCGACGCGGTCCGGGAGCTGGCGGATGTGGGGCGGGCACTGGAGATCCCGGTACAAAACTCCCATGTGGGCAGCATGGGCGGCTTTGGCCAGATGGAGCGGCTGCTGGCCATGCTGGATGAATACCGCTCCGGCGGCCTGAATCTGACCTCAGACTGCTACCCCTACTATGCCTTTTCCACCCGTATCGGAGAGACCACCTACGACGAGGGCTTTTTGGAGCGGTACCGGTGTGATTACCAGGTCATAGAGATCTGCGAGGGCCCCTACAAGGGGCGGCGATGTACCCCCGATATCTTCCGGGAGCTGCGGGAAACCGCCCCCCGGACACTCACGGTCTGCCATGTGATGCGGCCTGAGGATGTGGACGCCGCTATGCTCCACCCCGCCGTCATGGTTGCCAGCGATGGCCTGATGGATCACGGACAGGGGCACCCCCGGGCCGCCGGGACCTTCCCCCGCTTTCTGCACCGCTATGTGCTCAGCGGCAGACTCACTGTGGACGAGGCCGTCCGCAAGATAACCTGGATGCCTGCCCAAAAGCTGGGGCTGGATAAAAAGGGCACGCTGCGCCCCGGCGCGGACGCCGACGTAACGGTATTTGACCCCGCCGACCTCCGGGACGCGGCCACGTTTGACACCCCCGCCGCGCCGCCCTCCGGAATCACCGCCGTACTCATCGGCGGAGAGGTCGCTGTAACTGACGGAGCGGTGATCCGGTCCGATCTGGGCCGCTCTGTCCGCAGGTTCTGATATCTGGAGAGGAGGTTTTTATGGACTTGGAGATACGGGCCAGACTGGAGGCTCTCCCCGGCCATGTGGGGTTTTTCTTCCGGGACCTGACCACGGGAGAGACCCACGCCTACCACAGTGCCGACTGCTTTCAGGCCGCCAGCATTATCAAGCTCCCCATCTTTGCCGCCATTTTACTGCGGGCACAGGAGGAGGCGGGCCTTCTGGAGCAGCGGCTCCTGGTTCGGGATGCGGAGAAGGTCCCCGGCTGCGGCGCGCTTCAGCACATCACCGGAGACAGGGAATACGACATTCTCTCTCTGTGCAGGCTGATGATCACCATCAGCGACAACACCGCCACCAACGCCCTGATCCGGCGCTTCGGCATGGAGGCGCTGAACAGGGACTTTCAGCGGCTGGGTCTGGAGAAAACCCGGATCTGCCGCCTGCTGTTTGACGCCGAGGCCGCGGCGGCGGGGTTGGAGAATCTTTTCCAGCCGGAGGAGTTGGCCCGGCTGTTGGAGAAAATCTACCGAAAGGAGTGTATCAGTCCCGAGGCGTCCCGGCAGCTGGCGGATGTGCTATCCCTTCAGCAGATTAACCACAAGATTCCCGGCCGCCTGCCCGCCGGATTGCGGGTGGCCCATAAGACGGGCGAGGACAGGGGCATTAGCAACGACCTGGGCATTGTCTATGGCCGGCGGCCCTGTATTCTGGTCTTCGCCTCCAACAACACCGACGTGCCCGTCTTTGAACAGACCATCCGCGATCTCAGCTACTACTACGCAGTCAAGAGAGACGAGAGGAGTTAGATTATGATTATGAACGTCATTCAGAAGGTCTCCGGTCTACTGTGGGGTACGCCCCTCATCGTTTTAATCCTGGTGGCCGGACTGGTCTTCACCCTGGGCTCCCGGTTCTTCCAGGTAACCCACTTCAGCCATATTATGAAAAACACCATCGGTACCCTCCTGGGCAAAAAGGACGGCGCAAAGGGCTCCGGCATGATGCGGCCTCTGGAGGTCATCAGCATTGCCGTGGGCGGCGCCGTAGGCGTGGGGAACATCGGCGGCGTGGCCACCGCCATCGCCACCGGAGGCCCCGGTGCGGTGTTCTGGATCTGGCTGGCCGCCTTCCTGGGCATGATGATGAAGATGGCCGAGGTGGCCCTGGCTGTCTACTACCGCTCCAGGGATGAAAAGGGTGGCTACTACGGCGGTCCCACCTTCTATATGCAGAAAGGACTTGGCCGGGACAAGAACTTTAAGCTCTGGGGCGTGCTGGCCGTGATTTTCGGCATCGGCATCTTCGGCAATGTGTTCTCCATGCAGAACTTTACCGTCTCCCAGGCGGTTAACGCCACCTTCGGCATTCCGGTAATTGCCGTCAGCCTGGTGTATGTGGCTCTGACATATCTGGCCACCGTCCGCGAAATCCCCTGGCTGGGCAAGGTGGCCGCCATTGTGGTGCCCCCCATGTGCCTTTTCTATCTGGTGGGCGGCCTTATCATCATCCTCATCCATATCGCCGATCTCCCCGGTGCTCTGGGACTGATCGTCTCCAGCGCTTTTACCGGCACCGCCGCCTCCGGCGCGTTTTTAGGCGCCGGTGTGGCCATGGTCATTCGCACCGGCTTTGCCCGGGCCATGTTCTCCAATGAGGCCGGCTGGGGCACCTCCCCCATGATCCACGCCTCCGCCAAAACCGAGCACCCCATCAGGCAGGGACTCTGGGGCTCCTTCGAGGTCTTTGTGGACACTATGCTGGTGTGCACCGTTACCGGACTGGTGATTGTGGTCACGGGCCAGTGGAACTCCGGTCTGGACGGCCCCGCCCTGACACTGGCCGCCTTTGAGCAGGTTTTGGGACCTGTGGGCACCATCATCATCACCCTGGGCGTGTTTCTCTTCGGCCTGTCCACCACCTCCGGCTGGTGGGCTTACTTCGAGGTTCTGCTGCGCCACCTGTGCGGCGAGAATGAGAAGCTGAAAAAGACCCTGATCAATATCTTCAAAGTGGTCTATCCCATTCCCGCGTTTCTGGTGGTCCTCCTCTACGCCCTGGGCGACGATATCTCCGGCGCGGACATCTGGGCCATTGCCGACCTCACCACCGGCGTTCCCGCCTTCATCAACCTCATCGTCATCATCCTGCTGAGCGGAAAGTTCTTCCAGCTGCTGAAAGACTACCGCGCCCGCTATCTGGGCGCCGGTCAGGTAGACCCCGATTTCAAGATCTTCGACGAGGAATAAGTGTACCAACGCAATCAAACCCCAAACAGTCAAAACCTCCGGCTAAACCGGAGGTTTTGACTGTTCTATTGATACGATTTCTACTGATTCACACAACGTCCGAACTCCGGGTGTGGACCGCCAGAAACTTCGGCGTGATACGGAGAAAGAGCACCGAGGAGAGGCACCCCACCGTAATATCGCAAAACGGCTCGGCGGCAAAGGCGGCGGGGGCCGTGAACAGCAGCGGAAACAGGAGAATCCCAGCCAGAAAAACGCCCTTGCGGACCAGGGAGCAGAACAGCGCCAGCCGCACCTGCCCCAGAGCGGTGGACATATCCACGCAGGTCCACTGGGCGGATATGAACAGCAGTCCCGCCGTGTAGACCTTGATATAGTGCACGCTGCGGGTCAGAAGCTCCCTGTCCTTTGTAAACAGGCGAACAAACTGCGGCGAGAACAGATGGGTCGCCGCCAGCATTACGACGGAAAAGGCGAGGCACAGAAGAAACACCCCCCAGAGCGCCTGCCGCACCCGCCTGCCATTTCCCGCGCCCAGGTTAAAGCTCACCACCCCCTGACAGCCCAGGGTGATCCCGCTCATGGGCATGGCCACCAGCAGCATAAAGCTCTGGACGATGGCGGCGCAGGTGATGAGGATATCTCCCTCCCCGGGGCCGCCATAGTGCTGGAGGGCGGTGTTGAGAATGATAAGAATCACACTGTCCAGCGCGTAAGTAAGGAAGGGAGAGATCCCCAGTGCCAAAACCCTTTTGCACAGTTCCGGACGGAACCGCCCCCACCGCAGCGGCGCGGGCAGGCCCGGCAGCCGTAAGGAGACCAGCGCGAAAGCACAGGCGGCGGCCTGGGAGAGAATGGTGGCCCAGGCCGCGCCGGAGACCCCTATCCCCAGCCGGAAGATAAAGACGGGATCAAACACAATGTTCAGCGCAGCCCCCAGCACCACGGTGCCCATGCCCAGGCCGGAACGGCCCTGGGCGATGAGAAAGCTGTTGAGCCCACCTGAGAGGAGCGCAAAGGCGGTACCGGCGATATAGACGGTGATGTACTCCAGCGCATAGGGAAAGGTTTCTCCGCTGGCGCCAAACCACCAGAGAAACTGGCGGCGCAGTAAAAAAAACAGCACACTCAGCCCCACCGCAAGTCCCAGCAGCAAGCGAAAGCAGTTAGACAGCACATCAGAGGCGGTCTCCCGATCGCCGGAGCCCAGCTTCATGGCCATCAGAGGCGTGCCCCCCAGTCCCACCAGCAGGGAGAAGGAGGACAGCAGCGTGATAATGGGACCACAAACCCCCACCCCTGCCAGGGCCAAGCTGCCGATTTCCGGAATATTGCCGATGAAGATCCGGTCCACAACGCTGTACAGCACGTTGATAAACTGGGCCAGCATGGTGGGGATGGCCAGCCGCAGCAGCAGGCCGGGAATGGCGTCCTGCCCCAGATCGTTTTTTCTTCGCAAATCCTCCACCCCTTTCCTCAGACGGGAAAATTCTACTGCACAATCTGCAAGTATACCCTTACGCCGCCAAAAGTCAAGACGGAGTTTTCACAGAATCGGGGGCTTATCTGCTCCGCTTTAAGAATTCACACACCAGCCGGTACAGCCGCTCTGTGGAGGCCACACTCAGCCGCTCCCGAACGGAGTGGATATCCCGCAGCTCCGGCCCCAGGGACACGGCGTCCAGCCCCGGCATCTTCTCGATGAACAGCCCGCACTCCAGTCCGCCGTGGGTGGCCTCGATGCGGGCCTCCTCTCCGGTAAGCTCCCGATAGGCAGCCATTAACCGCTCCCGCAGCCCGGAGACCCGCCGGTACTGCCAGCCGGGGTAGTCGCTCCGCGCCTCCGCCGTGCCGCCGCCCATCTCCAGAATGGTACGGACCCGCTGGCGCATCATATCCTTTTGAGAGGCGATGCAGGAGCGGATGGAGACGGTGAGATGGAGCCCGTCCTCCTCCATGCCCATGACCCCCAGGTTTAAAGAGGTCTGCACCAACCCGGGGAAATCAACATTCATGGCCTGCACCCCCTGGGGCAAGGCCAGCAGCGCCGCGAGGACACGGCGCGTATCCGCCGCGGACATGGCCATCTCCACCGCCGCAGGCTCGCAGGTGAGGCAAAGCCCATCGTCGCAGCCCGCGTACTCGTTTTTCAGCACTGCGTCAAACTCCCGGATAAAGTCCCCAAAGGCTCCGGCCTGCTCCGCGGGGACGGCCACCTTCGCGTCGTTTCGGGGACAGATCACATTGTCGAACCGGCCGCCCCGGATGTCAGCCACCCGGAGCCCCGGGCAGCGCTCCATGGCGCTGAAGAGCACACGGCCCATCAGCTGGTTGGCGGAAGCCCGGCCCTTGTCGATCTCCGCGCCGGAGTGGCCGCCCTGCAATCCGGAGATGGTGACGGCGTATCCCCTCTCCCCTGCCAGGGGCGCAGCGGGACCGGGCAAGAAGCCGTCCACCCGCACGCCGCCGGCACAGGAGACCGTAAAGACCCCCTCCTCCTCGGAGTCCAGATTCAAAAGCTGGCGGCCCTTGAGATCAGAGCAGTCCAGGCCAAAAGCCCCGTCCATACCCGTCTCCTCGTCCACGGTGAATACCGCCTCCAGAGGCGGGTGGGGTAAGGTCTCGTCCGCCAAAATGGCCAGAATCATAGCCACGGCGATGCAATCGTCGCCGCCCAGGGAGGTGTCCTTCGCCCAAACCCACTGGCCGTCAGTGGTTACATCCAGCCCCTCGGCCGTCATATCCTTGGGGCAGTCCCCGGTCTTGACACACACCATGTCCATGTGGCCCTGGAGAATTACCGGCGGGGCACTCTCATAGCCCGGGGTGCCGGCCTTCCAAATGACCACATTATTCAGCTCGTCCTGCCGGCAAGCAAGGCCCAGCTCCCTGGCAAATCCCACGCAGAGATCGCTGATAATCTTCGTGTTGCCGCTGCCGTGAGGCACGGCACAGAGCTTTTCAAAATACTCGAATACCTTTTTCGGTTCCAGTGCGGATAAAGCTGCCATATCAATTCCCCCAAAAGGTACAGCCCGCCGAATCTCCGACAGGCTGTACAGATTTTTTTATGTGTGCCCGGATTTGCAGTTATGCGCCCAGGTCATCGCCCAGACCCATGTCATCGCCCAGACCCATGTCGTCGCCCAGACCCATGTCGTCGCCCAGGCCGAATGCGTCGCCCTCGCCGGGAAGCTCCTCTTCGGGCTCCTCCGTCACCATGGGGACAAACTCTGAGAACCACGCGTCCTCAGGCAGGCCCGCAAGGTACGCGGGCAGATTGATAACGATGCCGTCCACGCCGTAGGGCAGCTGGATAGAGACCTCCTGGACCCTGGGCTCGTCACCCTTGTTCTCGGTGATCTCCAGAGTCATCTTGAAGCTCTGGCCAATCCAGGTGGCCATGCCGCGCTCCCGCTTGCCCAGCTTTGCGGCCTGCTCGCCCTTGACCGTCACCACCACCCGCTCGAAGGCCTTGTAGTCCTGACCGTTATACCCCTCCAGGGTCTTGTTGTCAAAGTAGATGGTGTGTCCCCGGCCGATGACCATCATAGTCGCAGCCACGGCAATGCAAACGGCAATGGCGGCCAGACGGATTAAAAGCGTCTTTCCTTTCACGACTGGGCCCCTCCTTCCCGCTGGGCCTGGGCCAGCAGCTGGCCGCCCTGGCTCCTGGCCCGGCGCTTTTTAATCTCATACATAACAAGGGCCAGGGTGATAACGCCGTAGGACACAAACACACGGAAATACTCGCCGATCATGGCGTCGCCGGTGATAGCGACGCCCGCCCTGGGCGCCACAATGAACATGGTGTGGAACAGGATCACACCCAAAAAGACGTTTCCGATGGAGGCCTTCTCCACGCTGGCGCCGCCAACCAGCAGCGCGGCGATGCAGAACATGCCGATCTGGGAGTGGGCCGTGTAGGTGGGGAAGTTGCCGATGTTCTGGAGGTAGATAATCTGGCCGAAGCCGGCAAAAACCGTGGAGATGATGATGGCGATGATCCGGGTACGGTCCACATTGATGCCGGCGGCCTGGGCCACCTCCATGTCCTGGCCCACGGCCCGCATGTCCTGGCCCAGCTTCGTCCGGCGGAACCAGACGATGATCAGGCACATCAGGGCAATGATGATGAAGTTCAGAACCGGGATCTTCACGCCCTTATAGAAGATGGCGAACTCATTGTCCAGGCACTGACGCATACTGGCCAGGTTCACGGTGGTGCGGATTCCGAAGCCTCTGGGCAGGCGGATGGAGGCGTGCTTGATGGGAATGATAAGTCCCATCAAGTAGAGCACTAACAGTTGGTAGAAACCGGTGCCGGTGTAGTTCATCATATAGCCTACGATCATCTCGCGCCCCTTGGCCATATTCATGAGCTTGCCGCACACAATGCCCAGAAGGACGGACAGGGGCACGGACAGAATCATGGCCAACACCACGCCGGGAATGCCCCAGATCTGCCAGTCGGTGACAAAGATCAGCGCCACCTGCCCCGCCATGGCCCCCAGGGTCATGCCGAAGTTCAGTCCCATGCCCGCCATAATGGGAATCAGGAGGCTCAGGATCAGGAAGATGTTCCGCCCCATCCGGGTGACGATCTCGTTAAGGAGATAGCTGGGGGAGAGGCCGGAGAGGGGGATGCAGACGGCGCAGATGATGATGAACATCATAGGCACCAGGTTGTTCTGCAGGAAGTCAAAAGCGTCAAAATTCTTTTTCAGTTTCATGCGCTCTCCTCCGTCTTTCTCGTCAGGGCATAGACCACCATGCCGTTGGAGACGATGATGCGGATGACCTCGCTCACGTCCGTGTGAATCAGGGCGGTGATAACAGTGGGCGTCATGGTCACAAGGCCCTGGAAGAGGAGTGTGCCGATGATGACGTTGGAGATGGAGGCCTTATTCACCGACGCGCCGCCCAGGAGAACGGCCGCCACCGCCGGCATGGTCATATTCTGGGGGGCCGTATAGAGCTGCACAAAGCCGAAGCCCTGCTGATAGACCAGAACGCCCACGGCGCCCAGCCAGGTGGACAGGATTACCGACAGGACCCGGATTCGATCCACATTGATGCCGGAGGCCCTTGCAAAGGTGGGATTGGAGCCCACGGCGGTCATGGCCGTGCCGGTCTTGGTGTGGAGAAATGCCCACATCAGAAAGGCCAGCAGCGCAAAGAACAGGATGGACCCGGTGGGGATTACCAGATTGATCCCCAGGGGGTTCAGGTCGATCTCCAGGAAGTTGGAGAGGACGCCCGCGTAGAAGCTGTCCAAAGCGAACATATTCCGCAGTCCCACGCCGGTGTACGCCATGACGATAGAGGGATTCTTGTAGGGAATCAGCAGCCACATGATGCACATGAAGGACACCGAGGAGAAGCCCACATAGGTGGCCACCATCATCTCGCCGCCCTTGATCCTGTTCAGGAGCAGGCCGTAGCCGCCGCCGAAGAGGATGGCGAAGGGGGTGGACACCACAATGGCCAT
>CATNDT010000024.1:0-22282 GCA_950097035.1 uncultured Oscillibacter sp.
ATAGTCAGCTTGTTGTCGTTCATGGTTCCCTCTTTCCGGCTGTCCGGCGCTGCGGCTCTCGGTGTAGTTTTCACTGTTTCACCGCGTCCCTTTCAATCAGGCGTACCAGCTTATCGCCCATGATTTCCCTGCGCGTCCTTTCCCGCGCCCCTGTGCTGCCTGTTGTTTTCGGGGTGTCCCCGTTCCTTTACGATTTACACTGTTGTACTGAAATAGAACCTGAAAATGGGGCCAACACCGATAAAGTACGGCGTTGGCCCCAAAGGTCTATATCATTTTTTGCCGGCGGCGGCCCTTTGCAGCCAGTCCTTTCCGTCCGTAAAGCGGGAGACGATGTAACAGACCACGTAGTCTCCGGCGGCGTTAATCATGGTGGCGGGGGGATCCACCAGATTGCCGATGACCACCAGGATGGGGAAGGCGATCTCCATCTGGGTAGGGAAGAAGATGGAGCAGATGATATACTCGCCGATGTAGCCGCCGCCGGGTACGCCGCTCATGCCAACAGAGCTGAGCACTGCCACCAGCACCACGGGAATCAGCATCCCGAAGTCCAGCCGCTGACCGAACACGCCCAGCACAAAGGCGATTTTCAGCACACAGCTAAAGCATGAGCCGTCCATGTGCATGGTGGCGCCCAGCGGCAGCACCATGTCGGCCACGTCCTTGCTGATTCCCGTGTCCGCCGCCTCCTCTATGTTGGTGGGGATGGTGGCTACGGAGGAGC
Organism: uncultured Oscillibacter sp.; assembly: GCA_950097035.1. GTDB lineage: Bacteria > Bacillota > Clostridia > Oscillospirales > Oscillospiraceae > Oscillibacter. The sequence continues at coordinate 728 of CATNDT010000024.1, forward strand.
AGGTGCCAAGGGATACGATAGCGGGCTTGGTAATGTGGCGGAACATGGTTCTCACCGCGCCCCTGCCGCCGCCGAACCACGCGAACAGCGGCCAGGCTGTGAAGATATAGATCAGGCACAGGGGGTAGTATACCGCCATGGCCCGGGCATAGGACTGGGTGATTTGGGAGCCATAGGTGGCCACCAGATCGGCGAAAAAGCCGAAGAAGGCCACGGGAGCGTAATAGGTGACGAGTTTTACAAACTTCATCATGACGTTGGAGAGATCCTCCAAAAACCGGCCCACGGGCGTCTCCGCGCCGCCGTTGAGATTTACGGAAAAGCCGAAGAGCAGCGAAAATACGATCAGGGGCAGCATCGCTCGGCGGGTCAGCAGGCCCACAAAATCCTCTGCAGTAAAGAAGTTGACGACCATCTCGCTGACGGAGGCATACTCGCCCATCTCCCCGGCGGGAAGCTCCGTCCAGGCGGTAAGCACCGGGGGAAACACCTTCATCAGCACAAACATGATGACGGCGGCGATGGTACCGGTAACGACAAAGGTCCCAACAGTGACACCCATGATTTTCCCGGCCCGTCTCCGGCTCTTCATATTGGCCACGGCGCCGGAGATAGAGGCGAAGACCATAGGTACCACGATGCAGAACATCATGTTGATGAACACGGTGCCCAGGGGTTTGAGCACGGTGGCGCCGGCGCTCTCCTCTGTGGCGGGGAAGATCCAGCCCACAACGGCGCCCAGGATCATGGCTCCCAGCATTACGGCTAAAAAGGCGTAGTTTCTGGCAATTGATTTCTTTTCCATTGAGAATTCCTCCTTACGGTCGTCTTACACGGGAAGCAGTTCTTCGTCTGTGACCTCGCCCCGGCACACAATATTGGTGGGGCCGGTGAGGTAGAGATCCCGGATCTCCGGGCCCTGACAGCTGACGTCGATCGTCAGTTCACCGCCGGGCATCTCCACGCGGACGTCTTTGCCGGAGACTCTGCCCTGAAGGGTCAGCACCGCCACCACGGAACCGGTGCCGGTGCCGCAGGCATAGGTGAAGTCCTCCACACCCCGCTCAAAGGTGTGCTCGTAAAGGCGGCCGTCGCTGGTGAGCTCGTAAAAGTTCACATTGGCTCCTTTGGGAAAGGCGGGGTGAAAACGGAGCTTTCGGCCCAGTTCCCGCAGGGCGCTCTCGTCCGCGTCCCGGAGATGGGGGAAGGGCACCACCGCGTGAGGCAGGCCGGGGCTGCCCAACTCCACATAGGCGCAGGGGTATTCCGTGCTGTCCACCTCCACAGGGCAGTCCAGGCGGATGACGGTGGGGTCGTTGAGGCGGATGCGGTAGTGCCGCCGGTCGATCCGCCGGCCGGCAATCAGGCCTGCGGTGGTCTCCACCCGCTGGGCCTCTCCGGCCAGGCCCCTTTCATAACCGTAGCGGCAGATGCATCGGGCGCCGTTGCCGCACATCTCGCCTGCACTGCCGTCGGAATTGAAAAACAGCATTTTGTAGTCGCCGCCCTGGGTGGGGGCCTCCACCACCATCAACCCGTCGGCCCCGATGGACAGGTGCCGTTGGCACAGGGTCCTGGCCATGTGGGGGAATACCTCCGCCGGGAGATGTTCCTCCAGATTGTTCAGAATGATAAAGTCGTTTCCGGCTCCGTTCATTTTCCAGAATTGCAAAACCGCTCCCCCCTAAAGTCTTGTTGACTCTATTATAGCAGCACTCAATGTGGGAAAATACGGGAGAATGTGCTGCAAAACATGCAAAACATGCTGAATATCTGGTGGGTGCCGCGCTCTTTGCAGCCGGGAAAACAAGCGCCCGGTCTTTGTGCGGTCCATTTGCGGTTTTTGGGCAGATGTGTTATGCTGAAAGAAAGGGGGCGTGGGTATGCCGAGGAAGAATACCAGAAACACGAAGGGGCGGATCATCTCCGCTGCCTGGAAGCTGTTTTATGAACAGGGCTATGAGGAAACCACCGTGGAGGACATCGTTTTTGAGTCCGAGACCTCCAAGGGGTCTTTTTACCACTATTTTGACGGCAAGGACGCCCTGCTTGGCACGCTGGCCAACGTATTTGACGAGAAGTACGAGCAGCTGACGGAGGTTATGGACCGGTATCAGGATGCCATGGAGAAGCTGGTATTCCTGAATCACGAGCTGTTTGCCATGATCGACGGCGGCGTATCCATGGATCTGCTGGCCCGGCTGCTGTCCACCCAGCTGCTGGCCCGGGGAGAGAAGCACCTGCTGGACCGGAACCGCACCTATTTTAAACTGCTGCGGAAAATCATCGGCGAGGGACAGCGGACGGGACAGCTGCGGACGGACCGCACAGTGAACGACATTGTTAAGGCCTACGCCCTGTGGGAGCGGGCGCTGCTGTACGACTGGTGCCTCTGCGGCGGCGAGTACTCCCTTGTGGCGTATACCGACAGCGTAACACCGATGTTTTTGGAGGGTTACCGTGCGAAAAGCACGGAGGAGAAATAATATTTTATTTTTTAGAACTGTTTGTTTCCAATAAATCGTTCAGTTAAAAATTCAAGGATATCAATGGAGATATATTAGAAATACAGAATACAGTATAGAATGAATTCTATACTGTATTCTGTATTTCATTCTTGTAAAAAGTGTGGTATGATGTCACCCGTTGAATACATGGTTTAAGGAGAGAGATTATGACTAGCGCACAAATCTGCATTATGGCCGCCATCATTCTGTACCTCTGTTTCGTGATTTTCACAGGTGTGATGATCGGCCGCCATTCCAAAAAGAGCGCCGAGGGTTTTTACCTGGGCGGGCGGGGAATTGGCCCCCTGGTTACCGCCATGAGCGCCGAGGCATCTGATATGAGCAGCTATCTTCTCATGGGGATCCCGGGGCTGGCCTATCTCAGCGGCGTGGCCGACGCCAGCTGGACCGCCATTGGCCTGGCGGTGGGTACCTATCTGAATTTTCTGCTGGTGGCGAAGCTGCTGCGCCGCTACAGCGTGAGACTGGACGCCATCACCATTCCCAGCTTTATCTCCAAGCGATACGGCGAGAAGAAGCCGGTGATTATGTGCATCTCGGCTTTGATTATCCTGATTTTCTTTGTCCCCTATGTGGCCTCCGGCCTGGCGGCGATCGGCAAGCTGTTCAACAGCCTGTTCGGCTGGAACTACATGATGGCGGTGGTCATCGGCGCCGTTGTCATCATCAGCTATACCTCGATCGGCGGTTTCAGCGCCGTGGCTACCATGGACCTGATTCAGTCCGTCATCATGACTGCCGCCCTGGCGATTATTGTGGTGTTCGGTATCGTTCAGGCCGGCGGTATGGGTGCGGTTCTGGACCACGCCCGGACGCTGCCCGGCTTTCTCAGTTTTACCCAGACCTATAACGTCTCCACCGGCGGCGCGGAGCCCTACGGCTTTATCCGCATCATCTCCATGATGGCCTGGGGGCTGGGCTATTTCGGCATGCCGCATATTCTGGTGCGGTTTATGGCGATCCGGGATGAAAACGAGCTGAAGCTGTCCCGGCGGATCGCCTCCGTGTGGGTGGTGATTTCCATGGGTGTGGCGGTGTTCATCGGCATTGTGGGCCACGCCGTTTCCGCCACAGGCCGGGTACCCCTGCTGGAGGGCAGCGCCACCGAGACGGTTATTGTCCGCCTGGCGGACCTGCTGTCCGGATATGGCATCTTCCCCGCCATCATCGCGGGCTGCATTCTGGCGGGCATTCTGGCTGCCACCATGTCCACTGCCGACAGCCAGCTGCTGGCTGCCGCCTCCGCGTTTTCCGAGAATATCGCCCAGCAGGTGTTCCCTGGGAAACTGACGGAAAAGCAGACCATGCTGACGGCCCGGCTCACCGTGGTGGTCATTGCCGTGATCGCCCTGTTTCTGGCCCGCGATCCGGACAGCAACGTGTTCCAGATCGTCTCCTTTGCCTGGGCGGGCTTCGGCGCCACCTTCGGCCCCGCCATGCTGTGCGCCCTGTTCTGGAAGCGCAGCAACCGTCAGGGCATTTTGGCGGGACTTGTGGCCGGCGGCGCCATGATCTTCATCTGGAAATTCATGGTGAAGCCACTGGGCGGCATATGGGACATCTACGAGCTGCTGCCTGCGTTTATCGTGGCGTGCATCGCCATTGTAACGGTGAGTTTGGCCACTGCAAAGCCGGATGCGGAGATTGAGAGGATTTTTGACGAGGTAAAGGCCATGTAACGGGCAACACAATCAAAAAGCGCGCTGTGAGACCGGTTTTCACAGCGCGCTTTTTTGCGCTCTTTCGGAGTGTTCTGGGGCGTTTCGCCTGCTTTTGCAATTTTTACAAGGGAGAATATCCGCATAATCAAAGGGCGGACGCACAACCTGAATCAGGATTCTTAAAGATGAAGATCAGGAGGGTTTTATGGGATATCGATTTGACGGCAGAAGAGCGGTGTTTCTGCTTGCGCTGGCCGTGGGGCTCTGGGCTGCCGGCAGCGCGCTTTTACGCATGGGGACCGGCTTTGTCCCGGCCTCTCTGCCTGCGGCGATACCGGCGTCCACAGACAACTGGGGGCTTTCTTTTCAAACCGAGGGGGAGTCTCCGATCGGGAACGCCACGACGGAGCAGCTGGCCCAGTATGACGCGTGTTTTCTGGGGGATACCTCGAAAAAGGTGCTTTACCTGACCTTTGACTGCGGCTATGAAAACGGGTACACGGAGAAGATCCTGGACGCCTTGAAAAAGCACAACGCCCCCGCCGCCTTCTTCGTGGTGGGCAATATGGTGGAGACCGCGCCGGATATCATATGCCGCATGGCGGAGGAGGGGCACATTGTGGGAAACCACACCTTCCACCATCCGGACATGTCCAAGATCTCGGATCAGGCGGCCTTTCAGAAGGAGCTGGACGATTTGGCCGCGCTGTATAGGGAGACCACAGGCCGGGAGCTGTCCAACTATTACCGCCCGCCCCAGGGGAAGTACAACGAGGAGAACCTGAAGCAGGCCAAGGCGCTGGGGTATAAGACGGTGTTCTGGAGCCTTGCCTATGTGGACTGGTATGTGGACAACCAGCCCACGGCGGAGCAGGCCTACGGCAAGCTGCTGCCCCGGGTCCACGACGGGGCTATCGTGCTTCTGCACTCCACGTCCAAAACCAACGCCGATATTCTGGATGAGCTTTTAACTAAGTGGGAGGGGATGGGATATACCTTCGCCTCTCTGGATGAGCTGCCCGGCTGAGGGCGGGTAAGAAGCGCCCCGGCTGCACGGCAAAAGGCAGCCGGGGCGCAAAAGAGAATCAGGACTGTTCCGCATTTTTCCGCTCCGCGCGTTTTACAAAGTCGTGTATGCGGGCAAAGGTCTCCTCGCTGAGGTCGTGCTCCACCTTGCATGCGTCTGCCGCCGCATTTTCCTGGGATACGCCCAGCAGCGTGAACAGCTGGGTGAGGGTTCTGTGGCGGTGGTAGATCCGGCTGGCAATTTCCAGTCCGCTGTCGTTCAGGGTAATCAGACCGTCCGGCGACATGGAGATATAGCCGTTTTCCCGCAGCTTTTTCATGGCGATGCTGACGCTGGGTTTAGAAAACCCCAGCTCGTTGACAATGTCGATGGAGCGCACCGTGCCCCGCCGCTCCCGCAGGATTAGAATGGACTCCAGATAATCCTCTGCGGATTGGTGAATCGTCACAGATAAGGCCCCCCTTCTTAATAGTTCTATGTTAACAATTTCGGGCATGGATTGCAAGCTAAAATTGCCGGTGGAAGAGGTGGAAAAATTTTTTGAGAAAATAAAGAATTTCTGTTGACAATTGGGAATTGCTTTGTTATACTATCAACTGTTCCGGCGATCCGGGACGCGCAATATGGGGGTATAGCTCAGCTGGGAGAGCGCTTGAATGGCATTCAAGAGGTCAGCGGTTCGATCCCGCTTATCTCCACCAAGCAAAAAGGCCTTGAAAACGTAAGTTTTCAAGGCCTTTTTGCTGTCTTTTTTCGATTGCATGGCGCCTGATCAGATCTTGTCCGCCAGGGCCGCCGCCTGCCGGCAGCCATCCGTCTTTTCAATGTCGCCCACGTTGAGAACGCCGGGGATCAGCACCTCGCCCGCCATGTGCCATTTCAGCAGTGCGGCGGAGCGCTCCAGCGGGATGCGCACACCGTCCATAACGGAGAGGTCGTCTTCCTCGCAGCAGGTGATCAGGGCGCACGCTTTGCCTGCGATGTCCTTGCCGCCTACAACCAGGGAGAACAGCTTGTCGATCACGCCCTTGATCTGGGCGGGGATGGAGTACCAGTAGACCGGCATGGTAAAGACGACTGCGTCCGCCTCCAGAATAGCGGGGGCAAGGGTGTTGAAATCATCGTCAAAGGAGCAGGCCTTTCCGGTTTTAAAGCAGGTCTCGCAGGCGCGGCAGCCGCCCACGTTTTTCATTGCCGCGTCAAACCGGGTGACCTGGTGGCCTTTGGCTTCCGCCGCCTGAATGAACGCCTCCGTCATGGCAAAGCTGTTGCCGCTTTTTCGGGGACTGCCGGTGATTACAACAATTTTTTTGCTCATAGTGATGTAGCCTCCTGTTATGCGTTACTCTGCGGACTTGACTTTCTCCGCGTCTGACAGTATTATCATAGCAAGAACAGGAGAAAAATCAAGTACGCACATTTAAGTGCGATACTTACCTGAAGGAGAGTGTAAGATGGGCAATCGCTGTATTGCAAAAGAGTGTTTGGGCAATACGGGGTTCAGCTATACCCTGTCGCTGATCAACGGGAAATATAAGATGACCATTCTCTACACGCTGATGGAGTTTGAGATTGTCCGCTTTAACGAGATGAAAAAATATATTGCGGAGATCTCCTATAAGACACTGAGTTCCACCCTGAAGGAGTTGGAAGCAGACGGACTGGTACACCGGGAGGAATACCCGCAGATTCCGCCCAAGGTGGAGTACAGCCTGACAGAGCGGGGCAGGTCCCTGATCCCCATTTTGGATGCGATGTGCGAGTGGGGGGAATTACACAGGATTTCCTGAAATATAAATACCGCGCAGAAGCGGACCGGAGACCACCGTTTTCCGGTCCGCTTCTCCTGTTTTCACGGTATTGGTATTATTTTTTTAAAATTGCCGCATGGAGCGTGTCGATCAGGAATGCTGCCAGGATCGATACTGTGGACACGGCCAAATAGAGCAGGAGCATCCCGGCAGTACCCGTTGTGAACAGAGGATAAGAGCGGAAAAAGTACAGGATGAAAACATGTCCAAAGTAAACAGTCATAGAGTGGTCTGCTAAAAATTTTATCATGCGGGGGAGAAACCGGAGGCGTCCGATCAAAGGCCAGACGGCGAACAGACTGAAAAACACCAGTACGGTGTATATGTTCCAGGCGGCCCGGATAGAATCTGTTGAGTTCAGCGCTTTGCTCTCCAGAATGGACAGCACGCCAAGCAGCGCGGTGGAGACGAGGATGGGGACGGCGGCTTTTTGGGAGAACTGCCGGACGAGCAGGATGCGTTCATATGTCAGGGAGACGCCCAGGACAAAATAGAAGATCCAGGTGGGAAAGAGTATCCACAGGCAGGGCCGGAGAAACGCGGGGATCAGGTCCATGCCGGATCTTGAGAGGAGGAAGAGCTGCTGGATCCCATAGGTGACCGTAAAGGAGAGCAGCACGCCGGTTCCGGCGGACTTTATAGCGTAACGTTTTACGACGGGGTAGAGCAGATAGAGCTGGAAAAGGACGATCATAAAATAGAGATGGGGCGCGGCCCGGCCCCGCAGAAGGGATCTGAGAAAAACGATGGCGCCGCGCCATCCCCTGTGGAAAGGCGGCGTTAAAATTCCGGGATAGTTGTAAAGAAAGTAGGCCGTAAACCAAAAGAGGTAAGGGCCGCCTGTTTTGAAAAGCCGCTTTTTGTAAAAGGCGGCAGGCGTCTCGTCAATCGGTGAACGCAGCCGCAGCGAAACGCCGGATATGAGGATGAACAGCGGCACGGCAAACCGGGCGGCCTGATTGAGGATAAACGCCAGATTCATACCCAGCAGCGTATAGGCGCTTTTTGCATTGATAAATGTACTGGTTACATGGATGGCTATTACGGCCAGCATAGCGGCTGCCCGCGCAAAATCCAGCTCTTCGATCCGCCGTGTTGGGGCCATGCCCATCGCCTCCCTGCCTATAAATTACCGGAAGATCTCTTAATATTACCAGAAGATCTCTTATATTACCAGGAGATCTCTATAGTTTTCCCGATCTCATGGAAAAAATATGAGGCGATGTGTTGATTTTATGAAACGGCTGATTTCAGCTGCAATATGCAGGAAATATAATATTCGCATGTTTTCCCTTGCTCAGATTGGGAGAAAGTAGTATACTGTCCCCAATCTGTCCAAAACCGGAGAGAGATTCCTTTGCCCGCAGAGAACGTAAAAAGGATTGAACGAGGAGGAGCTTATGAAACAGGCAATTATGTTTGGAGCCGGCAACATCGGCCGCGGCTTTATCGGCGCGCTGCTGGAGAGGAGCGGCTGGCATGTCACCTTTGCGGACGTGGTGGAGCCGATCATTGAGGAGATCAATGCCCGCAGGCGCTATACGGTGCATATTCTGGACCGGGAGTGCGACGAGTGGGAGATTGAAAACGTCAGCGCCGTCAACTCCGGCACGGACGAGGTCATTCCGGTAATCGCCTCCTGCGACCTGATTGCGACAGCGGTGGGCCCGCTGGTGGCTCCCATCATTGCAAAGCCCATTGCCGCCGGTATCCGGGCCCGTATGGCCGCAGGGAACACCGCCCCCATGAATATCATCTGCTGCGAAAACGGCCTGCGGACCACCACCCGTCTCAAGGGGTTTGTCATGGAGCATCTTGATGAAGCGGAGGCCGCCTTTGCGGAGGAGCACATCGGCTTTGCCGACTGCGCGGTAGACCGCATCTGCCCCAAGCCCAACTTTGAAAATCCCCTGGATGCGGCGGTGGAGAGCTATATGGAGTGGGATGTGGAGTCCTGCGCATGGAAGGGCGAAAAGCCGGAGATCGTGGGGCTCACCTTTGTGGACAACCTTCTGGCATATCTGGAGCGAAAGCTCTTTACGCTGAACAGCGGCCATGCTATCTGCGCATATCTGGGCCATATGAAGGGGTATAAGACGATTTTAGAGAGCATTCAGGACCCGGCTGTCGGCCATATTGTGCACGCCGCCATGTGCGAGAGCGGCGAGGGGTTGATCCGGGAGTTCGCCTTTGACGCGGACGCCCACCATGCCTATATTGAGAAGATCTTTGGCCGCCTGCACAATCCGTATCTGGCGGACGAGGTGGAGCGCGTGGGCCGGGAGCCCCTGCGGAAGCTGGACCCCGCCGACCGGCTTATTAAGCCCCTGGTAACGGCTGACTCCTTCGGCCTGCCGGTGGATCACCTGATCTTCGGCGCGGCGGCGGCGCTCCGCTTTGACTGCCCCGATGACAGGCAGAGTGTGGAGATGCTGCAGAAGATCCGGGCAGAGGGACCGGCGGCGGCGCTGGCGGCCTACACCGGATTAAAGCCGGAAAATCCGTTGACCGGGCGGATCCTGGACGTTTACCGGGCGCTGGCTGTGGTGTGATACGGCTCTATAATCGCCGAAAAAGGCGGGGACCTGGCGCAAACGCGCGCCGGGTCCCCGCTTTTTTGCGAATTTTCGGGGTCAGGGGAGATATACTTAAGAGGGCCCTGTAATATTGCACAAAAATAGAGTGAGATTTTTGTGATTGAAATTGATTGATAAAAGTTGACTTTGATTGAAATATCCGGTAATATAAATGACAGAAACACAAAACGATAAAATTCAATCAAACAGGAGGCGGAGAATAAGATGTTGGCAGAACAGCGTGCAGAGGCAATTTTACGCGAGCTGGCGGAGCGGCGGGCGGCCAGCGTCACCGATCTCTGCCAGGTGACGGGGGCGTCTGAGGCGACGATTCGCCGGGATCTGAACGCCCTGGCAAAGCAGGGGAAGCTCAGCAAGGTCCACGGCGGCGCCGTGCAGCTAAACGGGGAATTTTTAAGCGAGGAGCCGGAGATGTCGGTTAAGCGGGGGCTCCACATCCCCGAGAAGGAGCGGATCGCCCAGTATGCCGCCGGGCTGATTGAGGATGACGACATCGTCTTTTTGGACGGGGGGAGCACCGTCATGCGGATGACGGAACATCTGAAGCCCACCAGGGCCCTGTTTGTAACCAACGGTGTGGAGTGTGCCTTCTGGCTGCTGGAGCGGGGGCTGCGGGTGTATATGCTGGGCGGTGCGCTGAAGCGGGACACGGCCTCCACTGTGGGGGCGGAGGCTATGGACGCCCTGCGGCGGTATAATTTTACCAAGGCCTTTCTGGGGGCCGGAGGCGTCACGGCAGAGCAGGGCTTCACGGTGCCCGAGCCGGAGGACGCGGCGCTGAAAGCCCTGGCAGCGGCCAGGGCGCGGCGGGTGTATATGCTGGTGGACTCCAGCAAGTTTGGCCGTGTGTGTGCGGCGGTGGCCTTCCCCGTTGAGGAGGCGAACATCATTACGGACCGGGCTCCGGGACCCGCATATTCGGAGTGCACCGGAATCACGGTGGCGTAGGATTTTTTTTGTGATTTATGATTGAAAGGTCATAAAGATATTATTTTATTTTGGAAAGGAAGTAACATCATGGTATCTGCAACGACAAAGGTCATCAATCCCCAGGGGCTGCATATGCGTCCGGCCCAGCTGTTCGTCACGGAGATGAACAAGTATAAGAGCGAGGTCAGCATCATTTTCAACGGCAAGCCCATCAACGCCAAGAGCATTATGAATCTGATGGCCTCCTGCATCAAGCAGGGCAGCGAAATCGAAATCCAGTGCACAGGCGAGCAGGAGGCGGAGGCCCTGGCCGCCGCCGTGAAGCTGGTGGAGTCCGGTTTGGGCGACATGTAACGGAGGTGCGGGATGATTCTGCGGGGAATTGCCGCCTCAGACGGCATCGGTCTGGGCCGGGCGGTATGCGTCCGGGAGGAGAGCCTGGACTACTCCGGCGTCACCTACTCCGGCAAGGACTCGGAGAAGGCGCGCCTGCAGGAGGGAATCGAGCGGTTTAATCAGCGCACCACCGCCATGGCGGCGGAGATCCGGGAGCGGGTAGGACAGAAGGAGTCCGAGATCCTCACCGGTCAGGTGGCCATGCTGGCGGACCCCTTTATGCTCTCCCAGATGCAGGAGGCTATCGACGGCGGCTCCTGCGCCGAGGCGGCGGTGGACAGTGTGTGCACCATGTACGCGGACATGTTTGCCGCCGTGGAGGATGAGCTGATGCGCCAGCGGGCCACCGACGTGCGGGACATCCGCACCCGGCTGCTGTCCATCCTTCTGGGAACGGAGGAGACGGATCTCTCCCGGTTGCCCGCCGGCAGCGTGCTGGTGGCCCGGGACCTGACGCCCTCCATGACGGTGGGGCTGCGAAAGGAAAACGTGGCTGCCATCCTCACCGCCACCGGCGGCAAAACCAGCCACTCCGCCATTTTGGCCCGGGCGCTGGAGCTGCCCGCGGTACTCAGCGTCCAAAAGGTGCTGGACACCGTGAAGGACGGCGACGGACTGATCGTGGACGGCGGCGAGGGCGTCGCCATTTTGAATCCCGACGAGCTTACCCGGAAGGACTACCTGACCCGTCAGGAGGCGTACCTTGCACAGCGGGCGGCGCTGGGCGTTTACCGTGACCGGCCCACTGTGGACGCGGACGGGACGAAGTACAGCCTGTACGCCAATATCGGTTCCCCGGCGGACGCCGAGACGGCGGTCCAGTCCGGTGCGGAGGGCATCGGTCTGTTCCGCACGGAGTTCCTGTTTATGAACCGTACCAGCCTGCCGGATGAGACGGTGCAGTACGAGGCCTACAAGGCCGTGTCCGACATCATGGCCGGAAAAGAGGTCATTATCCGCACGCTGGACGTGGGCGGTGACAAGGCCATCGAATATCTGGGCATGGACAGGGAGGAGAATCCCTTCCTGGGCTACCGGGCCATCCGGTACTGCCTGGACCGTCCGGAGCTGTATAAGGTCCAGCTCCGGGCGCTGCTGCGGGCCGGTGCGGAAAACCGCAACATCAAAATTATGCTGCCCCTGGTTACCTGTGTGGACGAGGTGCGGGACGTACGGGAGCTGCTGGAGCAGTGCAAAAAGGAGCTGGAGGAGGCCAAGGTCCCCTATGACAGGGACATCGCCCTGGGCGCCATGATCGAGACGCCGGCGGCGGCGTTCATTGCGGACCTGCTGGCCAGGGAGTGCGACTTCTTCTCCATCGGCACCAACGATCTCACCCAGTACACCATGGCGGTGGACCGGGGCAACGCGAAGGTGGAAAAGCTCTACTCTCCCCTGCAGCCCGCGGTGCTTCGCTCTATCCGAAAGGTCATTACCGCTGCCAGGGAGGCGGGCATTCCCGTGGGGATGTGCGGCGAGGCCGCGGCGGACCCCCGCCTGCTGCCGTTGCTGATGACCTGGGGATTGGACGAGTTCTCCGTCAGCGCCTCGGCGGTGCTGTCCACACGGGCGGCGATCCACAAGTGGCTGGGCAGCGAGGCCCGGAAGGTCACCCAGGAGGCCATGAGCCTCTCCACGCTGGCCGGGGTAGAGGGGTATCTCGCAGGTTCCACGGCGCAGTGATCTGTCTGCCGCACCATTACAATCCTACAATCCATAGAGAAAGGATCCTTGAACCATGAAAGAGCGCGTTCAAAAATTCGGGCGCTTCCTCAGCGGCATGGTCATGCCCAACATCGGGGCCTTTATCGCCTGGGGCCTCATCGCCGCCCTCTTTATTCCGGACGGCTGGCTGGGCAAGTGGGGACCTGCCGAAACCATCAACACCATGGTGGGCCCCATGCTCTCCTATCTGCTGCCCATCCTGATCGGCTACACCGGCGGCAAGGCCGTGGGCGGTCAGAAGGGCGCTGTGGCCGGCGCCCTGGCCACTCTGGGCGCCATCGCCTCCACCACCAGCACCATGTTCATCGGCGCCATGATCTGCGGCCCTCTGGGCGGCTGGTGTATCAAAAAGTTTGACGAGAAGATGGAGGGCCACATTCCCGCCGGCTTTGAGATGGTGGTCAATAATTTCTCCGTGGGCATCATCGGCGGCATTCTGGCTGTGCTGTCCATCTTTGTCATCGGCCCTGCCTGCGTGTTCCTCACCGGCATTCTGGAAAAGGGCGTCGGCCTTCTGGTGAACAACGGGCTGCTGCCCCTGACCGCCGTGCTGGTGGAGCCCGCCAAGGTGCTCTTCCTGAATAACGCCATCAACCACGGCGTGTTTACCCCCATCGGCACCGCCGAGGCTCTGGAGGCCGGCAAGTCCATCCTGTTTATGATCGAGTCCAACCCGGGCCCCGGTTTGGGTCTGCTGCTGGCCTACTGCGTGGCCGGCAGGGGCGAGACCCGCTCCTCCGCCGGCGCCGCCGCCTTCATCCAGTTTGTAGGCGGCATTCACGAGATCTACTTCCCCTATGTCCTCATGAACCCCATCGTCATTCTGGGGCCCATGGTCGGCAACATCGCGGGCATCTTCACCCTCTCCGCCCTGGGCGGCGGCCTGGTGGCCGCGGCCTCTCCCGGCAGCATCATCGCCGAGATGCTTATGACCCCCAGGGGCGGGTATTTTGCCAACATTGCCGGCATTGCCGTGGCCGCTGTGGTCAGCTTTCTGATCTCCGCGTTTTTGCTGAAGTTCTTCGGCAAGGACGCCGACCTGGAAGCGGCGAAACAGCAGGTGGCCGCCTCTAAGGCCGCCTCCAAAGGCCAGAGCGCTCCCGCCGCCTCCACCGGGGTCTCCGTAAACGCCAAAGACGTGCGGAAGATCGTCTTCGCCTGCGATGCGGGCATGGGCTCCTCCGCCATGGGCGCGACCATGGTGCGGAACAAGCTGAAGGATGCGGGCATTACCGATATTGAAGTGATCCACTACCCGGTTTCAGAGATCCCCGGCGACTGCCAGATCGTAGTGACCCACCACGAGCTGTCCGGCCGGGCGGCGGAGCGCGCTCCCCAGGCCCGGATCATCCCCATCAAAAACTTCATGGGCGCGCCGGAGTACGACGTTTTGGTCAAGGAGTTGCTGGAGGCCCGCAAAGGCGGCACCGCCCCTGAGACCCCCGCAGTCTCTGCCCCTGCGGCGGAGATCAAGGAGGAGCCGGCCGCCGCTGCGCAGACGCTGCTGGAGCGGAAAAATATCGTTTTGGGCTGCGCCCCTGTCACGCCGGAGGAGGCGATCCGCGCCTGCGGCAGACTGATGGTGGAGAGCGGTTATGTGGACGACGGTTATATCCAGGGCATGCTGGACCGGGAGGCCAGCTTCTCCGTGGCGATCGGCAGCCACGTGGCCATTCCCCACGGCACCAACGATGTCAAGCCCCTCATCAAGCGCACGGGTATTGTGGTTATGACCTATCCCGACGGAATCGACTGGAACGGCGACAGGGTGAAGCTTGTCATCGGCATTGCCGCCAAGGGCGACGAGCATCTGGAGATTCTGGGACGTGTGGTGGCCATTGCCTCCACCGAGGAGGACACCGACGCTCTGGTGGCCGGTGCGGATGCCGGAAATCTGTTTAACAAGCTGAACGGCCTGGAATAAGGCATACCCATACACGGTGAGATAACAAACCGGCTCCGGAGTCAAAACTCCGGGGCCGGTTTGCTGCATGCGGTTTTGTCACAGGTTCTCTCTGTCTGCACCGTCCTCCTCCGCTTCGCATTCGGTGTCTTCCTCCATCTCAAACGGGGCGTTTTCCTGCAAAGCGGGCGTCTCCTCTTCGGCCGGGTCTTCCTCCGCCGGGACAGGCATGCGGTACATCCGCCATGCCAAATAGAGCAGTGCGGCCGAGCCGCCGCCCAGCACCGCCGCTCCAAGTAAAAACAGCGGGGTGGAGGGGGCGGAGGGCAGGCCTTTGAAATAGGGGCCGGCCATCTGATAGAGCAGATAGGCCAGATACAGGCCGCACAGGGCATACAGCCCCACCCGGCTGCGGGGGTCGAAGGGGGGACGCTCCTTTTTAGACGGTTCTCTGTCTTTTTTGAAGGCGAACATGGCAACATTCCTTTCTGCCCCGGCGGTTTTTGTTCCCGCTGTAAAAGGGGAGAGATGATGGAAAAAGTATACTCCAAGGAGGGGCGCTTGGCAATATCCGTTTAGAAAAAGAGAGGGAGCAGGCGAATTTTCCGGCGGACTCTGTACAAATTGTTTGGAAATGGCTATAATAGACACGATCAGAGTTTTTTCGACAGGGGGGTATTCCATGAAAAAGAGGCAGGCCGAAGAGCGGGAGACGTCTGTCCGCAGGGAGATGCCCCGGTTTGATCCGCAGCCGGACGGCGGTCTGACCTCCGCCCAGGCCCGGGACCTGGCGGAGGCGGGATGGGACAACCGCCCGGTGGACTCCCCCACAAAGTCCGATAGACAGATCATCCGGGAGAATATTTTCACATATTTCAACTTGATTTTTGTGGTGCTGGCTGTCTGCCTGCTGCTGGTGGGGGACTGGAAGGATATGACTTTCCTCCTGATTGTGGCGGCCAACGCGGTCATCGGCATCGTTCAGCAGATCCGCTCCAAGCGGACCATTGAAAAGCTGTCGCTTCTGTCGGCGGCCAGGGTCCGGGCGGTGCGGGACGGAAACGTGACGGAGCTGCCCGTGGCCCACCTGGTGCGGGGGGACGTTGTGGAGCTGACCGCCGGATGCCAGATTCCGGCAGACGGCCCGGTGCTCACCGGGCAGGTGCAGGTGAACGAGGCCCTGATTACCGGTGAGGCCGACGCTATTACCAAGGGGCCGGGGGACAGTCTCCGCTCCGGCAGCTTTGTGATTTCCGGCAAGTGCCGGGCCCGGATGGATCAGGTGGGGGCAGACTCCTATGCCGCAAAGCTCACCCTGGCAGCCAAAAAGGATGCGGGGCCCGGCAAGAGCGAGATGGTGCGCTCTCTGGACCATATGATCCGCTTTATCGGCGTGGCGCTGATTCCCATTGGCGGCGCACTGTTCTATACCCAGTATTTCACGCAGGACCTGGGGCTGCGGCAGTCGGTGGTGTCCACCGTAGCGGCACTGATCGGCATGATCCCGGAGGGGCTGTTTTTGCTGACCTCCGTGGCGCTGGCGGTGAGTGTGGTGCGGCTGGCGCGAAACCGCACGCTGATCCATGAGATGAACGCCATTGAGACATTGGCGCGGGTGGATGTTCTGTGTGTGGACAAGACCGGCACCGTCACCAGTTCCCGGATGCAGGTGCGGGAAGTGGTGACGCTGGACGCGGCAGCCTGGGGAGAGACGGAGATCGGCGAAACGCTGGGGGCCTTTTACCGGGCGCTGGAGCCGGACAACGACACCGCACGGGCCATTGCGGAGAAGTTCTCCAACGGTCTTGCCTGGCCCAGCCGGGAGACCGTGCCCTTTTCCTCGGCAACTAAGTGGAGCGCCGTGAATTTTGCGGGCCGGGGAGCTTATGTGGTTGGCGCCCCGGAGTATATTCTGGGCCGGGAGGCGGAGGCGCTGCAAGGCCGCATCCGGACCTATACGGAGCAGGGCTGCCGGGTGCTGCTGCTGGCCCAGTGCGACCGGGCGGAGGAGGGGCGCCTCCACGGCCTGATCCTGCCCATGGCGCTGCTGGTGCTGGAGAACCCCATCCGCCCGGCGGCTCCAAAGGTCTTTCGTTATTTCGCCGAACAGGGGGTGGAGGTCAAAGTCATTTCCGGAGACGATCCTATCACGGTCTCCGCCGTGGCGCGGCAGGCGGATATCCGGGGGGCGGAGCGCTATGTGGACGCCCGGGAGCTGACGACCGATCAGGAGATTGCCCGGGCCGTCCGGCAGTACACGGTGTTTGGCCGGGTGGTGCCCAATCAAAAGCGGAAAATCGTCAGGGCCCTTCGGAGTCAGGGCCACACGGTGGCTATGACTGGCGACGGCGTGAACGACGTGCTGGCGCTGAAGGATGCGGACTGCGGCGTGGCCATGGCCTCGGGGGCGGACGCGGCCTGTCAGGTGGCCCAGCTGGTGCTGCTGGACAGCGACTTTTCCGCCATGCCCAAGGTGGTGGCGGAGGGCCGCCGGGTTATCAACAACATTCAGCGGGCCTCGGCGCTGTATCTGGTGAAGAATATTTTGTCCTTCTTTTTGGCCATCATCACGCTGTTTGCGGACTTTCCCTATCCCTTTGTCCCCATTCAGCTCACGCTGATCTCCTCTTTGACCATCGGCATCCCCTCCTTTTTCCTGGCGCTGGAGCCAAACCACGATCTGGTGCAGGGGAAGTTTCTCCACAATGTGCTGCGCCGGGCCTTTCCCGGTGGGCTGACGGCGATTTTTGTCATTTTGTTTGCGGAGCTGTTTGTCTACGCGCTGGGGCTGACGCTGGCGGAGCTATCCACCATCTGCGTGGTTATCATGGCCATCAACTGCCTGATGGTGATCTATTACGCCGCAAGGCCTCTGGACTGGAAGCGCGTCCTTCTGCTGGCCTCCATGAGCGCCGCCGTGCTGATTGCGGTGGTGTTCTTTGGGGAGGTGTTCTCCCTCTCGGGGCTGAGCTTTGCCGGCTGGCTGGTGCTGGTGGCGCTGGCACTGCTGGTGGTGCCCACCCAGATGCTGCTGGAGCGTCTGTTTGACCGGTGCAGCGCGGCCCTGGCCCGCCGCGCCGGGGGCCGGGCCCGGTGCCGGGGCAGCCGCCGTCCGTCCGGGAAGCCCCGCCGCAGATAGAGATAAAGAGATGTCCCCGCCCGGACCGGGCGGGGACGCTTTGTGTTTTGCGGGCTGTGCTGTTCCGGCTTTCCGTCGGATCTGCCGCGCATAGAGCGGAGTTTTCGCCTCTCCGGCAGCTCTGGCGCTTATACGGCGGCGATGACCTCAATTTCCACCAGGGCGTCCTTGGGCAGGCGGGCTACCTCCACGGCGGACCGGGCGGGGAAGCTGCCCTCGGTGAAGAAGGTGGCGTACACCTCGTTCATGGCGGCAAAGTTGTTCATATCGCTGAGAAACACGGTGGTTTTCAAAACGCTGTTCATGGTGAGGCCGGCCTCCTCCAGAATGGCCTTCACGTTGGTGAGAGACTGGCGGGTTTGCGCCTGAATGCCTTCGGGGAAGGCGCCGGTGGCGGGGTCAATGGGCAGTTGGCCGGAGGTGATGACGAGGTTGTCTATCCGGACGGCCTGGGCGTAAGGGCCGATGGCCGCAGGGGCTTTGGCGGTGCTGACGATTTTTTTCATGGCAGATGCCTCCTCTGAAATAGTGATGGTGAGCCGATTTTATCAAAAGCGGAAAGCTTTGTCAATTACACGCAAAAACCCCCTTCAGGCGGGCCGGGAGCGGCAGCCTGAAAGGGGACGGGCTTACGGGAAATTACAGCTGTTTTACCGTGTAATATACCGCCAGGGCAAACACCACAACGCCCAGAACCCACATGGCGTAATAGGCGGCGGTGGTGCTGATGAGGGCGACGGCGACGCCCAGAACGGAGAGGCCGCAGGCGGTGTAGATGGGCAGCAGATCGACCTCTGCCGGCAGGATGCGGAATGCTCCGACCCGGCCCTTGTTCTGACTTGCCTTGCGGGCCAGCACCGCGGCGGCGGCCAACAGCAGCAGGTACACACAGGCGGCCACGCGGATCAAAAGGCCGTACTGCGCGCCGTCCAACGTCCGGCGGCACACCCACAGCACGATGAGGGATATACCCAGAACAGTCAGGGAGACAGCGCACTCCCGGTCGTAGAGGTTCCACAAAATCACCAGGAGCATCACCACGGGCACCACCACAGACAGCAGCGTTACCACCGGGGCGTTCAGCAGGCGGATCAAAACCGCGGAGACGGCCAGAAAAGCGCCTGCGCCGGTCACATACCAGCCGATAACGCGCTTTTTTTTGTCGGACTTCCACATTACGCTTGCAATAACGCCAACGGCCAGCGCAACCGCGCCGATGCCGGCCAGGACCCAGAGATAGCTGTCATACCAGGCGATCTGTTGTACCGCCGTTCCGTTGACATAGCAGCGGCGGACGATCAAAAGATACAGCTCGGCAACGCAGCCGGCCAGGAAAAACTTCATGGCGCCGGTCATGGGCTCGTCCCGTTTGACCGGCTTGGAACGACGGTTCGGATTCTTAGGCATTTATAAGGACCTCCAGGGAGTTTTCTTTCTGGTTGTGTCTGCAGGAAGGGCATCCTGCCAACATACCCCGATAGTATAACAGACTTTTTCCGACTTTGCAAGGGTAAAAGTGTAAAGCATATGCCTTAATTTTTGCGGGCCGGCGGGAATCCGCAGTTGAGATATGGCGTTGGGCGTGCTATACTGTCTCTAGTATGTCATTTATTTTGGTTCTCATGAGAATTTTGAATGAAAGTTCAACAGAGGTAACGGTTTATGAAGCGTATCATCAGCGCCGCTACGGCGCTTGTTCTGACATTGGGACTGACATCCTGCGCCAGGGTGGACCCGGACAAGGCGCAGGAGAGCGTTCAGGTCATCGCCATGGACACGGCCATGGTGATCTCCACCTATGGCCGGCACAGCACCCGGGCGGCCTACGCCTCGGAGGACTGCATCCGGGCGCTGGAGGACGTGCTCTCCCGCACCAGGGAGGACAGCGCCGTCTCCTGCCTCAACGAGGCCGGGACGCTGGAGCTTGGCGAGCTGGGGGAGGAGCTGATCCCCCTTCTGAACGCGGCGGAGCGCTACCGCGCGGAGACGGGAGGGGCCTTTGACATCACGGTGGCCCCGGTGGTCTCCGCCTGGGGCTTCACCGCCGAGACCTTCCGGGTTCCCGGCGGGGCGGAGCTGGAGAAGCTGCTGGATCTGGTGGACGGCTCCGCCGTCCGGCTGGAGGACCGGACGGTCTCCCTGGCTCCGGGCCAATCCATCGACCTGGGGGGCATTGCCAAGGGCTATGCGGCGGACAGGCTGACGGATGTCTTTCGGGAGAACGAGGTGCCCCGTGCTCTGGCGACACTGGGGGGCAACGTGCTGACCTGGGGGGATCGGCCTGACGGAACCCCCTGGCGGGTGGGCGTCAAGGATCCGGCCCGGCCCGACGATCAGAGCGCCTTTGTGGGCATCCTGGAGCTGACCAACGCCTTTGCCGTTACCTCCGGCGGATACCAGCGCTATTTCGAGGAAAACGGAAAGACCTACCACCATATTATCGACCCTGCCACCGGGTACCCGGCGGACAATGGGCTCACCTCTGTCACCGTGGTGGCGGCGGCGGACACGGGAGAGATCCCCGGGAACGGAACCATGTGCGATGCCTACTCCACCGCCCTTTTCGTCATGGGAGAGGAGGAGGCTCTGGACTTCTGGCGGGAGCGGCGGGCGGACTTTGACCTGGTGCTGGTGACGGCGGACGGCCGCGTGGTGGTGACCGCCGGACTGGCGGGGGCCTTTGCTCCGGATGAGGAGAGCGGATATGCCTTTGAGACCGTCTCCTAAATTAAAGCCCAATCTCTGGGACGGGCTGGTGGCGCTGCTGGTGGCAGCCCTGGCAGTGGGCTGCGGGGCCCTGCTCTTCCGGGAGCGGGGGACGGCGGAGGTCCTGACGGCGGTGGTCACGGCGGACGGAGAGACTGTGGAGCAGATCCCCTTGACAGATCCGGCCCGGCGGACATATACGGTTCAAAGCTGCGGCCACACCCTGCTGCTGGCAGCGCAGGCGGGGGAGATTTGGGTGGAGCGTGCGGACTGCCTCTCCCAGGACTGTGTGCACACCGGCCATATCGCCCGAAGCGGGCAGAGCATCGTCTGCCTGCCGGCGCGGGTGATCGTCCAGCTGGAGGGCGGGACGGCGGACGGCGGCGTGGACGCCGTGATCGGATAGGAGGAACGCTGTGAAACTGACTGCAAATCAGCTGACCCGCTGCGCCCTGTTGACCGCCCTGGCCCTGGCCCTGAGCTATCTGGAGAATTTTTTCCCCCTGTCGCTGGCCGTTCCCATTCCGGGGGTGAAGCTGGGCCTTGCCAACATTGTAACGGTGTTCGCCCTGTACGCCCTGGGTCCCGGGCAGGCGGCGCTGATTCTTTTTACCCGGTGCCTGCTGGGGGCCATGTTCGCCGGGAACATGAACGCGCTGCTGTTCTCCCTGCTGGGGGGCGCGGCGGCTATGCTGGTTATGACGCTGCTGTCCCGGCTGCGGCGGCTGTCCGTCTACGGCGTGTCCATGGGCGGCGCGGCGGCCCACAACTGCGGCCAGGTGGCCGCGGCGGTGCTGACATTGGGCAACACCGCGCCGCTGTACTGCCTGCCGTTTTTGCTGGGGGTATCGCTGTTTACCGGAGCCCTGACGGGGCTGGTATCCGCGTGTCTCTTCCGGGCGCTGGCGTACACGGATCTGATGAAGGGATGAGTGTTTTGGACGGAAAAAAGGTGAGCAAAAAGGACGAGATCATCCTCCGGCAGCTGGAGGTGATCCGCACCATGACGGAGAACAACCTCAACCGCATGGGTGCGGACTTCTGGGGTGCGCCCGCGGCGCCCGCTGACGGGAAAAAGGCGGAGAAGGGGGCGCCGGAGGGGCAGGCAGAGGAGGATGGCGCTGCCCGGAGG
>CATNDT010000024.1:22297-24444 GCA_950097035.1 uncultured Oscillibacter sp.
ACGCAGCGGCCTCCACCGGGAACGACGGCGGAAAGCCGCCGGAGGCGGAGGCGCCGCCTCCGGAGAGGATCGAGGACCTGCAGGCGGAGCTGGAGGGATACATCGGTCTTTTCGCCGTAAAGCGGGAGGTGCGGAACCTCATCAATATGGTCACGGTCCACAAGCTGCGGCGAGAGCAGAACCTGCCCGCCGCCGAGCTGTCGCTGCACATGGTGTTCTCCGGCAACCCCGGCACGGGAAAGACCACCATCGCCCGGATCATGGCGCGGATCTACCACAGCCTGGGCATCCTGTCCAAGGGGCAGCTGGTGGAGGTGGACCGCAGCGGCCTGGTGGCCGGCTACGTGGGGCAGACGGCCCTGAAGACCCGAAAGGCAGTGGAGTCCGCCCTGGGGGGCGTGCTGTTTGTCGATGAGGCCTATGCCCTGAACGGAAAGTCGGAGAACGACTTTGGCCAGGAGGCCATCGACACCATTTTAAAAGCCATGGAGGATCACCGGGATGATCTGGTGGTCATCGTGGCGGGGTACGACGGGCTGATGGACCGGTTTATTCACTCCAACCCGGGTCTGGAGTCCCGGTTCAACCGCTTTTTGCACTTTGCGGACTACACGGCCGATGAGATGATGCGGATCTTCCGGATGCGCTGCGAAAGGGGCTGCTATACGCTGGAGGAAGAGGCGGCGGCGCTGGTGCGGGATTTTATCGCCGCGGAGAGCGCCGACCCCGTCTCCTTTGGCAACGCCCGGGGCGTGCGGAATATCTTTGAAAAGATCCTGGTGAACCAGGCCAACCGCCTGGCGGGCATGGAGCAGGTTACCCGGGAGGATCTGATGAAGATCACCCCGGAGGACGTGCTGGCGGCCCGGGCGGCGGCGGAGACCTGTGGGACAGGCGCGGAATAGGGGCGGGACGGGGCTGCGGGGGTGTCCGCAGCCCCGTTTTGCAGGGGAGAAGCGGAAGCGCCCGGCGGCGGACAGAAAGGACTTGTATTATTTGGCAAAATATGTTATGATGATACCGGGAGAGCTTGTACACTTTGCTGACCGCTGACGCGGAAAATAAAAAGAGAGGGAGAGTTATGGAAAAATTCTTCAAACTGCAGGAGAACGGCACCTCCGTCCGCACGGAGATATTGGCCGGTCTCACCACCTTTATGACCATGGCGTACATCATCGCGCTGAACCCCAACCTGCTGACAAACTTTGACGTGGGTTCCTCCCTGTGGAACGGCGTATTCCTGGCAACCTGCCTGGCCTCAGCCGTGGCGATGTTCTGCATGGCGTTTCTGGCCAACAAACCCTTTGCGCTGGCCCCCGGCATGGGGCTGAACAGCTTCTTTGCCGTGGTCACCGCCAACATCGCGGGTCTCACCGGCATGACCTATGTGGCAAGCTTTCAGGCGGCCCTGGTCATTATTCTCATTGAGGGCATTGTGTTCATCGTCCTCTCCGTGCTGAACATTCGGGAGAAGATCGTGGAGGCCATCCCTCTGGGCGTTCGCCTGGGCATCGCCCCCGCCATCGGCATTATGCTGATGAATATCGGCCTGGGGTCCAACGCGGGCATCTATTCCGAGACCGGCGGCCCCTTCTTTGTGATGCGGGACTTCTTCGGCGCGCTGACGCCCAGCGTGGCCCAGGGGGCCATGGGCTCCGGCTACAGCGCCATGATCCTCTCCGTGGTCACCATGTTTATCGGCCTCTTCGTCATCGTTATTCTGGCGAAAAAGGGCGTAAAGGCGGCGGTGCTGCTGGGGATGCTGGCGGCCTCCATCATCTACTGGGCCGGCTCTGCCATTTTCCTGGGGGCCAACCCCTTCGCCTCTCTGGCGTCCGCCTCTTTCGCACCCCCCTTCGCGGATATGATGTCCACCACCTTCTTCAAGTTTAACTTCCAGGGCCTTCTGGATGTGGGCTGGTTCACCGTCGTCACCCTGGTCATCACCTTCTGCATGATCGACATGTTCGACACCATCGGCACCCTGGTGGGCACCGCCTCCCGTGCCGGCATGGTGGATAAGGACGGCAGCATGCCCAACATGAAGGAGGCCCTGCTGTCCGACGCCATCGGCACCGTGGCCGGCGCCTGTACCGGCACCTCCACCGTCACCACCTTTGTGGAGTCCGCCTCCGGCGTGGAGGCCG
>CATNDT010000025.1 GCA_950097035.1 uncultured Oscillibacter sp.
CCAGGCGATGCTGGCCCAGGCCAACGCCGTTCCCCAGGGCGTGCTGCAGCTGCTGGGCTGAGAGCAGGGGAGATTTTTGGAAAAAACCGCATAGATCCAGTCAGAGGGACGGGTGTATGCCCGTCCCTCTTTTTGAAATCTGCGGGAGAGAGCCCGCAGGTCCTATGATGACGCCGGTGTTGTTTCCGCCGCTGCCATGCGGCGCTTTAAGCGCTTCATGCAGACGGCATAGCAGATGAGATGGGCAAGAACAGTAATGGTCCAGGAAACGGGGTAGGAGATGTAGACGGTTTGGATCGTGTGGTATGCCGGAATACGAAAGAGGACGGCCACCCACAGCAGCCGCAGGCCGCAGGCGCCGATCAGCGTGACCAGCATGGGGGTCAGGGCGTAACCCATACCCCGGATGGTGCCCACGATCACATCCATCAATCCGCACAAGCCATAGAGCATACAGACGATCCAAAGGCGGTCCATTCCGGCGGCAATGACGGCGGCGCTGTCAGAGTAGATCCCCAGCAGCTGCGGGCCCAGCAGCACGGAGAGTCCGCCCAGTACGCTGGACACCACGGCAGCGCAGCCGAGAGACCACAGCATGATGGGCCGGATGCGGTCCAACCGTCCGGCGCCCAGATTCTGGCTGGTAAAGGAGATGTTGGCCTGGTAGAAGGCGTTGACAGCGGCGTAGATAAAGGACTCAATGTTGATGGCCGCGGCATTGCCCGCCATCACGACTTTGCCGAAGGAGTTGATGGAGGACTGGATGACCACATTGGAGAGGGAGAACAGAATACCCTGGATCCCGGCGGGAACGCCCACCTGCATGATCTGCCGGAGCCGGGCCGGGTGGATCTTCAGCTGCCGCAGGTCCAGCCGGACGGCGCCTCCGGACTTTGTCAGGCAGCGCAGCACCAGCAGGGCGGAAACGCACTGGGAGGCAACGGTTGCAATGGCAACGCCGGCCACGTCCAGCTGGCAGACGATGACGAAAAACAGATTGAGCGCCACATTGATGACGCCGGCCAAGGTGAGATATACCAGCGGGCGGCGGGTATCGCCCACGGCCCGCAGCAGGGCTGCGCCAAAGTTGTAGAACATGGTGGCGGGCATACCCAAAAAGTAGATCCGCAGATATAGCGCCGCCAGATCCAGCACCTCGGGGGGTGATTGCATCCAGATGAGGATGGTGCGGGCCCCCAGAGCGCCTGCCGTCGCAAGAAACAGGCCGCCCAGGAGACTGAGCAGAATGGAGGTGTGGACGGTCTGGCGCAGGTTCTCCTCCTCCCGGGCGCCGTAAAACCGGGCGGCCAGAATGTTTGCACCCACCGACAGCCCAATGAAGAGATTGGTCAAAAGCCCGATGAGAGAGGTGTTGGACCCCACCGCCGCCAGAGAGTTGTCTCCAGCCCAGCGGCCCACTACAATGATATCCGCGGCGTTAAACAGCAGCTGCAAAATGCTGGAGAACGCCAGCGGCACCGCAAATTGCAGCAGTTTTGGCAGGATGGCCCCGCTGCACATGTCGATTTCATAGTTTTTTTGCCGGCTGTGTACCATAAAACGGACCTCCATGCGCCAAACAGCGCCCGAATTTCAATAAAGGCCGCCCATGTTGCGGGGCGTTTTCCCGTCTGCGCCAATTTTGCCACATTGATGGGCAGTTCCATCATTTTAGCACTCTCTTAGCAGAAAAGCCACTGGATTTTTCTAAAATTTCAGCCAAATTCCACGAAAAAGACAAGTCGATTTTAGGCAAACAGACAAAGCGGGAGAAACCGCCCGGTTTCTCCCGCTTTGTCGTATACAGTTTAGAACAGGGGCACCACAGCGCCGTCATAGGTCTCCTCGATAAAGGTACGCACCTCATCGCTTTGCAGGGCCTTCACCAGGGCCTGAATGCTCTCGCTGTTCTCGTTGCCCTCCTTCACGGCCAGCACGTTGACATAGGCCTCGGCGGCAGTGCCGTCGGCCGCCTCCACGGCCACGGCGTCGGATACCTTCAGCCCCGCGTCAATGGCGTAGTTGCCGTTGATAACAGCCATATCCACGTCCTGCAGCGTGGTGGGCAGCAGGCGGGCCTCCATCTCTACAATGTCGTAGTTGTGGGGGTTTTCGGCAATGTCGTTCTTGGTGGCGGAGAGGCCCACGCCGTCCTTCAGCTTGATCAGTCCCTCCTGCTCCAGCAGCAGCAACGCCCGGGCCTCGTTGGTGCCGTCGTTGGGCACGGCAATCTGCGCGCCGTCCGCCAGACCGGCGAGGGAGGAGGTCTTGCCGGCATACAGGCCGAAGGGCTCGTAGTGGATGCCGGCGGCGCTGACCATATGGGTGCCGTGCTCGGCGTTAAAGTCGTTCATGTAGGTGATGTGCTGGAAGTAGTTGGCGTCCAAAGAGCCGTCCTCCAAGGAGTCGTTGGGGGTGACATAGTCGTTGTACTCCACGATCTCCAGGGTATAGCCGTCCTTTGCCAGAATGTCTTTGGCAACTTCCAGAATGGCGGCGTGGGGGGCGGGGGTGGCGCCGACCTTAATGGCGCCGCCTTTTTTGCCGCCGCAGGCGGTGAGGCCGAGAACCAGCAGTGCGGCCAGCACAAGGGCAGAGATTCTTCTTTTCATGTTACTTTCTCCTTTTCTGTTCGGTTTGATTGATACGCCGGTCCGATTTGACGGAGAGGGCGGTACCGATGGATTGAATGATCTGGACCAGGATGACCAAAATGATGACGGCCACGTACATGACTACAAACTGGCTGCGCCCATGGCCCCGCATCAGGGCGATAGAGCCCAGGCCGCCGCCGCCGATGGCGCCGGCCATGGCGCCATAGCCAAGGATCGTGATGGAGGCGTTGGTGGCCCCGTTGATGAGGGAGGGGCGGCACTCCGGCAGCATCACCTTTGTCACGATCTGCCAGGTGGAGCAGCCCATGGCCTGGGCCGCCTCGATTACGCCCCGATCCACCTCCCGCAGGGAGATTTCCACAAGCCTTGCCACATAGGGGGCCGCTGCCACAGTCAGGGGAATAATGGTGGCTGTGGTACCTACGCTGGTGCCCAGGATCAGGCGGGAGAGGGGGAAGACCAGGACCATCAAAATCAAAAAGGGGATGGAGCGCAGCAGGTTTACCACCACGTTCAAAATGTGCATCAGCGCCTTTGGCATGGGACGGATGCCGCCCGGCTCGCCGGTGACGAGAAGGATGCCCAGAGGCAGACCGATGATGTAGGCAAAAACCGTGGCCGCCAGGGGGGCGTAGATGGTCTCCCACACGGCAAAGAGCATGATGGCGAGGTCGGTCAGAAATTCCACCTGGCCCGCGGCGCTGTTGACGCCCCAGGATTCTAAAAGAGATATAAGCGCTTCACGCATGGCTGTCCTGCACCTCCTCCACACTGACATTCTTTTGCGCCCGGATATAGCTTAGGGCCTTTGCGGCCTCGTTGGGGTCCTCAGGCAGGCCCAGCAGCATGGTGCCAAAGGCCTTTCCGTCGATATTGCGGGTGTCTGCGCCCAGGATATTCACCTTTACGCCGCAGTCAATGGCAAGAGACGCGATGAGGGGCTGGTAGGCCGTGCCGCCGTTAAAAGCCACACGGATGGTTCGCCCGCCGGCGGGATACTGGGCCGGGGTCACGCCGCCGGGATACACCAGCCGCCGGGCCGCGTCGGTGGAGGGGTTGGAGAAAATCTCCTGTACGTCGCCCTGCTCCGCCACTGCGCCGCCGTCCAGAATGGCCACCCGGGTGCAGATATCCTCAATAACGCTCATCTGGTGGGTGATAACCACCACGGTTACGCTCAGCTGTTGGTTCAGGTCCTTCAAAAGACCCAGGATAGAGGCGGTGGTGGTGGGGTCCAGGGCGGAGGTGGCCTCGTCGCACAGAAGCACCTTGGGATCTGTGGCCAGCGCCCGGGCAATGGCCACCCGCTGCTTCTGGCCGCCGGAGAGCTGGGCCGGATAGGCGGCTGCCTTGTCGCCCAGCCCCACCAGCTCTAAGAGCTCCAGCGCCCGCTTTTTCGCCTGTTCCCTGGGCATGTTGCTGATCTCCATGGGAAAGCAAACATTTTTCAGGCACGTCCGCTGCATCAGGAGGTTAAAGCTCTGAAAGATCATGGTAATCTTCCGCCGGGCCAGCCGCAGCTCCTTTTCCGTGAGGTCCGTCATGTTCTGCCCGTCCACGCACACTGAGCCGGAGGTGGGACGCTCCAGCAGGTTCATACACCGCACCAGCGTGGACTTGCCCGCGCCGGAGAGGCCGATGATGCCGAAGATCTCGCCCTGCCGGATATCCAGATTGATGTCCTCCAGCGCATGGACAGCCTCGCTGCCCCCGCCGAAGGTCTTGCTCAGGCGCTGGATTTGAATAATCGATTGATTCACAGTATCGAGCTCCTTTACCGTTTGGTTGCCGCAATAAAAAAATCCCTGAAGCATCAGCTTCAAGGACGAACGTTTTACCGTCGTGGTACCACCTTGGTTCGCACATCTCCTCACGAAGACGGCCTTATAAAGTGCAGACACACTTCCGCGCTGTGACGGGCGGCTCCCGTCGTGACCTATGCAGACCGCAGTCGGCCACGCAACTCCAAGACCATGTTCAACAGACCCTTCCGTACCTCTTTACACCAACCGAGGCTCTCTTTGACGTATCGTTCCGTCTACTCTTCTCTTCATCGTCTTTACTGTATGAAATTGATTGGTGTTAGTTTACACAAGATCAGGAGGTCTGTCAACAGGGGAAACAACTACAATGTGGATAAAATATATCGGGAATTTTATCAGATTTAGACAAATGTCCGGCAGCCGCTTCCATTTTGGGCAACTTTTTCATTTCGTATACCGGTATTGGATTGAAATGGAGGGGCAAAACTGCTATTATGCACAATAGAAAAGAGAGGAGGCGCAGAGCAGATGAACGGAGCCCGAAAACGAAATAGAGCGATACATTGGCTGCGAAACCTGCTGTGCGGCGTTCTTATTGGAGCGGGGGCTATTTTGCCCGGTGTATCCGGCGGTGTGCTGGCGGTGGTATTTGATATCTATCGCCCCTTTATGGAGGTGCTGACACATCCCCGCAGGGCGCTGCCCAAATATTGGCGGTGGCTGCCTCCCCTGGGGATCGGCTGGTGCGTTGGGTTTATGGGGTTTGCCAAGGGGATCGCCGCGGCCATCGACAGCTCCAACACGGTAACCACCTGGCTTTTTATCGGCTTGATCGTGGGGACGGTCCCCTCTCTCTTCCGGGAGGCGGGAAAGGAGGGCCGGGGAGCGGCCGCCTGGGTGAGTCTGACGCTTTGTGCCTGCAGTGTATTTGCCGGACTTTTTTACATCAGCAGGGTAGTCCGCTTTTCGGCGGAGCCCAATTTCTGGTGGTACAATTTCTGTGGAGTGCTTTGGGGGATGGGAATTGTAATTCCCGGGATGACATCCTCTTCCGTCATGATGGCGCTGGACCTGTATCAGCCGGTGCTGGAGGGGCTGGCAGAGCTGGATTTTTTGGTGCTGTCCGCCTCGCTGCCCGGACTGCTGCTCACGGTGCTTCTTATGGCGCGGTTTGTGACATGGTGCTTTCGCCGTTGGTACGCCGTGGCGTTTCATGGGATTTTTGGTATTGTGCTGGCCTCCACTCTGGTCATCATCCCCACCTCATACAGCGGGGCGGGGGAGGGCGTTCTGTCCGCACTTTGCTGTGGCGGAGGGTTTCTGCTGGCTTTTTTCCTGGCCCGGCTGGACCGGAGAATCCAGTTGGAGGCTGAAGTGTGAACAGGGGATCAGGGGTATTATAGATCAGATCATGCGCCCCCGGCTTTGAAAAGCCGGGGGCGCGCTTTTTGTCAGAAGGGGTCTTTGACCGCATCCGCCTTAAAAAAGTGCTCGCCTTCAATAGGGATGAAGAGCTGCGTGACAAGATCGCTGGGGGAGGAGACCATGACGGGCGTAATGTAGTATTCCTCCAGAGAGTCCTCGCCTAAAGTAATATCGTGGGCCTCCGCCCATTTTTTTATGTCGCTGTATGCCGTATACAGCGTGTCATAAGAGCCAATGTGCATCGTGGTCAAAACCCGGGTGCTTTTGAATTCCCTCATATTGTCAATTGGGATCGGCGGTGGATTTTTGATCTGTTGGAGCAAAATAATATCCTGCCTGCTCTTCGGCGTCTTTTCAGCGCTCTCCCACTTTTTTCGGATGATTGAGTCTCCGCCCTCGTGAACAAGCCGGTATTTCCGGATAAATTCGTGCAGGGACTGGAACATGGTTACACAGTTTTCGGTTTTTGCCTCCGCTTGGGAGAGGGCGCGGTATTCGCAGATCTCATAGCTGGGCTCGATATTGTAAAAAGTGACCTTATGCGCTTTACCGCCCTCCTGAAGCTTTGCCAGCGCGTAAGAGACCCTGCGCCGGTCCTCGCAGGCCTGGGAGTACTGGTACTGTGCCATCTGCATGGCGGTTTGGTTTTTGATGATTTGGTTGTCCAGCGCTTTTTTCAAAAATATAAGGTCTTTTTGCTCCTGAATCTCCCGGATCATATCGAAGGGGATCCCCAAAGCGTGCAGGTCGGTGATCCGGTTGATGGTGGGAAGCTGATTTTTTGTATAGTATCTGTATTTTGTGTCTTCGTTTCGATATTCCGGGCACAAAACTTTTCGCTTATCGTAATACCGCAGAATCCTTTGAGGAATATTTGCGATTTTTGAAATCTCTCCGATAGAATAGAGGCCTGGCTTCATGCGGCGCTCACTCCTTGCCCAAGTCATATTTTCCGATCGTATCATGCGCTGTTTCTTATTATATCAAACTTTACCACGTGTTAAAGTTTTGTGGGCACTTTTTTTGGTATTTTGTCGGAAAATCTAAAAAAATTAAAAATTACAAGAAAAAGGAATCTTTATTTTGTGCAAAACGCCTAATTATTTTTTGTTTGACTTTCACATAAAGCAATCAATTATCATAATGCTACGGGCAATTTCACATTCCTACCCAAAAGACCACAGGCAAAATACAGAAATGAAAGGATGAAGAAAACATGAAGCGCATTTTTACACTGTCTCTTACACTGTTGCTTGCCCTTAGCTGTCTGACAGGCTGCGGAGGAGGAAACGGGAGTCCGGCGGTGGATGGCGGGAGCTCTTCCGATGGGGGGGCTGCGGTTAAAGACGTTCTGACGATTGCCCATCAACAGGACTGCGGAGATATGAATCCCCACGGACTCACCTCTAACTCCTATTGGAAGATCAAGGGCCAGTGCTATGAGACGCTGTTTTATCTGGATTATGAGACAAATGCGGTGGTGCCGAAGCTGGCCAGCGGCTACGAGTGGATTGATAACTCCACATTGCGGATCACGCTGCGCCAGGGCGTTCAGTTCCATAACGGCTATGGGGAGATGACGGCGGACGACGTGCTGTTCTCTTTGAAGGAGGTCTACAATTCTGCCGCCAACTATCCCATTGCCACACTGGATATTGACCGCTGCGAAAAAGAGGATGACTACACCATCGTTCTTCGCACCACGGAGCCCTGCTCCCCGCTGGTTAACAACCTCTCTAACTGCGCGACCGCCATCTTCTCTCAGGCGGGCTTTGAGGCCGACAACGGCGAATTCAGCGTGGATATCGGCACTGGCCCCTTTGTGTTTGACCAATGGCTGGAGGGCGAGTCTGTGACACAGGTGCGGTTTGACGACTATTGGGGCGGCCCGGCAAAGCTGTCCAAAATCATCTGGAAGGTGATCGATTCCGACACCTCCCGCGCCATGGAGCTGCAGACCGGCGGCTGCGACCTCTCTTACAATGTATCGGAGTTGGACCGCTCCACGCTGGAGGACAAGGGATATGTTTTTGAGAAGTTCTGGATCAATGATACCAACACTCTGGTTTTCAACTGTGAGACCGATCTTTTCAAGGACAACACGACGCTGAGAAGGGCGCTGTCCTATGCTTTTGACAAGACCAAGGTTGCGACAGTCGCCAAAAACGACGCAGAGCGCGCCACCGATTTGATGCTGGACTACATGCATCCCTTTGGTTATGACGATGTAGAGGACGCCAAGGCCGGCGGTGCGGACATCATCACCTTTGATCTGGAAAAGGCCAGAGAGCTGTTTGAAGAGGCCGGTTACTTCGATCCTGGCAGCGATCTCTACAACTATACCTTTCAGCTGAAAATCGCCCCCACCTCAGAGTGGACCGGCATGAGCCAGGCCTATAAGGCGGATCTGGAGAGCATCGGCGTCCACATGGACATTGTCTCTTATGACTATGCCACGTTTGTCAACGATTTGAAAGTCACCCGGGATTTTGAGATGGCGCCCTGGGGCACCGCGCCTGTTACCGGCGACTTTGATTATTTGGCGCTGCACTATTTCAGCGATTCTGCTGCCTCCATCAATATCCCCCAATGCAAGAACCCGGAGTTCGATGCGCTGGTGCTGGAGTACAGAGCCACCACGGACGAGGCGGAGCGGGAGGCTCTGGCCAAGCAGATGCAGAATATCCTCTATGACGAGTACTATCAGCTGCCCATGTATGAGACGGTGGAGACCTTTGCGCACTCCTCTGAACTCAAGGGCTTTAAAATGGGCATGTATCAAACGCCGCTGCTGTACTCCTGCCACTTTTAATTATGTCTTGTATTGAACCGCTTGGAAGAATATGGGGTCCCCGTGGGACCCCATATTTTACAAATCCCGCACGGAAAACCGTGGGGGAGGATGAGGCGGGTTTGGCGTTTAAGACGGGAGGTCTTTTATGTTTCGATATATTGGTAAACGGATCATATATTTGATTCCGATTATCATTGGCGTGGTATTTATTGTATTTACCCTGCTCTATTTTGCGCCCGGCGACCCGGCCTATATGGCCCTTGGCGATCATGCCAGCGAGGAGGATTATGAACAGTACCGGGAGGAGATCGGGACAAACGGCACATATCTGGAACGCTTGACACGGTATTATGCGGGATTACTTCACGGTGACCTGGGAAAATCCTATATGACCAGAAAGCCCGTTGCCGACGAGCTGTCCTATCGCTTTACCAGAACCTTTATTTTGGCTACCTGCAGCTTTGCAGTGGGCGCCGTTCTGGGAATTCTGATGGGGATCATATCGGCCGTCCGGCAGTACTCTGCGTTCGATTGGTTCTCCACCGTATTTTCGCTGATCGGCATTTCGACACCCACCTTTGCAACGGGTCTGTTTTTTATTGTGGTCCTCGCCGTAAAGCTGGGCTGGTTTCCCGCCTCCGGCTGGGGGGGATGGGATATCCATCTGGTTTTACCGGTTGTAACTCTGGGCTTTGCCTCCATCGGCATGATTATGCGCGCAACGCGGTCCAGCATGCTGGATGTATTGAAGCAGGACTATATCACCACCGCAAAGGCCAAGGGACAGACCAACATGTCCGTCATTTTCAAACATGCGCTGCGAAATGCCATGATCCCCATTATCACCATGTGCAGCCTGCAGTATATCAACCTGTTATCCGGGTCCTATATTGCGGAGTCCATCTTCGCGATTGCTGGGGCGGGCTCCTACATGGTGTCTGCGCTGAATAAGAGAAATTATGCAGCGGTACTGGGTACTGTGATCGTACTGGCTGTGATTGCGGCGGTGATCAACCTGCTTACCGATCTTTTATATACCTTTGTCGACCCGCACCTGCGCACAGAGCAAAAGCGGGCGAAAAAGAGCGGGCAGCCGTCCGGAGAGGAGGGACAACAGGCATGAAGACGCGGGAAGAGACCCGGCAGACGGCCAACAGCGGCGAGCCGGTGTATATTCGTTTTCGCTGGTGGAAAGAAGTCTGGCGGCGGCTCAGGAAAAACAAGATGGCGCTGGTGAGCCTGTTCATTCTTCTGGTGATCGTGCTGTTTGCGCTGTTTCCGCAGGTAATCGCGCCATATGGCTACGACGACCAGGATATGACCCGTACATTCCGCAGGCCCTGCCTTCAGTACCTGTTGGGCACCGACCAATATGGCCGGGATGTTTTCAGCCGCATCGTCTATGGCTCCCGTATCTCTTTGGAGGTCGGGTTGATCGTGGTCACACTGTCGCTGGTAGCGGGGGGATTTTTGGGAATTCTGGCGGCCTACTACAAAAAGTTTGACAACCTGATTATGCGGATCATGGATCTTTTTATGGCGGTGCCCGGCACGCTGCTGGCAATCGTCATCGCGGCGACACTGGGACCGGGTATGAGCAATTTGATGATCGCTGTGGCCATCTCCTCTATTCCAAAGTATGCGCGGGTGGTGCGGTCAGCCTGCCTTACGTCTATGCACAATGAGTATATTGAGGCGGCAAACAGCCTTGGGGCCAGTGATTTTCGGATTATTTTCAAGCATATTCTCCCCAACTCTGTCTCCCCCATCATTGTGCAGTGCACCTTGAGCATTGCGGACGCTGTGATCATGGCGGCGTGCCTGAGCTTTATCGGCCTTGGCGTGCAGCCGCCCATCCCGGAGTGGGGCGCCATGCTGTCCGGCTCTCAGGAGTATTTGACGGCCTACCCTTATCTGCTGATCGGGCCAGGTATTGCCATTTTGCTGCTGGCCTTGAGCTTTAACATCATTGGCGACGGTCTTCGGGATTGTCTGGATCCAAAATTGAAGACATGAGGAGGCGTGCTTATGGAAAAGGGAAAAAAGGAACTGCTGGAAATAAAGAACCTCTCAGTGGAATACCGGACAGATATGGAGGTGGTCAAGGCCGTTAACGGCGTGAATCTGTCGCTGAACGCCAATGAGGCTCTGGGGATCGTCGGTGAGACGGGGGCCGGAAAGACCACCACCTGCCGGGCTATTATTGGCCTGATCCAGACGCCGCCCGGCAAGGTTACCTCCGGCGAAATTGTATTTGACGGCGCAGATCTGCTGCAAAAGAAAGAGCGGGAAATGCGGAAGATACGCGGCGGGGATATCACTATGGTCTTTCAGGACCCCATGACCTCGCTGAACCCCTCTATGAGCGTGGGAGACCAGATCATGGAGGTCATCCGCCTGCACGACAGGATATCCCGTGCCCAGGCGGTTCTTCGGGCAAAGGAAATGCTGGAGATGGTGGGAATCCCGGGTGAGCGGTATCAGGAGTACCCCCACCAGTTTTCCGGCGGCATGAAGCAGCGCGTTGTGATTGCCATTGCGCTGGCGTGTAACCCCAAGCTCCTGATTGCAGACGAGCCCACCACGGCTTTGGATGTGACCATTCAGGCGCAGGTGTTGGATTTGATGAAAGAGCTAAAGAAAAAATTCAACACCTCCATCATTCTGATTACCCATGATTTTGGCATCGTTGCGGAGCTCTGCGAGAAGGTGGCGGTGATGTATGCCGGCGAGATCGTGGAGAGCGGCCGCATTGAACAGATCTTTAACGATCGGAGCCACCCCTATACGGTGGGCCTTTTCGGGGCAATTCCCTCCATCGATGTGGACGTGGAGCGGCTGGAGACCATTCCCGGGCTGCCGGCGGACCCGGCCAATCTTCCAAAAGGGTGTAGATTTCACCCCAGGTGCAGGAACTGTATGGAGATCTGCAAAAATCAACCGCCCGGCGAGACTTATGTGGAAGAGGGACACATGGTGCGCTGCCATCTGTTTGCGGAAAGGGGGAGTGTATGATGCCTCTTTTGGAAGTAAAACACCTGAACAAGCACTTTAAAGTGCCGAATGGACTGCTGTACGCGGTGAATGATGTCAGCTTTACGCTGGAGAAGAACTCCACCCTGGGCGTTGTGGGAGAGTCCGGCTGCGGAAAGTCCACATTGGGACGGGTGGTGATCCACCTGCTGGAAAAAACATCCGGCGAGATACGGTTTGACGGTGAGGATATCTCAGATGTAAACCGGGAGCAGTTGAAAAATCTGCGCCGCAAGATGCAGATGATCTTTCAGGACCCCTACTCCTCGCTGGATCCCAGAATGACCGTTTCCGATATCGTTGGGGAACCGCTGCGGATTTTTACTCCAAAGATCTCCCGGCCAGAATATGAGGAAAGGGTCAAAAGCGCAATGGACACGGTGGGGCTGGAGCAGCGCTGTAAATACTCCTACCCTCACGAGCTGGACGGCGGCCGCCGGCAGCGCATCGGGATTGCACGGGCGTTGATTATGGAGCCGAAATTTATCGTCTGTGACGAGCCTGTTTCGGCTTTGGATGTCTCCATCCAGGCGCAGGTCTTGAACCTGATGCAGGACCTGCAGAAGGAGCATGGGTTTTCCTATATGTTCATCACCCACAACCTCTCCGTGGTGAAGCATATCTCGGACGAAATTGCCGTGATGTACCTAGGGCGGATTGTGGAGAAGACCAGCGCTAAAGAGCTCTTTTTGCACCAGTACCATCCCTATACAAAGGCGCTGCTTTCGGCAATCCCCATTCCCAGGGTGGATACCGGGCGCAGACGGATCGCGATTAAGGGGGAGATCGTCTCTCCGGTGAACATCAGGCCCGGGTGCCAGTTTGCCGCCCGCTGCCCATACGCCAGGGAGCAATGCTTTGCACAAACGCCGGCGCTGGAGGAGATAACGCCCGGGCACTTTGTGGAGTGCCACTATGTCCGGCAGATCAACGCGTTGGAGTCCTAAACTCAAGATTCACAGAAGGGGAAATTTTGATGGATGTAAAATTGACACTGGCCGAGCAGGATATGCTCGACGGCAAAGCCGGAAAGGCAAAACAGCTGGCGCTGCGGGGTATTGTGAAATACGCACAGATCCTCGGCGCAGAGGAATTGGTGGAGGTCACAAAGACCCATATGTGCTGCGGGAGCGAGGCGATTCCCTCAGACTTTCCCGACGGAAATCTGGACTGCCCCGCCTATCTCCGTGAGGATTTTTATGACCAGCACATCAGGGAGTTCATTCCGGAGCTGAACCGCGGCGAATTCGACGGGTTCTACGAGAATGCCTTTTTGATTGACGACGTTCACACCAGCGACTCCTACCAGTGGGAGTATACCCAGCAGACCAAAGAGTTCTGGCAGATGAATCAGCGTATTATGGATGAGGCTATTAAATACGGCTGCATTGCGGGGAGTACCTGCGCCCCCTATCTTGCCGGCTGGCTTCCGGTTATGGGGGAGTACTTTGTTACAACGGAGTCCTCCAACGTGCTCTACTGCAATTCCATTCTCGGCGCACGGGGAAACGGCGGCGGCGGACTGACCACCATGCTCAGCGCCGTTTGCGGCAGGGCGCCGAAATGGGGCCTTCACTTTGCGGAAAACCGCCGCGGTACCCATGTGTTCCACATCCACAGCAAGCTGATGGGAAAGCTGCAGTGGGATATGCTGGGAATTGCGGTGGGCAGGCGTCTGGCGCCCAATGCGATTCCGGTTCTCGTGGGGGATTTTGAGCGGCCCGACCTCATTAAATTAAAGACCATGTTCACATCCCTGGCCACTGCCAGCGGATGCGAGATGTGCATGATCGTTGGCGTCTCTCCTGAGGCGCAGACCTATGAGGCGGCGATGAAGGACCATGCGCCTGTGGCGGAGTTTGATATTGACGACGGTATGCTGGAAGAGTACCGGAGGGAGCTCTGTCATCCATCATCCGGCCCTGTGGATTTTCTGCAGATCGGCTGCCCCAACGCCTCTGTCGAGGAGCTTCAGCGGATCGAGCGGTATATGCGCGGCAAACATGTGAAGGAGGGCGTGCGGTTTTGCGTATTTACCAACGTGGCTCAATATGAGCTGGCACGGCTCTCCCACATCGTCGACTCCCTGCGGGAGAGCGGGGTGGAGGTACTTACCAGCGGCTGTATCCTGCGGTGTATCAATGTGGCTTACGGCGCAAAGGGCATCGGCCTCTCTGCCGCAAAGCTGGCCCATTACAGCAAGACAGAGCGGGATGTGCCGGTGTATTACGGCACGGAACAGGAAGTGATGGACGCCGCGGTTTCCGGCTATTGGAGTGTACGATAAGGAGCGAGTATGGGAAATAGAGTATTAAAAGGCCGCCCCGCGCTGGGCAGCACGGTAGAGGGCTATGCGTTTGTCTGCCCCACGAGTATTCAGGGCTGGTCCTCCATCGACGTAAACACAGGCGTTGTTCTGGAAAAGGGACATGTTCACGAAAATGAGAGCTTTGCCGGGAAAATTCTGGTCGTTCCCTGCAGCCGCGGCTCGTTGGGCTGGTCCTCCTATTTCAGAAAGAGCCATCTCAACGGCGTCGGTCCCATCGGATATGTCTTTACCAATATGGACTCCAAGTGCGGAACCGCCGTCTATGCCACAAACTGCCCGTGCGTGTGTGATTTTCCGCCGGAAGTCGACCCCTGCAAGGAGATCCGGGACGGGGATTACATCCGTATCAACGGGGACACAGGCGAGATTGAGATTTTGAAGCCGGCGCAGGCGTGATAGGGAGGGAGCGATTATGGACGTGCTGGAGGCCATGCGGCGGAGACGGAGCGTTCGCTCCTACGCGCCCCGTACGGTGGAAGAGGAGAAGCTGACAGAGGTGTTGGAGGCGGTGCGGCTGGCGCCCTCCCGCCACAATGAGCAGAATATCCGCGTGATCGTGGTGCGGGACCCACAGATCAAAAAACAGATTCGGGAGCTGGCGGACACCCAGTCTATGGTGGAAGAGGCCGGCGTGCTTTTGGTTTTTTGCGCTACCGGGGCCACGAATTTTTTGATGCCCTGCGGCCAATACGGCTATGTGGTGGATATGTCCCTTGCAACCGGCTTCGCCTTGCTGGCTGCCGCCGGGCAGGGGCTTGACACCTGTGTCATCTGTGCGTTTCACGAGGAGGCCGTGAAACGGATTTTACATGTGCCGGATGAAATGCGGATCGTCTCCATGGCGGCGCTGGGATATGGCGATGACAGCTCTCCGCGTCCTGCAAAAAAGGGACTGGAGGAAATTGTGAGTTATGACCGATTTTAAGCGCAACTGCGGCGCTGTATAAAAAGGAGTGTAAGATTATGAAAAAAGAGAAAGTTGAGACCAACCTGGTGAGCATCCCCAGAAAGGGAATCTCGCAGGCAATCAGATTTGGAAATATCATGTTTGTCTCCGGTCAGGTGGGGGAAGATGCGGAGGGAAATGTCCCGGAGGGGATTGAGGCGCAGACGGAGCTGGCCATCCAGAACGCCAGGAAGATCATTGAGGCCGGCGGGGCGACGCTGGACGACGTGCTGATGTGCCGCTGTTTTCTGCAAAAAATCGAGGACTTTTCCGGAATGAACGCGGCATATTTTAAGTACTTCGGCGATCAGGAGGATGGACCTGCCCGCTATACTGTGGTGGCGCCTCCGGTTTCCAAAGAGCTGTTGATAGAGGTGGCAATGTATGTCGGCCTGCCGGAAAAAGACAGGTAATCCCGCCGGACAGCAATGGGATACCTGTTGATCGTCGCCGCTTCGGCTATGTTTGGCATCGGGCCCAGCGTTTCCACGATTTTGCAAAGATCCGGCTGGGACGCCCTCTCTGTCCTGTGGACCGGTGAGCTGGGCGGGGCGTTGCTCCTGTTTGTCATGATCCGGGTAAGGCGCCTTTCGCTGAAGCTGCCCTGGCGCCAGCTGCGGCCGCTGCTTTTGCTGGGGGCGCTGGTCTACTTCCTGATGGGGCTGTGTCTGAATCTGTCTTACCGGTTTATGTTGACAGGACTTTGCACCATTTTACACTTTGTCTATCCCGCCGTTGTGATTCTGCTGATGCGCCTTTGCTTCAAAGAGCCTGTTTCCGGAAGAAAGGTCTGCTGCGTGGCGGTTTCCATGTGTGGGATTGGCATGGTTGTGGGAACCAGTGTGGTTGAGCTGGATGTTCGGGTCCTCTGCGGTGCGGCGCTTGCGGTTGCCTCCGGCGTTTTTTACGCCATATACGTTGTGGCCTGCGATCAAAGCGCCATGGCGGAAGTAGACGAATGGGTTGCCTCATTTTACATTTTAATAACCGGCGCGGTTTTTACCACGGCGTATATGGCCTTTTCCGGAAGGCTGTGGGTCTGCTTTCGCGGGGAACAGACGCTCCTTGCCTGTCTGATTCCCGTTTTGCAGACTGCCGGACTGGTTTTTTTTGCAAAAGGTGTTCATAAAACCGGCGCGTCCGGCGCGGCTATTGTCAATATGCTGGAGCCGGCGCTCTCCCTTGTGGTGAGCATCATCGTCTTTGGCGGTGAGATTACCGCCGCGGCCCTTGCGGGCTGCTGTCTTGTGCTGCTCTCCATTGTGATCTCTGCGGCGCGGTGAGCTTTTGCTCAGGCGGTATATGCAATTTCTGCACGCTAAAGTGCGGCGGAAAGGAATGATTACTCTCAATGAAAAAGAACTTTGCGGTGATGGACGGAAACACGGCGGCGGCGCATGCGGCGTATGCCTTCACAGAGGTCGCGGCCATCTATCCCATCACCCCGTCCTCTCCCATGGCGGAGAAGGTGGACGAGTGGTCCGCCAGGGGACGCAAAAACCTGTTTGGCTCTGCGGTGGATGTTATTCAGATGCAGTCCGAGGCCGGCGCTGCCGGTACCTGCCACGGCGCCTTACAGGCCGGCGCGCTGACCACCACCTTCACCTCCTCCCAGGGTTTGATGCTGATGATTCCGGCTATGTATGCAATAGCCGGACAGTTTCTTCCCAATGTTATGCACATTGCCTCCCGGGTTGTGACCAGCAATCACCACTCTATCTTTGGAGACCACACCGATTTTATGACCTGCCGCATGACAGGCCACGCCATGCTGATGTCCTCCTCTCCCCAGGAGGCCATGGATCTGGCGGCGGTAGCCCATCTCTCCGCCATACACGCCCGGTATGCCTTTATGCACTGTTTTGACGGCTTCCGTACCTCCCATGAGATGCAGCGCATTGAGACGCTGGACTATGAGGACTTGCGGGGACTGATAGACTATCAAGCGCTGCAGGCCTTTCGGCGACAGTCCTTAAATCCGGAGCACCCCGTTAACCGGGGCAACAATGTGAATCCAGATGTGTATTTCCAATGTAAAGAGGGCGCAAACGAGAGAGCGGCTGCCGTGCCGGCTGCCGTCCAATATTATATGGATGAGATTAACCGGCTGACAGGCCGGGATTACCGGCTCTTTAACTATTACGGAGCGCCGGATGCGGAAGAGGTTATCGTAATCATGTGCTCGGGCGCCGAGGCGGTAAAAGAGACGGTGGATTATCTCAACAAACGGGGACGGAAGGTGGGCATGATACAGGTGCACCTGTACCGGCCATTCTCTGTGGAGCATTTTACAGCTGCGGTCCCCGTCTCCTGCAGGAGGATCGCGGTGCTGGACCGCTCTAAAGAGACCGGTTCTGTTGGCGAACCGCTGTATCTGGATATTGTCACGGCCTTGAACCAGGCCGGAAAAACCGGCATCCAGGTGGTGGGCGGGCGGTATGGCCTTGGCTCTAAAGACACTACGCCCGGGCAGTTTATCGCCGTGTACGAAAACCTCAGGCAGGATCGGCCCAAAAACGGCTTTACCATCGGCATCAACGATGATGTGACCCATACCTCCCTGGACTATGAGGAGGTGGAGCTGGACCATCCCGGCGAGGTCGCCTGCAAGCTGTGGGGACTGGGCGGCGACGGCACAGTAGGCGCCAACAAGAACGCCATCACCACCATCGGACTGGTGGCGGATCAGTACGTTCAGGCGTATTTTTCCTATGACACCATGAAGTCGGGCGGCCTCACCCAGTCCCACCTGCGGTTTGGAGAGCGGCCCATTCGGGCCACATACCTGGTTTCCTCCGCAGATTTTGTGGCCTGCCATGCACCCTCCTATGTAACCAGGTACGACACCACAGAAGACCTGAAGGACGGCGGAATCTATCTGCTCAACTGCCCCTGGAGCCCGCATGAGCTGGAGAAGCGGCTGCCT
This sequence comes from uncultured Oscillibacter sp., assembly GCA_950097035.1. Taxonomy (GTDB): domain Bacteria; phylum Bacillota; class Clostridia; order Oscillospirales; family Oscillospiraceae; genus Oscillibacter. Next base: position 17,832 of record CATNDT010000025.1, read on the forward strand.
GCCAAGATGAAGCGGGATCTCGCCAATAAGCACGCCCGCTTTTACATCATCGACGCAGGCGGACTGGCGGAGGAAATTGGCCTTGGCAAGCGGACCAACAGCATTTTGCAGGCGGCGTTTTTTGCCCTGACGCAGGTGATCCCGCTGGATGTGGCGGTGGAGGATATGAAGCGGAACAACTATCGTTCCTATTTTAAAAAGGCGGGACAGAGCGTGGTGGAGATGAATGACCGGGCCGTGGATGTGGGGATTCACGCCGCAGTGCGGGTGGAAATCCCCGGGAGCTGGGCCGAAGCCGGGGAGACTCCCCGGCCGGAAATCGAGGCCACGCCCTTTGTCAGGGACATTGTTCTGCCCATGAACCGCCAGCAGGGCGACAGACTGCCGGTATCTGTATTTAAAAAGTACGGCGTGCTGGACGGAACCTGGGAAAACGGTACCTCCGCCTATGCCAAGCGCGGCGTGGCGGTATCGGTGCCCAGATGGAACGGCAGCGCGTGTATACAGTGCAACCGCTGCGCCATGGCCTGTCCCCATGCCGCGCTCCGCCCGGTATTGTTGACCGCAGCGGAGCGGGATGCGGTTCCCGCCGCATTTGAGACAGCTCCCGCCAAGGGACTTGGCGGAAGCGCCTCCTATGTATTCCGGATGCAGGTCTCTCCCTACGACTGTCTGGGCTGCGGCGTGTGCCTGACGGTCTGTCCTGCAGCGGGGGCGCTGGCGATGGCGCCATTTGAGGAGATGAGGGGAGAGCAGCCCCTGTTTGATCAGCTGGCCATGGACGAGCACTATCTGAAAAAGGATGTCACCAACGCCAGAAGCGTGAAAGCCATACAGTTTGCCAAGCCCTATTTCCAGTTCAGCGCGGCCTGCGCCGGCTGTGCAGAGACCACCTATATCAAGCTGGTCAGCCAGCTGGTGGGCGACCATATGTATGTCTGCAACTCCGCTGGGTGCTCCTCTGCGTTCAGCGGCGGCGCGCCGGTTTTGCCCTACTGCCGGGACAGGCGGGGCTTTGGACCCGCCTGGGAGCACTCTCTGTTTGAGGATAACGCGGAGTTCGCCTATGGGTATTTCCACGCGCAGGAGGTGATCCGAAAGGAGCTGATTATCCGTTTAGAGGCGCTGCAGGCGGCCGGCGTGGCGGCGGAGGCCATCGGCACATATCTGGAGAGCTGGGACGATCGGGAGCGCTCCCGCCAGGTGACCGACAGGCTGCTTGCCGCGCTGGAGACTGCCGGCCGGCCGGAGGATGTGAAGTATATCCTGGAAAACAGGGAGTACCTGGCCAAACGGTCAGTGTGGGCTATTGGCGGCGACGGATGGGCATATGATATTGGCTTTGGCGGCATTGACCATGTGCTGGCCCAGAACCGGGATGTCAATCTTCTGGTGTTGGATACTGAGGTGTATTCCAATACAGGCGGACAGGCCTCCAAGGCGACGCCGGCCTCCGCCGTGGCAAAATTTGCTGCCGGAGGCAAACAGACCGCCAAGAAGGACCTGGGAGCCATTTTTATGAATTACGGCTATGTATATGTGGCCCAGGTGGCCATGGGGTATGACCAGGCCCAGACGCTGAAGGCTCTTCGGGAGGCGGAGGCGTACCCGGGGCCATCCATTGTCATCGCCTATTGCCCCTGCCTGGAGCACGGCATCAAGGCGGGGATGGGCTGTACTCAGCAGGAGATGAAAAACGCGGTGGCGTGCGGCTATTGGAATTTGTACCGCTATGACCCCCGGCGTACGGCGGAGGGGAAAAATCCGTTTCAACTGGATTCTCCCGTGCCGGATACGGAGGGGCTGATGGACTATCTTATGGGGGAGAGCCGGTTTGCCTCGCTGAAAAACAACTTTCCGGACCGAGCGGATGCGCTGTATGCCAGGGTAATTGCGGATATCAAAGGCAGATACGCCAGACTCCGCAGGCTGGCGGACGGCATGGGTCTCTAAGCGCCCGGCAGATCAGATTTTAAAACATCACCCCTCTTTCCGGCGGCTGCGGCGGCGTGTTCGTCTCCGCGATTGTCGGGAAGAGGGGTGATGGTACCTGCGGCGTAATTTTTTAACCGGGAAGCTTGGCGAGACCCGCCTCAGTCAGCTTTTGCAGGCTCATGAGGATGCCCAGCTTTGCGTGATACCAAGTGAGCCCGCCCTGAAAATAGACGGCGTAGGGGGGACGAATGGGGCCGTCTGCCGAGAGCTCGATGCTGCTGCCCTGCACAAAGGCCCCCGCCGCCATGACCACGTCGCTGTCATACCCGGGCATGGCCCAGGGCTCCGGGGTGACGTAGCTGTCCACCGGGGCGGCGGCCTGGATGCCGCAGCAGAAGGCCAGCATGGCCTCCCGGCTGCCCAGTGTCACCGCCTGGATGATGTCGTGGCGGTCCTCCGCCGCGGTGGGGATGCAGGGAAAGCCGAGCCCCTCATAGATCCCGGCGGCGAAGACAGCGCCCTTCAGGGCCCCGGCCACCACCGTGGGGGCGAGGAACAGCCCCTGGTAAAAGGCGGGCATCAGGCCCAGGTTGGCGCCTACCTCCTGTCCGAGGCCCGGGGCGGAGAGGCGGTAGGCGCACCGCTCCACGCACGCCTTTGTGCCGCAAATATAGCCGCCGATGGGGGCCAGGCCGCCGCCCGGATTTTTAATCAGGCTGCCCACCACCATGTCGGCGCCCAGGTCTGAGGGCTCCTGAGTCTCCACAAATTCGCCGTAGCAGTTGTCCACCATCACCTTTACATCCGGTTTTACGGCCTTGCAGAAGGCAATCAGCTCCCCGATTTGGGCCACGGAGAAGGAGGGGCGGGTGGCATAGCCCTTGGAGCGCTGGATGGTAATGAGCTTTGTGCGTCCGTTGATTGCTGCGCGGATGGCATCGTAATCAAAGGAGCCGTCCGCCTGTAAGTCCGCCTGGGCGTAGGTAACACCGTACTCCTTTAGGGAGCACTTGCTCTTCCGGATGCCGATGACCTCCTCCAGCGTGTCATAGGGGGCGCCGACGGGGGAGAGAAGCTCATCCCCCGGCAGAAGGTTTGCGGAGAGGGCCACCGTGAGCGCGTGGGTACCGCAGGTGATTTGGGGCCGCACCAGGGCGGATTCTGTGTGGAATACGCCGGCATACACCCGCTCCAGGTTGTCCCGGCCCTCGTCGTCATAGCCGTAGCCGGTAGTAGCGGCAAAGTGGGTGGCGTTGACTCTGTTTTCCTGCATGGACAGCAGGACCTTGCCCTGATTGTACTCCGCCGTGCGGTCGATTGCCGCAAACCGCTCCCGCAGGGTATGCAGCACAGCCTCGCCGTACTGATACACAGCGGGGCTGACACCCAGCCGGCTGTAGATCTCTTCCATATGCGTTTCTTCCTTTCCGGTGTAGAATTGGCTTAAGGCCGGACAGCGAGAAAAAACCGGCACATCGGTGCCGGTTTTTTAATCGCCGCTGTCAGAGGCGGATACCGCCCACAAAATATGTATTGTAGTATCCGCTGGTCAGGTCGCTGACAATCACCCCGTTGCTCCTGGTGGAGGAGGAGTGAATGATCTGCCCGCCACCGATGTAGATGCCAGCATGGGAGCAGGCCTTTCCGCGGCTCTGGCTGGGGTCATTGAAAAAGACCAGGTCGCCGGGCTGCAGCTCACCGATGCTGTAGAGCCTGGTGCCGTAACCGCTCTGCCACTGTCCAGTGGCGGTGTGAGGCAAAGCATAGCCGAAATTCTTATAGACATACATGGTAAAGCCGGAGCAGTCGAAGCCGCTGGGGGAGGCGCCGCCGTAGACATAGCGGGTGCCCAGGAACTGCTTGGCATAGCTGATTACATCGCCGGCATAGGCGCCGGGAGTGGGATCAGAGCTGGTCAGTGCCAGAAAATCGCTGCGGATATAGCCCTCGCCGCTGTCACAGGTGACGCTGTACCAGCCGCTTTCAAATCCGTTGACGGTGACGGCGGCGCCCTGGCCCACAACGGCTACGATGTCGCCGTCAGTGGAGGCGGCGGAGCGGAGATTGACACCGTCTCCCTCCACGCGGCCGTAAGAGGTGAAAATATTGTCCTGATCGATAATCAGATAGTCGGCGGACACAAAGCCCACTTGTCCGTTATAGTTGATCTTATACCAGCCGTCCAGCGTGTCGTCCAGCACGGCAACGGCCACATCCCGGTCCAGCATGGTGATGATGGAGGAAGAGGTGGAGGGCTCTGAGCGGAGCCGCAGGGAGGAACCGGTGGTTGCGCCCACGGCGACGGCCATGTCTTCTTCAGCGGCCAGAGCGGAGACAGCCAGCAGCAAAACTGTAAACAGGGAGAGGGTGGCAATTCTGGCGGCCTTTCCTACGAGGTGTGTCATACGTGTATGCATCCTTTCGTTTAGCTTTTGTAGAAGAGAAACGGATCACTTTCCGGCAAGTGCCCGGTCCAGCCAGATGGCCGCAATGTCCATTGCTGCGTAAAGGCTGTCCTTTTCACTTTTTTTCACAACGCGGCTGCGGGAGTTCTCGGGCTCTGTCAGCTGAAGCTGGACGGAGACCTTGGTGGCCAGCTTGATATCCTGTTCCTGCCGGCCATCCAGCACCTGCATCATAATGATATATTTGTCTGCCATCGACCCGTAGTAGATCAGGTTGTCTACCCGGCGGAGCGGATGGCCCTTATAGACGAGACCTTCGGTTTTAGCGGGCTTCTTTTCTGCCATTAAAACACCCCTTTGAAAATTTTGTAACCAAATTGTAACATAGTTTTTCCCCTTTGTCAACGAAACGACGCCAGCAATTTGACGGAAATTGCCGGCCGTACTTTGGCAAAAACGCACAAAAACAATAAAAAACCCACGGAATTTTCCAGGCGCACTGAGGCAGACCAAAAGAATTCCGTGGGATAGCTTATGAAAAATTGTAAACTTTGTTACTTTTGTTACTGGCCCAGATACTTCCGCACCAGTACCTGCAGCAGCTCGTCCCGGTCGATCTTGCGGATCAGCGTGCGGGCGTTGTTGTGGTTGGTGATATAGGTGGGGTCCTCGGACAGGATATACCCCACAATCTGGTTGATGGGGTTGTAGCCCTTTTCCTCCAATGCCTGATAGACTGTGGAGAGGATCTGAAAGATCTCCGCGTCCTTTTCCATCGCAATGCTGAATTTCCGGGTATAATCGTCCATACAGACACCACCTTTCTTTCTCTTGCAGGGGAGTTCTTTGCGGTTAAGGTTAGTATACACTTTTTTTCAAAAACTGTAAAGGGTTTCTCCTGGAAATTTATAAAAGATTTTTACTCTTACCTGTTGGATTTCCAATTTTGGCGGGTGAGAAGGCGAAGTTTTAGCGCAAAACGGCGTTCAGCTCGGTTTTCAACAGCTCCAGAATGTTCTTTACATCCTCGTCGGCCTCTTCGGCGGTGAGGCTGCGGCTGTCGGAGCGGAGCTCCAGATTGAACGCCACGCTCTTCTTATCCTCAGAGACGCCGGCGCCGGTGTAGATGTCGAAGAGGGATACCTTTTTCAGCAGGCCCCTGGCCCCACGGCGGATACAGTCTTCCAGCCGGCCCACAGGGAGCGTCCGGTCACAGACCACGGCGATGTCCCGGGTGACGGCGGGGAAGCGGGGCAGAGGCTGGTAAACGGGCGTGCCGCCCATGCTGGCGTACATGGCGTTAAATTGGAGCTCTGCGGCGTAGAGCTCACAGTCCACGCCGTAGTTGGCGGCTACCTGGGGGTGAATCTGTCCCAGTACGCCCAAAAGGCGGTCGCCGCTGTAGACGGCGGCACAGCGGCCGGGGTGGTAGGAGGGGTTTCCGCTTTCCGCCTCAAAGCGAACATTCCCGATCCGCAGGCCCTCCAGCACGGTCTCCGCCGCGCCCTTGAGGGCGAAGAAGTCCATACCCTCTCCATAGGCCCCCAGGGACAGCACCTTGGGCTCGTCGGCCATGCCGGAGCCGTCGTTTTTGGCGAAGTAGGTCCGGCCCAGCTCATAGAGCTTGACGGACTTGTTGCGGTAGTTATAGTTCCGGGCCAGGATCTCCAGCATGGAGGGCAGGGTGGTGGTTCGCATGATGGAGGTGTCCTCCCCCAGGGGATTCAGAATTTTCATGGATGCCCGCAGGGGGGAACCGGCGGGGAGGTTGATTTTGTCGTAATAGGCGGGGCTGATGAAGGAATAGGTGATAATCTCGCTGTAGCCCGCCGCGCGGCAGAGGGCTCCGGCAGCGTTTTCCGCCTGCTGAACGCCGTTCCAGCCCCGGCGCTCGTTCAGTCCGGCGGAGAGGGTGTCGGGAATCCGGTTGTAGCCGTAGAACCGGGCGGCCTCCTCGGCGATGTCGGACCAGTGCTCCACGTCGGAGCGCCAGGAGGGCACGGTGATGACATCCCCCTCCAGGCCGAAGCCCAGCTCCAGCAGCGTCCGGCGCTGCTGCT
>CATNDT010000026.1 GCA_950097035.1 uncultured Oscillibacter sp.
GCGCCCACGGTGGGCAGGGTGTTCACGTCGACAAACTTGCCGGCAGCGCCGGTGACGGTGATCTTGTTGCCGGTGCTGGCAACCGTCACGGTGACGTCGTTGCCGTCCAGATCCTTGATGCCCAGATCGCTGGAGGTGACCTTGTTGGTGTTGGTGCTGGTAACAGCCGTCAGAATATCTGTCATCGTGGTGGTGCCGCGCACGATCTTCAGCTCATCCGCGCTGCTGGTGAGGTCCGCAGTACCGGTGGTAGACGTGGAGATCTTCCAGATCTTGCTGCCGATCTGGAGCGTGCCGCCGATCAGGCTGGAAGCGCCTGCGGTGCCGGCGGTGAAGGTGATGGTCATCTTGGCGGTGCCGGCGGAGCTGGTGGCCTGGGTGAACGTCACGTCGGAAACGGGGGTCTGGCCGCCGTCCAGCAGGTTGATGCCGTTGAAGTTGGCGGAATCGGCGATACGGTCGATTTCGGACATCAGGGACTTGATCTCCTTCTGCATCTGAACGCGGTCGACGCCGTCGTCATAGGTGCCGTTGGCGGACTGGGTGGCCAGATAGTCCATGCGCTTGATCATGTCCTGGATCTCCTGCATGGCGCCCTCGGCGGTTTTGACGAGGTTGGTGGCGTCCTTCACGTTCTTCTGGGCGGCCTCCAGACCGGTGATCTGAAGGCGCATCTTCTCGGAAATGGCAAGGCCCGCGGCGTCATCGCCGGCGCGGTTGATCTTGTAGCCGGAGGACAGCTTCTCCAGGTTCTTGGAGAGGGCGCTGGTGTTGTTGTTGTAGTTGCGGTAGGCGTTCATCGCCATAATATTGTGCTGAATACGCATGTTGTTTTACCTCCATAATCTCTTAATCTTCAGCTTCCTGCATCCGATCCGTTGGGTGTTGCGCCGCATCCTCCGCCGTCACCGGCCGGATTCCGGCGCAGGCTGTCTGGCGCGCGTCTATATTTCAGCCGGCTCGCGTGGCCGGATGAAACCGTTGTTATAAAACCGCCTCGGCGGCGTTCAGCTCCGCCGCGCGGTCCAGCTGGGTCCGCAGGGCGGTCAGCTCCTCTTGCAGCGCAAAGCCGCCGGAAAGCGCCTCCATGCGGTCCAGAACACGGCCCATCTCCTCCAGAGCGTGTTCCCGGTCCTCCCGCAGGGCCGCCCTTGTCTTCCGGCGCAGGGCCTGCTCCTCCGCCTTCTTGGTGTTGCAGGCCCGCCGGGAAGGCGTGGTGGGACGGTGATCCAGCAGCTCGCCGGGCCGGGGCGCCCCCTGCCGCTCCCGCACGGTTCCGCGCAGAATGGGGACTTCCCTGGGAGCCTTGACCTCTACCCGAAATGTAGAGCCGTGCTGCCTGAACACCTGCACCGCCACATCATCGCCGATGGTCAGGTACTCTCCCGATCTAAGCTGTAGTGAAAGCATAGCGATCTCCTTTCGCCGCACAAAAGCCGGGCGTGTCAGATCCTGTAGCAGAAAGTATACTTTTGAAGACAAAAATCGAAAGTTGAATTTTTTCCTGAAAGACTCTTATTTTTTGGAAAACCTATCCGATATAATTAGTGCAAACAGCCGGGAGGCTCTGTCTCATAAAGTATACTTTGTGAGACGGAAATTCCCGGTTTTTGTTTGTCTTTATTCCCTGTTTTAAAAGATGGGGGTGCGGATCGCCCCGCGCCCCCATCTTTATTTTAAGGTTGAAAGAGGGGCCGGCTCTCTCTGGCCCTTCTGATAAATGTGTGGTGGGAGATGCCCAGCTGCGCCGCGGCCTTCCGGGAGGCGATGCCGCCCTCCCGCCACAGCTGAGCCAGGGCCTCAAACTCCTCCGGCAGATCTATGCGCGGCCGGCCAAAGTGTACGCCCCGCTCCAGCGCCGCCGCGATGCCCTCGGCCTGCCGCTGGCGGATGTTTTCCCGCTCCGTCTGGGCCACGTAGCTGAGCAGCTGGAGAACGATGTCCGCGATCAGGGTGCCCATCAGATCCCGGTCCCGCCGGGTGTCCAGCAGGGGCATATCCAGCACCACAATGGCGGCCTCCCGCCGCTTGGTGATGAAGCCCCACTGCTCCAGGATCTCCGTGTAGTTCCGGCCCAGGCGGTCAATGCTTGTTACCACCAGCACGTCTCCCGGCCGCAGGTACTTTATCAGCCGCCGGTACAGGGGGCGCTGAAAATCCTTGCCGGACTGCTTTTCCACAACAATATTTTCCTCCGCCACGCCAAAGCTTCGCATGGCGGCAAGCTGCCGCGCCTCATTCTGCTCATGGGTGGATACCCGCACATAGCCGTAAGTATGGCCTGTCATACGCCGGCCTCCCTTCGTAGACTGTAATTACTGTATTTTACCAAAAGTGAGAAAAGATAAAATACAGCAGCAGGTCCACAGGGTAAAAATGAGGCCGCGCTGCGGAAACCCGCCACCGGAAAGGGCGGCGGGTGTTTAAAAGGTCATGTGCAGCATGGTTTCCATGGCCTCCTGATAGGAGTTTTTCAGATGGGCGGACATGCGCAGGCAGGCCTTTTCCACATCGTTGTCCAAAATGGCGCTTAAAATGGCGATGTGGGTGTGGTTGCTGTCCAGAATCTCCTCCGGCGTCCACACGGAAAAGCGGACCAGGCTCAAATAGTCCTGCATACTCCGCAGCTGCTGGTTGATATACTGGTTGTTCAGTGTGGCGGCCAGCTCCTGGTGGAACCGGTGGTCCAGGTGGATGAAGTTGGCCTCGGACTGGCTGGGATCTGCGTCTGAATGCGTCTGCTCACTCTCCAGCAGGGCACGCAGCTGGGCGGCCCACTCCCGGTCGATGGCGGAAAAGCAGCGGCGCAGGATATAGAGCTCCGTTAAAGAGCGAAACTCATAGATGTCGTGCACGGCCTTCAGCGTTGGCCGGGTGATCTCCACGCCCTTGCGGGGATGGACGGTAACAAGGCCGTTTTGGGACAGGGCCAGCAGCGCCTCCCGCACTGGCGTGCGGCCAAGCTCCAGAGCCTGCTGCAGCTCGGCCTCGTTGATAAACTGGCCGGGCAGCAGCTCCCGTTTTAAAATCATAGAGCGGATCTGACTGTAGGCGACCTGGGAGAGGCTCTCCCGCTTTTTGGCAGCGGCCTTGGGCATAGTGATTCTCCTTTTCCTGATAATTGGGCGTATATCCCGGAATCCGCATCAAAATGACAGTGGAAGACTATCTGTGATATATCTCTGGCACTCTAAACAATGTATAGTTTATCGAAGAAAACAAAATCCGTCAAGCGGTTTCGGAAAATTTTGAAAAATAGAGGTATTAAATTTGTACAAAAACATCCGGCGTTTTTGTGCGATATTGGAGAAATGGATAAAAAGCATTGACGGGGGGACAGATGGTGTGCTAGTATACAGATATATTAGAAATATATTAAGTGGATATGTGAGGACAGGCGCCGGAAGGACCGCCGCTAAAAAATGGGGAGGACAGGATTATGAGCGTGATCAGCGTTAAGGGGCTGAAAAAGAGCTTTGGCAAGCATGAAGTGCTGAAAAACGTGAGCATCGACATTGAGCCGGGCGAGGTAGTGGCCATTGTAGGTCCCTCCGGCTGCGGAAAATCCACCTTCCTGCGCTGCCTGAACCTGCTGGAAAAGCCCTCCGGCGGGCAGATTCTCTACCACGATGTGGATCTGGTCAGCGCCCCGCCAAAGGAGTCGGCCAGGGTGCTGCTGGGCATGGGGATGGTGTTTCAGCAGTTCAACCTTTTCCCCCACAAAACGGTGCTGGACAACATCACCCTGGCGCCCATGAAGGTGCAGGGCGTCAAACGGGAGGAGATCGAGCCCCGGGCCATGGCGCTTTTGAAAACGGTTGGCCTGGAGGAGAAGCGGGACGCCTATCCCAACCAGCTCTCCGGCGGGCAGCAGCAGCGCATCGCCATTGCGCGGGCCCTGGCCATGCAGCCGGAGCTGATGCTCTTTGACGAGCCCACCTCCGCCCTGGACCCGGAGATGGTGGGCGAGGTGCTGGACGTGATGAAAAAGCTGGCCGCCGACGGCATGACCATGCTGGTGGTCACCCACGAAATGGGCTTTGCCCGGGAGGCGGCGGACCGGGTGATTTTTATCGACGAGGGTGTGATCGTGGAGGACAGCGCGCCTGAGGCGTTTTTTACCACCCCCAAAAACAAGCGTCTGCAGGATTTTTTGAGCAAGATGCTGTAAGCGTCTGCGTGATGATCCGCCCGGCGAAGGGCCGGCGGAAGGAAATCAGTAAAGGAGAGAGTGACTATGTCTCAGATTCAGGTTGCCCGTTACAGCGATGTGAAGTTTCAATTTAAAAACGGCTTTGCCAGGGTGCCGGTGCAGGAGGGCGTGTTCGATCAGGCCAGTTTTGCCCATTGTGCCCTGCAGCCCGGCAGCTCCCTCACGCCCGATGTCTACTCCGTGACGGAGCACAACCAGCTGTTTTTCTTTACCAAGGGAAAGGGCTATATCACCACGCCCCGTCAGGCATGGAATATTACGGAGCCCGGCGTGTTCGTCCCGGAGTTCGATGCGGAGCGGTTTACCATCACCTGCTCTGCAGACAGCAGGGAGCCCCTGGAGTTTTTGCACATTGTCACCGAGCTCAACGATTATGACAAGACCTGCCTGGTGGAGTCCCGGATGGCGCTGCCCCGCTTCCGCGGTATCAGCGAGGGCTGGACCTACGACGAGGAGTTTAAGGACAACGACCTCACCAGGTCCATCATGCTGCTGGAGCACCGCAATCTGGGACGGCTCTCCATGGGCTGCGTCCGGGGAGAGGGTCCCATCGTCATCGGCCAGCATATCCACAATGAGCTGGCCCAGTGGTATTTCCCGCTGCCCGGCTCCAAATTCGTCTACACCGCCGGCGGCGAGGAAGTGGTGATGACCGGGGGAGACCTGTCCTTCACCCCCACCGGTTTTTGGCACGGCAGCAAGGTGGAGGCAGGCGAAAAGTGCGATTATATCTGGTTTGAGATGTGCCTGAACGGCTATCCCGGCGAGATTAAATAAGGCGGCACGGCCTGTTAAATGGAAAGGAGAGCTTTTTATGGCTTTGGTTAAGATTTCCCGCGGCGCGGATATTCAGCACACCTATGTAAACGGCGTGTCCCGGGTGCCCATTCTGGAGGGGGCGTATCGGGACGCCGCCGTGGAGCGCATTTCGATCCGGCCGGGCGCCGACTTTGCGATCCCCCTCTACTCCCGGCAGGAGCACAATCAGGTCTTCCTAATCACCGCGGGCAGGGGCTACATTGTCACCCCCCGCCGGGTGTTCAACATCACCGAGGTGAGTGTGTTTGTCCCCGATTTTGACAGGGAGACCGTCACCTTCCACTGCGCCGCAGACGCAGGGGAGACCCTGGAGATGGTGCATTTCACCACAGAGCTCAGCGACTATGATAAGACCTGCCTGAAGGAGTCCCACCTGTCCCTGCCCCGGTTTAGAGGTGTGTCTCAGGCGTGGCACTATAAGGAGAACTTTACCGGTGCGGATATCCGGCAGATGATGCTGATCGAGCACCGCAATCTGGGGCGGCTCTCCATGGGCGCCAACTTCGGCGCCGGACCCAACTATATCGGCCAGCACATTCACAATGAGCTGGAGCAGTGGTATATCATGCTGCCCGGAACCAGCTTCACCTACACCGCAGAGGATGAGAAAATCCATGTCCAGGGCGGGGATGTGACCTACACCCCCCACGGCTCCCACCACGGCAGCGAGTGCGCCGAGGGCGAGCGGTTTGCCTACGTGTGGTTTGAGCTGTGTGAAAACGGCTACCCCGGCGAGATTAAGTAAATGGCTGTGGACAGGGCGCGGCTGCTGGCCTCCAACGGCCAGTATGGCCGTCTGCCAAACGCCGTTTGGACAGAGCGCCTTGCGGCGCTGGGCTTTGTCCGGCTGGATCTGGTGCCCCAGACGCCCCACCTCTGGTGCGGCCACACCGGCTGCCTGCCGTGGGACGACCTGAAAGCGCTGCTGGACCGCCATGGGCTGATCCCTGCCGCGCTCACCCCGCCGCCCTACCGCTACGCGATTACCGCCCCGCCGGGCGCACAGCGCAGCGCCACGCTGAACTATTACGGCAGCTGCATCGCGCTGGCCGCCGCCATGGGGTGCGGCCGGGTGGTGATCAGCCCTGCCGGCGCCTGCTGGGATCTGCCCCGGCGGGAGCTGGAGCGCAATGCGGCGGAGATGCTGGCCCTGCTGGTGCGTGAGGCGGAGAGGGCGGAGGTGACGCTGCTGCTGGTTCCCGCGGTGGGGGGCGACGCGCCGCTGATTGCCGAGGCCCCGGTGCTCAACCGGGCGGAAGAGCTGGCGCGGATGCTGCGGGAGGTAGACTCCCCGGCCCTGGGCGTGTGTCTGGACACCAATATTATGGCGATCAACGGCGGCAGCCTTGCCCGCTGGTTTGACCTTTTGGGAGAGCGCACCGGTTTGGTGCGCCTGTGTGACGGCTGTTATCATGGCTGGCGGGCCTGGGGCGACGGGTGCCTGCCCGTGGACCGGTGGCTGCGCCAATTGGAGCAGATAGGCTACGGCGGGGATTTCTCCCTCCACCTGCCGGGCGAGCGGTATGTGGAGAGCCCGGACGATCCCCACCGGGCGGCGCTGGCAGGACTTGCCGGGGAGGTGCGGGTATGATCGGGCGCGGTCAGCTGGCGGTGATGAATCAGCACTACCGCCGCTATTCCCTGGACTATTTTCTGGACTGCCAGCAGCGGCTGGGCGTGGAGCAGATTGAGCTCTGGTGCGGCGCGGCCCACTTCTTTTTAGACCACGAGGGCTATGAGGACGTACTTCCCCTGCTGGAGAAGCTGAAAGCCCGGAATATTCGGGTGGTGTCGGTCACGGCACCCAGCGTGGCCTACCAGTATCAGTATGCAAGCCAGGAACCGGCGCACCTGGAGCGTTCCTTCCGCTATTTTTCCAACGCCATCCGTCTGGCCGCCGAACTGGGGGCGAGCCGGGTGGTGGTGAACTCCGGCTGGGGGTATGAGGGCGAGGCGGAGGGCCCCATGTGGGACCGCTGCCGGACGCACCTTGGCCGGCTGTGCCATGTGGCCGGAGAGGAGGGCGTGTTTCTGGTGATGGAATCCCTCAGGCGGGACGAGAGCAATCTGGTCTACAATCTGGCGCGGGCCAGGCGCATGTTTCAGGAGGTCGGCCACCCCCAGTTGAAGATGATGGTGGACAATATCGCCACCGGCGCCGCAGGGGAGACTCTGGACGACTGGTTTGACGCCTTCGGCTCCGACTTGATTCACATGCACTTTTTAGACGGCGACCCCTGGCTGCACAACATCTGGGGGGACGGCAACACCTCCCTCTCCCGGCAGATGGAGACATTGAAGCGCCGGGGCTTTGCCGGATATCTTGTGCAGGAAGTGGCTGACGAGCACTATTTTTCAGCCCCCTATACCGCCGATGAGAAAAACCTGCGGGTCCTGCGGCGGTTTATAGAGGAGGACCCGGCGCAAAAAGACCGCCGGGACCGAAAATAAAAAAATGGAAGAGGTATGAACATGAAAGCGAAAAGATGGATCACCGCACTGCTGTCCCTTGTGCTGCTGCTTTCCCTGGCCGCCTGCGGCGGCAATAACAGCACCCCCGCGCCGGACAACACCCCCGCTCCCGATACGCAGCCCGACAGCACTCCGGCCCCCGAGGCCCAGGGCGACGGCTCCCTCCAGCGGGTGCTGGACGCCGGCAAGCTCACCATTGGCGCCGAGGGCAACTGGATCCCCTACGTGTACAACGAGGATGGCACCGGCGAGCTGACCGGCTTTGAGGTGGAGATCGCCAAGGAGATCGCCGCCCGCCTGGGCGTGGAGGCTGAGTTCAACATCTCCAATAACTGGGACCCCGTCATGGCCGGTCTGGACGCCGGGCGGTATGACTGCGTTATCTGCGGCGTGAACCCCAAGCCCGAGCGCCAGGAGGCATATGCCGTCACCGTCTCCTACGCCGAGAACCCCTTCTGCCTGGTGGTCAACGGCGACGACACGGAGATCACCAGCTTTGAGGACCTCTCCGGCAAGCTGTGCGCCAACTCCCCCTCCTCTACCGCCGGTCAGATCGCCCAGAGCTACGGGGCCGAGACCGCCGATGCCGACCTCACCGGCGCCATGGACATGCTCAACACCGGCCGCGTGGCGGGCCATGTGAACAACGTGGCCGCCGTGGACGAGTATATGAAGGAGCGCCCCGACGTCAATGTGAAGATCGCCGCCATTTTTGAGCCGGCCGAGGGCGAGGAGTATATGATCGAGTCCGCCGGCATGCTGCGGAAAGGGGACCAGGAGCTGTGCGACAAGATCTCCGAGATCATCCAGGAGATGATCGACGACGGGTTCTGCTATGACCTCACCGTGAAGTACTTCGGCGAGACCGTGGCCAATAGCACCAGCATTTACAAGAAGTAAGCTCCCTGTCGCGCCGGACGGCGCTGAGTAGAAACGAAAAAGGAGGCGGGCTTTCATGGAGAATATAGAAATGCTGCTCAGTTCATTCTGGCCCATGTTCAAAGCGGGGTTGATCGTATCCGTTCCGCTGATGCTGGTGTCGTTTGCCCTGGGCCTGGTGCTGGCCTTTGTGCTGGCCCTGATGCGTATGTCCAAAATCAAGCCGTTTAAGGCAATCGCCTGGTTTGTGGTGTGGGTCATCCGGGGCACGCCTCTGATGGTGCAGATCTTCGTCATCTTCTTCGGCCTGCCCTCCATTGGGATTGTGCTGGAGCCCATCCCCTCGGCCATTCTGGCGCTGACCATCAGTCAGGGCGCCTACAACTCAGAGGTCATCCGGGCCGCCCTGGGGTCCATTCCCAAGGGGCAGTTTGAGGCCTGCAAGGCCCTGGGGATGAACCGGGTGCAGACCATGAGCCAGGTCATCATTCCCCAGGCCGCCCTTGTGGCGGTGCCGTCCCTGGCAAACTCGTTTATCAGTTTGCTGAAGGACACGTCTCTGGTGGCCTCCATCACTGTGCCGGAGATCTTCCAAACCGCCAAGGCCATCATCGCCGTGCGGTTCCACCCGCTGGCGCTCTATCTGGAGGCGGCCTTTGTCTACCTGATTTTCAGCACGGTGCTGACCCAGCTGCAGGGCATGTTGGAGCGAAAGCTCGGCAAGCACCTGGTGGATACCCGTGTATAAAACGCCTTATCCTGCCCCGGGAAGAAGAGTGGAGATCCTCCTGCCCGGGGCAGTGAGGAATCCTGCGCCGCGGTGTGTTCCGCGGCGCGGCGTTTTTTCCGGCGGCAAAAATTTTCTCTTGACAAGCGGAGACGGGGCGGCTATAATAACCCCAACAACTGAACCGGCAAAACCTTTGAGGAAGAGTAGTAACCGGCCAGCAACCCCTTTCAGAGAGCCCTGTGCGGTGGAAGCAGGGCGGGGCGCTGCCAGGCGAATGGACTTTCGAGGGCGGCTTGAACGGCCTTGGCCAAGTAGATGCCGACGGGATCCCACCCGTTATCCATCGGGCACGCGTGATGGCGCGTGAAGCGAGAGGACGTTTTCCAAAACGTCAATTTGGGTGGTATCGCAGGAGTCTGGCTCTTGTCCCATGTGGGATAAGGGGCCATTTTTTTATTCTCTGACCCGGACCATCTGCCACCGAAATACAAAATTTGGAGGAGACAACCATGAAAAAGCACAATGTGACGAAGCGATTTGCGGCGGCGGCTCTGGCCGTAACGCTGCTGGCCGGCCTGACTGCCTGCGGCGGCAGCGGCACGGACGCGGGCGGCACCGCTGGCACGGTTTATAAAATCGGCATCTGCAACTATGTGGATGACGCATCGCTGAACCAGATCAGCGAGAATATCCAGGCCCGTCTGGCGGAGCTGGCAGACGAAAAGGGCGTTACGTTTGAGATCGACTATGAAAACCCGAACGGCGACTCCGCCGTGATGAACCAGATCATCTCCAACTTCATTGCCGACGGCGTGGATTTGATGGTGGGCATCGCCACCCCTGTTGCCATGGCCATGCAGGCGGCCACGGAGGACAGCCGGATCCCGGTGGTGTTCTCCGCGGTGTCCGACCCGGTGAGCGCCGGCATTGTGGACTCGCTGGAGGCTCCCGGCGCAAACCTCACCGGCACCTCGGACTATCTGGATACAAACTCCATTATGAACCTGATCTTTGCCGCCAATCCGGAGACCGCCCGCATCGGGCTGCTGTATGACCCCGGTCAGGACTCCTCCGCCACGCCCATCGCCCACGCCAGGGAGTATCTGGAGGCCAACGGCGTCGCCTGTGTGGAGCGCACCGGCTCCACAGCCGACGAGGTGATGCTGGCGGCCCAGGCCCTGGCGGCCGACGGGGTAGACGCCGTGTTCACCCCCACCGACAACACGGTTATGAAGGCCGAGCTGGCCATCTACGAGACCTTTATCGCCGCGGGCATCCCCCACTACACCGGCGCGGACTCCTTTGCCCTGAACGGCGCGTTTTTGGGCTACGGTGTGGATTACGCCAACCTGGGCGTGGAGACCGCCGACATGATCGCCGCGATTTTGGTGGACGGCGCGGACCCGGCCGCCACCCCGGTGAAGACCTTTGACAACGGCACCGCCACCGTAAACAGCGAGACCTGCGCCGCCCTGGGCCTGGACTACAATGCGATTGAGGCGGCCTTCACGCCCCTGTGCACCAGGGTGCAGGCCATTGTGACGGCGGAGGACTTTAAGGATCTGGAGGGATAAGGGATGAATATTTCCACCGCGCTGTCTGTGGGGCAGACCGCGCTGGAGCTGGGCCTCATCTGCTCGCTGGCGGTTCTGGCCCTGTTTTTAAGCTACTCCATGCTCAATGTCTGTGATCTGTCCACCGACGGCTGTTTTACGCTGGGCGCCGCGGTGGGGGCGGTGGTGGCCGTGTCCGGCCACCCGCTGCTGTCCCTTCCGGCGGCCATGCTGGCCGGAATGTGCTCCGGGTTTGTCACCGCCCTGCTGCAAACGCGCATGGGGATCGACAGCCTCCTCTCCGGCATTATCGTCAACACCGGGCTATATTCGGTGAATATCGCGGTGATGGGGGGCTCGTCCCTGATCAATATGAACAAGACGGACACGGTGTTTTCCCTGGCCAGAAATCTGCTGGAGGGCACCCCCTTTGCGGGCCAGTACAAGGCGATTGTGGCGGCGCTGGCGGCGGCGCTGACTGTGGGCTTTTTTAAGGGTTTTTCTGAACACCCGTCTGGGCCTGGCTATCCGGGCCACCGGCAACAACCCGGACATGGTGCGCTCCTCGTCCATCAACCCGGTGTTCACCACCACGGTAGGCCTGTGCGTGGCAAACGCCTTCACGGGCCTCTCCGGCTGCCTGATGGCCCAGGCCCAGAAGTCCGCCGAGATCAATCTGGGCAGCGGCATGGTGACCATTGCCCTGGCCTCGCTGCTGATTGGAACCACCCTGCTGGGCCGGGGCGGCATGCTCACCCGGGCGCTGGGAATGGTGCTGGGGGCGGTTTTGTTCCGGCTGGTCTATGCCGTTGCCCTGCGGCTGAATATGCCCTCGTTTATGCTCAAGCTGGTGTCCGCCGTGATTGTGGCGCTGGCCATTGCGCTGCCCTATCTCAAGGGGCAGTGGCCCCTGCTGCGGCGTCGGCTGGCCGGCAGCGGCACAGGCGCCGGAAAGGAGGGTGGCTGACATGCTGACGCTCTCCCACATCTCCAAGACCTTCAACCCCGGAACGGTCAATGAAAAGGCGGCGCTTACAGACCTCTCCCTCCATCTGGAGCCCGGGGACTTTGTGACGATTATCGGTTCCAACGGGGCGGGCAAATCCACGCTGTTCAACGCTGTTGCGGGAAGCTTTTTCTGTGACGGAGGCTCCGTTGTTTTAGACGGTAAAGACGTCACCTTCCAGCCGGAATTCCAGCGGGCCCGGAGCATCGGCCGGCTGTTTCAGGACCCCATGCGGGGCAGCGCGCCGGGGATGACCATCGAGGAAAACTTGGCCTTGGCCGCCGGCAGTGGCGGCTGGCTCTCCCGCGTCGGCGCGGGGGAGAAAGCGCGCTTTCGGGAGCGCCTGGCCCTGCTGGACATGGGGCTGGAGAAGCGGATGAAGCAGCCGGTGGGCCTGCTCTCCGGCGGCCAGCGGCAGGCGCTGACGCTGCTGATGGCCACCATGGTTCCGCCAAAGCTGCTGCTGCTGGACGAGCACACGGCGGCCCTGGACCCGGGCACGGCGGAAAAGGTGCTCAAGCTCACCCGGGATATTGTGGCGGAGCACCGCATCACCACCATGATGGTCACCCACAACATGCAAAACGCCCTGGAACTGGGCAACCGCACGCTGATGATGGACCGGGGCAGGATCGTTCTGGATATCTGCGGCAAAGAGCGAAAGGGTATGACGGTCAACGGCCTGCTGGAAAAATTCAAGACCGGAGCGGGCAGAAAACTGGATAACGACAGAATCCTGTTGTCCTGATTGAGGATTTTCAGAGCTTGAGGGGCGGCCCGTGGGCCGCCCCTTTTGTGTTTGGCCGCCACAGCGGAAAAGACCGCTGAAAGGAGCCTGCGGGAAATGTTGAGGAGAAAACGCAAACGTTTTCTTGGCTGACATCTTGACATTGGGAGCAAAGATACTATAATACAATAAAGTATCGGCTGGCGCCTTTTGGCGCCAACCATCGAGAGAAGGGATGCTGAATGAAACAACACAAAAAGGGCCTGGCGCTTTGGCTGGCCGCCATCCTGCTTTTGCTGGCCGGCGCGCTGCTCACCGGCTCACCGGGCCGGACAGAGAGCGTGAAGGAGGCCATGCGGGACGCGGTGCTCCATGATGTCAATCAGATCGGCTTTTTTGGGGGAAAGACGGTAAATCCCGGGCTGATCTCCGCCTTTACGGTCACGCTGCTGCTGCTGGCTGCCGCCGTCTGTATCCGGCTGTTTGTCATTCCGCGCTTCCGGTATATGCCGGGGAAATTTCAGCTGGCGCTGGAGGAGGCGGTGGGCATGTTTGACCGTATGGCCAAAAACGGCAGCCCCCACCGCAGCGGCTTTCTGGGGGCGTACATCTTCGCCGCCGGGGCCTATATCTTTGTGGGCACGCTCTTTGAGCTGCTGGGCCTGCAGGCTGTCACGGTTCACGGCCACCCCGTCACGCTGCCCGCGCCGCTGTCTGATGTCAACGCCGCCATCGGTTTGGGGACCCTCTCCTATCTTGTGATTCTCTCCGGCGGCATTGCCGGCAACGGGGTCCGGGGCGTTGGCAAAACGCTGAAGGAGTTTTCGCTGCCCATCTCCATGAGCTTCCGCCTTTTCGGCGCACTGCTCAGCGGGCTGCTGGTCACAGAGCTGGTGTACTACTATGTGCATTTGAGCTTTGTGCTGCCGGTGGTGGTGGGCGTGATGTTCACCCTGCTCCACGCGCTGATCCAGGCCTACGTGCTCACCATGCTGACGGCGCTGTTTTACGGAGAGGTGGCCGAGCCCGCCTCAAGACCGGAGCGGAAGCGGCGGAGCCGGTGAGAGACGGCGGGCTTTGCCGATACTGTGAAAAGACAAATATAAACGGAGGGTTTTAACATGAAGAGACTGATGAAAACGCTGTATGTTCTGGGCCTGGTGCTGGTTTTGGCGATGGCCCTGACCGCCCCCGCCTTCGCCGCGCCGGAGGGCGGCGGGGAAGCGCCCGCCGCAGCGGAGACCCAGGAGGAGAACGCCTCCAACTGGAAGGGACTCGCCTCCGCCATCGCCATCGGCGCGGCGGCGCTGGGCGGCGCGCTGGGCATGGGCATTGCCACGGGCAAATCGGCAGAGGGTATCGCCCGCCAGCCGGAGGCCGAGAGCAAGATCCGCACCACGCTGATGCTGGGTCTGGTGTTTATTGAAACGGCCATCATCTACGCGCTGCTGGTAGTTATCCTGATTATCTTTGTGTTGTAAGGCAGGTGGGCGCTGTGAATATCCCTTTGAACGTGGACTGGCAGCAGATACTGCTGCATTGGATGAATCTGGTTATTCTCACCGGCGGGCTGTACTTCCTCCTTTACAAACCGGTAAAACAGTTCATGACCAAGCGGGAGGAATACTACCGTGAGCTGAATGACCAGGCCGCCGGAAAGCTCCAGGAGGCGGAGCGGCTGAAGGCCGAGTATCAGGCCAGGCTGGACGGCGCGGAGGAGGAGATTCACCAGGCCCGGGCCAAGGCCCAGCAGGCGGTGCAGCAGTCTGTGGAGGAGCAGATGGCCACGGCCCGGCAGATCGTCGCCCGCGCTCAGGCGGAGGCGGAGCACAGCCGGGAGCGGGTGCTGAAGGAGTCTCAGCGGGAACTGCGGGAGCTGGCTGCCGCGGCGGTGAAAAAGCTGACGGCCCAGCCGGGCAGTATGGACCCCTTCGACCAGTTTTTGAATCTGGCGGAGGAAGGAGAGTCCCATGAGAAGCAGTAGAGGCCGCATGACGGCGGAGCTCCGCAGCGCTGTGGAGCCCACACCGGAACAGCTCCGCCGGTTTGAGGCGTTTCTCACCCGGAAATACAGGCGCAAGATCCCTCTGCACTGGATGCAGGACGATGCGCTGCAAAACGGTTTTCGCCTTCAGGTGGGGTCCGATGTGTACGACTGGACGCTGGAGGGCCGGGTCCGGCAGTTTCGGGACTATCTTCGTCACCTTGACGCCGGACAGTCGAATGTGCTGCCCCTGATCCGCCAGGCGGTGGAGGAGTGGGAGCCCGCCGTCGCGCCGGAGGAGATCGGCGAGGTGCTGTCGGTGGACGGGGAGATCGCCACGGTGGGCGGGCTGGAGCACGCCCAGTACGGCGAGATCCTGATTTTTGCCGCCGGTGTAAAGGGCATGGTGCAGGACTTGCGGCGGGACAAATTGAGCTGTGTCCTCTTCAGCGGCAGCGAGGACGTAACGGCGGGCAGTATGGTCCGCCGCACCCGGAAAACCGCCGGTATGCCGGTGGGTGAGGATTTTCTGGGCCGGGTGGTGGACGCGTTGGGCGTTCCTGTTGACGGAAAGGGCCGCATTCTGTCAGAGGGCTACCGCCCTATTGAGGCGCCGGCCCCCGGCATTCTGGACCGTCAACCGGTAAACGCACCCATGGAGACAGGGCTCCTGGCCATCGACGCCATGTTTCCCATTGGCCGTGGTCAGCGGGAGCTGATTATCGGTGACCGCCAGACCGGCAAAACGGCCATCGCGCTGGACACCATATTAAACCAGAAGGGCAAGGATGTGGTGTGCATCTACGTAGCCATCGGGCAGAAGACCAGCTCAGTTGCCCAGATTGTTGAAAATCTTACCCGCCGGGGGGCCATGGAGTACACCGCCGTGGTCAGCGCTCCGGCAGGGGCCTCTGCCGCTTTGCAGTATGTGGCCCCCTATGCCGGCTGTGCCCTGGGCGAGTATTTTATGAACCAGGGGAAGGATGTGCTCATTGTCTACGACGATTTGAGCAAGCACGCCGTGGCCTATCGCACTTTGAGCCTTCTGCTGGAGCGCTCTCCGGGGCGGGAGGCCTACCCCGGCGACGTGTTTTACCTCCACTCCCGGCTGTTGGAGCGGGCCGCCCACCTCTGCGATGAGCTGGGGGGCGGCAGCATGACCGCTCTGCCCATTGTGGAGACCCAGGCGGGGGACGTATCTGCCTATATCCCCACCAACATCATCTCCATTACCGACGGGCAGATCTTTTTGGAGAGCGACCTCTTCTTCTCCGGCCAGCGGCCCGCCGTCAATGTGGGCCTCTCGGTTTCCCGGGTGGGCGGCGATGCCCAGACCAGGGCCATGCGCTCCGCCGCAGGAGCCCTCCGGCTGGAGCTGGCCCAGTACCGGGAGATGGAGGTATTCACCCAGTTCTCCAGCGACCTGGACGAGGCCACAAAGCGCCAGCTGGTTTACGGCCAGGGGTTGATGCGCCTGCTGCGCCAGCCCCAGTACGCGCCCCTCTCCCAGCACCGGCAGGTGATTTTGCTGGTGTCTGCCATGAACCGCGTGATGCAGACGGTTCCGCTGGAGCGGATGGATGACTTTGAAAATCATCTGCTGGCCTTTTTGGAGGAGTCGGCGCCGGACCTCTGCAGCCGCATCGACCTGACCGGCCAGCTTTCGGGTGAGGACAGGGAGGAGATCGTCCAACTGGCCGGCCGGGCGCTGGAGGCCTTCCGGAGCGGCGGAAAGCGAGGCGCCTGATGGCCGGGACAAAGGAGATCAAAAGCCATATCGAGAGTGTGGGGGAGACCCGGAAGATCACCAACGCCATGTACCTTATCGCCTCCACCAAGCTGCAGCGGGCAAGACAGGAGCTGGACCATACCCGGCCCTATTTTGAGGCGCTGCGGGGGGAGATCAAGCGGATCTTCCGCACGGCTTACGACGTGGACAGCCACTATTTTTACCCCGTGGACGACGACACCCCCCTGAAGGGGACATACGGGTGTTTGGTGATTACCGCAGATAAGGGGCTTGCGGGCGCTTATAACCAGAACGCCATACGCCAGGCGCTGCAGCTGCTGGAGCAGCATCCGGATACGAAACTGTTTGTGGTGGGGGAGTATGGCCGGAGGTTTTTCGCCCAGCGGAACATCCCCATTGAGCACAGCTTTCTCTACACGGCGCAAAACCCCACCATGGCCCGGGCCAGGGAGATCAGCGCGCTGCTGCTGGACGGGTTTGAACGCGGGGAGCTGCGGGAGATTTTTGTGATCTACACCGATATGGAGAGCGCCATGAGCTTTCAGGCCCGCTCTGCCCGGCTGCTGCCTTTTCACCGGACCCATTTTGCAGCGCCGGACGGGGAGCGGGCGGTGCGGGAGCCCTTTGAGTTTTTGCCGGATGTGAAGTCCGTGCTGAACAATATGATGCAGAGCTATGTCTCCGGTTTTATCTACAGCGCCCTGATCGACAGCTTTTGCTGCGAGCAGAACGCCCGTATGACCGCAATGGACAACGCCAACCGGAATGCGGAAAAGCTGCTGGGGGAGCTGTCTCTCCAGTATAATCGTGTCCGGCAGGCGGCCATTACCCGGGAGATCACAGAGATATCCGCCGGGGCCAGGGCCCAGCGCGGGAAGAGGGGAAGGTGACCGATTTGGAACGTGGGATCATTGTGCAGATATCCGGCCCTGTGGTGGATGTGGAGATTCAGGACGGCCTGCTCCCCCGGCTGCGGGAGGAGCTGACTGTGGAAAAGGACGGCGCACTGCGGGTGATGGAGGTCGCCCAGCATGTGGGGCGAAACACGGTGCGCTGCATCATGCTCTCCCCCAGCGAGGGGCTGGCCCGGGGATTGGCCGTGGATATTCCCGGCCATACCATCCGGGTGCCGGTGGGCGAGGCCACCCTGGGGCGGATGTTCAACGTGCTGGGCCAGCCTATCGACGGCGAAGGCCCTCTGGCGGAGGATACGCCGCAAAAGAGCATCTACCGCCGTCCGCCCTCCTTCGAGGAGCAGAGCCCGGCGGTGGAGATTCTGGAGACGGGCATCAAGGTCATCGACCTGCTGGAGCCCTACCCCAGGGGCGGCAAGATCGGCCTGTTTGGCGGCGCCGGTGTGGGCAAGACCGTTTTGATTCAGGAGCTGATCCACAACGTGGCCATGGAACACGGGGGCTACTCTGTGTTCACCGGTGTGGGTGAGCGCAGCCGGGAGGGCAACGACCTCTGGCGGGAGATGCGGGAGAGCGGCGTGTCGGACAAAACGGCGCTGGTCTTCGGGCAGATGAACGAGTCCCCGGGCGTGCGGATGCGGGTGGCCCTGGCGGGGCTGACCATGGCAGAGTATTTCCGGGACCGGCAGCGCAAGGATGTGCTGCTGTTCATCGACAATATTTTCCGCTTCGTCCAGGCTGGCAGCGAGGTGTCTACCCTGCTGGGGCGGATGCCCTCCGCCGTGGGCTATCAGCCCACCCTGGCAAATGAGATGGGCGAGCTGCAGGAGCGCATCACCTCCACCAAACGGGGGTCTGTCACCTCTGTCCAGGCGGTGTACGTCCCCGCGGACGACCTTACCGACCCTGCCACCGCCACCACCTTTGCCCATCTGGACGCCACCACCGTGCTCAGCCGCAGGATCTCGGAGCAGGGCATCTATCCGGCGGTGGACCCGCTGGCCTCCTCGTCCCGGATTCTGGAGGCGGATATCGTGGGCAGGGAGCATTACCGCATTGCCCGCAAGG
Organism: uncultured Oscillibacter sp.; assembly: GCA_950097035.1. GTDB lineage: Bacteria > Bacillota > Clostridia > Oscillospirales > Oscillospiraceae > Oscillibacter. The sequence goes on from CATNDT010000026.1 coordinate 18,116, forward strand.
CCCAGGAGATTTTGGAAAAGTACAACGAGCTGCAGGATATCATCGCCATTTTGGGCATGGATGAGCTGGGCGATGAGGACCGCCGCGTCGTGGCCCGGGCCAGAAGGCTCCAGCGCTTTTTTGCCCAGCCCACCAGCGTGGCGGAGAAATTCACCGGCATTCCCGGCGTCTATGTACCGCTGAAAGACACGCTGGAGAGCTTTGGGGCGCTGGTGGACGGAGAGCTGGACCAGTATCCGGAGGCGGCCTTCTACAATGTGGGCTCCTGGCGGGATGTGGTGGAGAAGGCCCGGCGGATCGAGGCGGGTGAAGCGTAATGGAGACGTTTCAGGTGCATATTCTGGCGGCGGACCGGACGTTTTACGAGGGGCCCTGCGTCAGCATGACCATCTCCACCAGCGACGGCGAGCAGGGCATTTTAGCCCACCACAGCAGCATGATCGCCGCCGTGCTGCCGGGGCTGCTCCGCTACCAGCTGCCCGGGGAGCCGGTCCGGCTGGCGGCGGTGTCCGCCGGCATGGTGAAGGTGGAGGGCAACGACGTGATGGTGCTGGTGGACTCCGCCGAGCGCCCGGAGGAGATCGACGCCTCCCGGGCCCGGCGGGAGGCGGACCAGGCCCGGGAGGCTCTGCTGCAAAAAAAGAGCCGACAGGAGCACCAGCTGGCCCAGGCAACCCTGGCCCGGGCCATGAACCGCCTGCGGGTAAAGGCCCGGAGAGTGGATTGAAGGGCCTCCCTGTGTCTGCTCCAATTTTGCTGTTGAGCGGCAGACTGAACGGCTATTTTACGGATATTGGCCGGCGGGCGCAAGAACTGTTTGACACCATCGTCCGGCAGATGGCTCATGCCCAAGGCGTCACTGAAACGCTAAAAGCTGCCGGCCAAATGGCGTGGGCAGGTAAAATGAACGACTTCCGGGCAAGTGCGATGGAAATTGTGAACGGGGAAATCATATACGCATAAAGCAGAGTGACGGCGGGGAAAATTCCTCGCCGTCATTTTTGCCAATCTGGTATTTTTATTGCCCTGACGCATTTTTGCAAACGGTCTTGACAAAAAGACAACGCTATGTTATATTTCAACCGTCAACACTGCGTTATACATCCTGGAGGGCAAGCATATGATACAGCAATTATCCGATGCCGAATTGGAAATTATGAAAATCGTGTGGGGGAATCCGGAGGAGATGACACTGTTTCCCTATATCATGGACGGGCTGGCCGCCAGGGGCAGGCCGTGTCAAAAAAATACCCTGATTGTACTTCTGTCGCGGCTGATGAACAAAGGCTTTTTAAGCGCAAAGAAAATCGGTCGCCGCAACGAATATACCACGCTTATTTCGGAAACGGAGTACCAGACAGCGCAGACGAAAAATTTCCTGAACAAGATTTATGAGGGCAGCGCGAAAGGGCTTGTTTCCAATCTGATTATGGGCGACCTGCTGACAGACGAGGAATATGAGGACTTGAAAAAGCTGTTGGAGAAGGGGAAGGAGCGGCGATGAACACAGTTTTGAAAATCTTCCTGTCTATGTCTTTTTCCGGCAGCTTGCTCATTCTGGCCTTGCTTTTGGGAAAGAAATTTTTAAAAAATAAAATCAGCCGGCAATGGCAGTATTACATTTGGCTTGTTGTCATTTTGCGTCTGCTGCTCCCGTTCGGGCCGGAAATAAGCCTGTTGGGGAACACCTATCAGATGGTCGATCAGGCAATCACCCAGGCCGCTCCTTTGCCGTCACGGCAACCTGAGATAAACACTCCGGGGGATAGTCTTGCTCCTGCTGCCGATTTGGAGCAAAGCAATGAAAATGTAAATAGTCCGTCAGAGGATTTGACAGCCGTCCGCCCGCTGCAAGATATTGGAATGCTGTTTGTCGATCACGTCTGGCTGGCTTGGCTGGTGGCTGCGCTGGCGCTGCTGATACGAAAGGTAACCACCTATCAGGGCTTTATGCGGTATATCCATGCTGGATTGACCCCGGTTTCTGATATTGAACTTTTAGACCGGCTCTCCATCGCGGCGGAGCAGGCGGGCATCAAAAAGCCGATAGAACTATGTATCAATCCGTTGATTTCTTCCCCGCTGTTGACCGGTTTTTTCCGCCCATGTATCGTATTGCCAAATGCGGACATTTCCGAAAAGGATTTCCGGTATATCGTCCGGCACGAGCTGACGCACTGCAAGCGGCGAGATATGTTCTATAAATGGCTGGTGCAGGTTACGGTCTGCCTGCATTGGTTTAACCCGCTTGTGTATCTTATGAGCCGGGAAGTCACAAAGGCGTGCGAATTTTCCTGTGATGAGGCAGTTCTCACAAAGATGGGACGCGATCATGCACAGGACTACGGAAAGACCTTGCTTGACGCAATGGCGGCAGTTGGGAAATATGGAGAAAATCTCGCTGCTGTCACTTTAAGCGAAAACAAACAGCTATTGAAAGAAAGGTTGGGTGCAATTATGAATTTCAAGAGAAAGTCAACGGCAATCCGAATTTTGACAGGCGCGCTGACGCTGTGCATGATGCTCGGGGCGGCTTTCGTTGGCGTTTATCCCACAGCCGCCGCAAAGTCGCCGAATTCAGTGACTGCGGAAAAATCAACGCCGTCGCAGACCGGTCAACTGACAGAAATGGAAACCTTGAGCATCAAGGGAACTGCATATTATTTAGTCCAAAACGAGGCCCAGCTTAGAGCGATTGGCACAGGAAAATATGGCATGGAGCAAAATTATATGCAGCAAGCTGATATTGAACTATCCTCAGATGAATGGACGCCCATTGGAACGTGGGAGAACCCATTTACCGGCACCTTTACAGGTAACGGCTTTGAAATTAAAGGGCTTACTATGACCGATCCAAACGCAACGATTATTGGACTTTTCGGCGTTGCTAAAAACGCTCACATTTATAATGTCACTTTGCGTGATTGTGATATTGCGAGTGCGGGCAAAAATGTTTCGGGGAAATTGGTTGGGGCAGTTCTCGCAATTGGGCAGGGAAGCCGCTCCTACGATAATTTTGTTTATCCGAAAGAGACGGGTGCCAATCGTGAAAGCGACTTTTCACAGATAGAGCGCTATTATAAAGCCGGCAGCCTGCCGCTGTTTCAAATTGCTTTTCCCCGGTTGGACGGGGAAGAACAGCTGGCATGGCTGGAAAAAATTTACGCCGATGGGGATATCGCGTTCTTCTCTGCCGCGGTACGTGGGCTTGCTGCAAATTCTTCTGTGCTGACCAGCTTCGCTGAAAAGGTGTATGAGGATGCCAATATTGCGTTTTTCTCTACATTAGCGGACTGTATGGACGAAACAGAGCTGGAGCTTTGGCTGAATCGAGCGTTGGAAGATGGGAAGTGGAATTTCCAATCCATGCTGTTTGATAAGCTGGACAGGAACGATGAATTTGATGAGCTGAAAGACGAAAAGGAAAAGGAGTGGGCCAGGGCGCAGATGGCGGAATATGAGAAGGCAGGCGTCACGATGGTCGATGAGAAGACCTATTATTATCAGGGACGGATGGTCAATATCTTTCTGGACATCCGGAAGGAAGGCTCCTTTTATACACTGAACATGAACCCGGCTGGAACGGTCAACATCAAAATAACCCGCGATGCGAACAGCAATATCACAGGCGTTGTCTATATGACCGAGTCGGAGGTAACAGAGCTGTTGGAAGATATGAGCGATGATGAGGACGATTGGAAGGAAACCGCAGGAGGTAAAGCCTGGTATCCCCTGGTGATTCCCGTCAATTATGAAACGATGGCAGACGGAGAGATTATTTGGCTGGGAGAATATACGTTGTCCGCCGGAGACAGGATTTGGTATGATGTTTCAGCGGAAACAGGAAACGGTTTGCAGGTTGGCTTTGCCAAACCAGGGGACACCGATTTGAACACAACCTATTACTCAGTAACAAACATACGCCAGGAAGAGGAAGCGCTGAAATGTACTTCCGGTTTTATCTTTGGGACGCCGGTAAAGCCTGGAACCTACAAACTGTTCCTCAGAGCAACGGATGGTGCTTTAGGAAATGTAAAGGGCGGCATTTCTATTGGATTTGCGGCAGAAGTATCTTAACTACTATGTATGCACCGCACGGCCTAATGGCTATGCGGTGCATACATAGTTTAGGTTGCTTACGTTCGGCTTCGGCCATGCTCTCCGGGGTACAGTTTCCCCCACAGCAGCAGGACTTTGCTTCTTCCTTTTTCTTGTGGAACAGTCCCATGATGATTACCTCCCAAAGTTAAATTAATATAGGTTGAATCGCATTGAACAAGTAACCGACCAGGATAATGCCGATGGTACATATCCCTATGAACAGGCCCAGCAGCTTCGGTTTAACCGCTTTACGGAGCATGATAAGTGACGGCAGGCTCAAAGTCGTGACCGCCATCATAAAGGCAAGAACCGTTCCAAGTAAGGCGCCTTTGCTGAGCAAAGCCTCCGCCACAGGAATTGTGCCGAAAATATCGGCGTACATTGGCACTCCAATCACCGTAGCCAGCACAACGCCCAAGGGGTTGCGGCTTCCAAGGACGGCAATAATCCAGCTTTCGGGAATCCAGTTGTGAATGAGCGCCCCAATTCCTACGCCAAGGAGAATATATGGAAATACCTTTTTGAATGTGGACACGACCTGATCTTTTGCATAAACCAGCCGTTCCTTTTGGGTAAGGGTGGGGGAATCCATGTCCACGCTGCTGGCATTGCGAATGAACGCCTCCACATATGGCTCCATATGCAGCTTCTCAATCAGCGTCCCGCCCACTACAGCGATGACAAGGCCCATGATGACATACACGATGGCTACCTTCGTGCCGAAAATGCTCATGAGCAGCACCAGACTTCCCAAGTCCACCATAGGAGAAGAAATCAGGAACGAGAATGTCACGCCCAGCGGCAGGCCCGCACTGGTAAAGCCGATGAACAGCGGTATGGAGGAGCAGGAGCAAAACGGTGTTACCGTCCCTAACAGAGCGCCGATGATGTTTGCCCAAATGCCATGAAAGCGGCCCAAAATTCTCTTGCTTCGCTCCGGTGGAAAATAGCTTTGAATATAGGAAATCCCAAAAATCAAAACACACAGCAGCACCGTGATTTTCGTCGTGTCATAAAGGAAGAACTGCACACTCCCACCCCAGCGGGAAGCGGTATCCAAGCCCAGCAGGGACACGCCTCTGCCAATGGCCTCGTTCAGCCACTTCATGCCAAGCACTTGATCTTGTATGAAGTCCCACATAAAGTAATGTCACCTCACAAATTATAATATCAAAATATTTTGATGTGTTGTCCGAAAAAAAGGCCACCGTTTCAGATGGCAATTCTTTCGCTTTGGCAGGTACAACCGCTGCTCTGCTGCTCTGTGTACGGTGTAGTTAGTTCTTTGAGCAATTCCACGGCTCGATCCCGACCCTCGCCGCTCAGACGGTAGTGCGTCCACTTCCCCTCCTGGCGGCTTGCCACGATACCCGACTCACAGAGTATTTTCATGTGGTAGGAAAGGCCGGATTGTTTTAGTTCCAGCTGTTCCAGCAGGACACAGGCGCATTTTTCACCGCTCCGAAGCAATTCCAAAATGGCCAGTCGATTGGGATCGCAGAGAGCCTTGAATACTTTTGCGTTCTTTTGCGCTTCATTATCCATTGCCAACCTCGCATCAAAAATTTTTGATGTGTTTAGTATATGCGGCTGGCGGCAATTTGTCAAGAGCAAGAGAATTAAATTTTTATCAAAAGTAATTCTTATACATCGGGTTACACAAAAGTGAATTGGGAGAAACATAAATAAAAGCAGGTTTAAGAGAGAACCGATCTCCTTAAATCTGCCTGTTAATATCTGCGATATGTAATTATAGCCAATTCTAAGCTGTGATTTTGATATGATCTTACCAAGTGCGGGCAAAACCGATCTTAGAAAAGGCGATAGAATTACGCAAGGAAGGGGGTGTCTGCAGGGGGAACCTTAGCGGGTTCCCCCTGCGGGATTTCAATCAGCTCGCCGCAGCGGCCGTCTTTTACCTGTGGTAAAAGACGGAGCTCCAAAAAAGAGAGACACGCAATGCGTGTCTCTCTTTTTTGGAGCTAGTGGGGTGAC
>CATNDT010000027.1 GCA_950097035.1 uncultured Oscillibacter sp.
AGCCGCGCTCCGCATAGAACTCCTGCTCACCGGCGGTGAACACGAACTCCTGGCCGCACTCTTTGCACACTAAAGTCTTGTCTTCGTACATGTTTTTACCCTCTCTTTGAAAAGAAAAATATATTGCGTTCAGCTCTCGCTGATATCGCCGGAAAGTAATTGCTGCGCTACCTTGCGCCGAATGCGCTGCACAGCGTTGTCCACGGACTTTGGGGGCCTGCCTACCGTCTTGGCAATTTCCCTGCATGAAAGACCGTCTAAATAGTACCCCAAAATCTTCGCTTCAAATTCGGACAACTGTTTCCGGACACCGGATAAGAGGGCTGCTGTACGCTCCCTGTCGATCAAATCGTCTTCAGGGTCTCGCTGCGCCAAATTACTGGTACCAGAGGTGTAGGAATTACTGTCAAAGAAGGGTGTATCCAAAGAAACCGACTGATTGAGCGGTGCATGCTTATCCCGCGCTGCCGCGCGGAGAACGGAATACAGCCGGCTGCGAATGCAAATTTCCGCAAATGTTCGGAAAGAGGTCTCCTTCGAGACGTTATACTCCCGAACAGCTTTAATGAGGCCCACCATACCCTCCTGCGTCAGGTCCTCACTGTCGCCCCCGATGAGGAAAAAAGGACGGGCACAGGTGCGGACCAGACGATTATAGCGGGAGACCAGAATCTCCTCCGCAATGCGGTTTCCGGATGCCGCCAGACCACACAGGTCTTCATCGGCCATTTGCTCTAAGGTGAGTGATGGGTTCTCGCAAAATTTATGCATACCGTATTATACCTGTTTCTAAAGTGAAATGTCAAGAGAATTATCAAATTTACCAAGGGATTTTCTCAAATTTCTGGGGATTTTATGAAATTCACCAGCCTGTTTTGCACTGCCGGCTCATATGGTCAGCTGTTCCACGGCGTTTTCGGACGTAGCGCCGCCGGGAATGGCCCTGTGCAGGTGCTGATAGGCCCGCTGGGTAACGCAGCGGCCCCGAGGCGTTCTGGTCAAAAATCCCAGCTGCATCAAATAGGGTTCGTATACGTCTTCTAACGTCACCGACTCTTCGCCGATGGTGGCGGCCAGGGTTTCCAGACCCACCGGTCCCCCGTTGTAGTTTTCTATAATGGCCTCCAGCATACGCCGGTCGATGGGGTCCAGTCCCAGATAATCGATCTCCAGCGCACAGAGGGCCTCGTCAGCCACATCCTTCACAATAATACCGTCAGCTTTCACCTGGGCAAAATCCCGCACCCGGCGCAGCATCCGATTTGCGATACGGGGCGTGCCCCGGCTGCGGCGGGCAATCTCATAGGCCCCCTCCGGGACGATATCCACAGCCAAAATGCCGGCACTTCTGGTTACAATTTTTGCCAGCTCCTCCGGCGTGTACAGCTCCAGCCGCAATGTCACGCCAAAACGGTCCCGCAGGGGGGCGGACAGCTGCCCCGCCCGCGTAGTAGCGCCGATAAGGGTGAATTTCGGAAGGTCCAGCCGAATGGAATTGGCACTGGGCCCCTTGCCGACAATGATATCCAGCGCATAATCCTCCATAGCCGGATACAGAATCTCCTCCACCGAACGGTTGAGCCGGTGAATCTCATCCACAAAGAGGATATCGCCCTCGTTGAGGTTGGTCAACAGCGCCGCCAGGTCGCCGGGCTTTTCAATAGCGGGGCCGGAGGTAATGCGGATATTCACCCCCATCTCCTGGGCGATGATACCGGCTAATGTGGTTTTACCCAGTCCCGGCGGACCGTGGAGCAGAACGTGGTCCAGCGCCTCCTCACGCTTTTGCGCCGCGGCGATAAAGACGGCCAGATTTTCCTTGGCCTTCTCCTGCCCAATGTACTCCCGCAGGGATTTGGGCCGGAGAGATCCCTCCTGGACATCCTCCTGGAGAAAGGTCTTGGCCACAATGGGCTCCTCATAGATGTCATTTCCAAAATCAATGCTCAAGCGCTCACTTCCTCTCCTTACCGGCCGCCGGTTAAAAAACGATAGCGAGTATAAAGGCCGCTATCCCAAGAATCAGAAGTCCGCCGGCCATGGCCAGCGCCCGCTGGGCTCTGGCCTGATACCGGTCCGTCTCCTCCTGACTTAACTGCCGCCCGTTGATTAAAATACGGGTGTACTTGGAAAAGCGCCAAAACATAAAAACGCTTCCCACAAAACCGATAGCAATGAGATCTGACCAGTCCATAGGCCCCCCTTCCGCGGTCCGGCGTCAATACCGCTTATTTCACCATCTTTTTGAGACTCTGCCGGATAATCTCCTCTAAGGGCAGGTTCTCCACATCCACACCTTTTAAAGCGATGGAGACCTCCTGACTGGAGTATCCAAGCACCGCCAGCGCCTGGGCGGCCTCTGTGGCCTTGTTGGTAAACATCGCGGCGGCTGGCGCGCCCTTGCCACCGGAGAAATCCAGCCCAGCCGCGTTTTCTTTCGACATTTTGTCCTTTAATTCCAATATAATGCGCTGTGCCAGCTTTTTGCCAACACCCGGCGCCGCAGTCAGCGTCTTTTCATCCCCAGTGACAATCGCCATGGCCAAAGTCTCCGGGGTGCCGGCGGATAAAATGGCTAAGGCCGCCTTGGGTCCTACGCCAGACACACCGATCAGCAGCTTAAAGCTGTTCAGCTCGTTTGGGGTAGCAAAGCCGTAGAGGTCAAAAAAGTCCTCCCCCACATTCAAATAGGTATATACCTTTCCACGCTGGCCTTTTTTCAGTGCAGAAAGGGTATTGTTGGTGGTTTTGCAGGCATACCCCACCCCGCCGCAGTCGACCACCACAAGATACGGCAGCAGTTCGGCCACCGTGCCGTCCAGATAGTAAAACATGGTCTCCTCCTCAAATGGTTGCCCGCACGTTTCCGGCGGCGGGAAGCCGTGAAGTAAAGCTCCTGGCATGACAGAGCGCCAGGGCCAGCGCATCCGCCGCATCATCCGGCCTTGGAATCGCCTTGAGCTTTAAGAGCCGCTTTGTCATATCCATCACCTGCCGCTTTTCCGCCTTGCCATATCCTGTGACAGACAGCTTGACCTGCGACGGCGTATATTCGTACAGCGGTACGCCGCACCGCTCCGCCGCGCAGAGAATCACGCCCCGTCCGTGGGCCACGGCAATGCCGGTGGTGATGTTGGTATTAAAAAACAGCTCCTCAATGGAGATCACATCCGGTTTCAGCTGGCAGATCAGCTCCTCCATATCGCAGCTGATTTGATACAGCCTCCGGCTGAGGGGCAGTCCCGCCGGGGTTGTGATGGCCCCATAGGTCACCATATGGACCTGTGCCCGCTCCGCCTCCACCAGCCCGAAGCCAATGGTGGCATACCCTGGGTCGATGCCTAAAATCCGCATGGTCCTCCCCTTTCAGCCTGCATTCTCACATAGTATAGCAAATCCGGGGACAAACCGCAACTAAAAAAGAGCGCCCGCGGACGCTCTTTTTTATATCACTTGATCGGAATGGTGACAGGAACCGGCTCTATGGAGCTCCGGCTGTAGGTGGGACACAGCCAGACCACATCCTTGTGAAAATCCTGAAGGGGAAGCTGTTCCTCAGCGTATCCCCCGTCGGTGGTGGTAAACCCGGAACGATTGGTGCTGTAATAGGTTCCGTCTTCGTCGTAATACTCCATATTGAAGAGCTGCCAGTGGTGATTGCTCTCCTCCGCCACACGGAAGGTCAGCAGCCAGCCTCCATCCCGCTTCTCCGCGCGGTGGAGGGTGACGCCCTCCGGCAGCCGTTCCGCCTGTTCTGCGGCCAGGTCCACCCGTATCCGCTCCATATCCTTATCCAGCCACAGGGCCTCTGTGATATGGAGGGTCAGGTGACGGCAGTTCGCAAAGTACGGGCTCTCCAGCCGGTAGGAGATGATCATGGGCGAGTTCTCGTCCCCGCTGCCGGAGACGCCGTTGGAGATGGGCTCGAACCGCGTCCCCTGCTCATCCTCCAAATAAAACTCCAGGTCTTTCAGCCAGGCGGTATTCTCCCCATCCGCGGATACATTCACCCGCACATGGGTGGGGTAGATCTCCACATCGGTGATCCGCAGAGACTGCCCGTTCAGCGTGAAGTCCGTATTCACCGGAACGCTCTCTCCCTGGGCGGTAAAATTGGGGTCAAACTGGAGGGAGAAGGTAAACTCCGCCAGAATTTCCGGCCTCGGCTCCTCCGCCGGGTCCAGCATATCGTCCTCATAGCTCCGGTCCGGCGGGGCCATGTGGGTGTAGTCAGGCTCCACCCAGGTGGTGACGCCAAAGGTCATGGTCAGGCTGTCCGGCACGTCCCGGTCCTGGTAGTCCATGGTAAAATTCAACAATGTCCCAGGCGGCTGCCTGAAACCGGCGCCGATCACGCTGCACACCTGTTTTTCTGAAAATCTGGGCATTTCCGCACTGAGATTGTCATAGTCCCGAGAATTCAGCGTAAAAAAGATATTCAGCTGCTTCTGGTCCACAATCACGTATTCGATGGTGGCGGTAATCCCGTTTACCGTCTGGCACTGACCGATGGGTTGGACATACTCGTTTTCCACAGCGGCGGAGAGAGAGGGCGACCAGGCCACGGCCTTAGCCAGCTCCCGCAGCAGCGGGATACGCCCGCAGGCATTGGCAAAGGGGATGGACAGATTGACCAGCAGCACAAAGGCTGTAAAGCAAGCTGCCAGGCCAATGATCGGGGCCGCAAAGGTCCTCCTCCTTTTTTGTGAAGTCTTTTCCCTTGTCAGTGCTCTTTGCACCGTGTATTGCAGCGCATCCGGCGTTTCCAGCAGCTCAGCTTGCAGCAATTGATATTCTCCGTTTCGATTCATGGTATCTCCTCCTCCCCCAATTCCAGCCGCAGCAGTCCAAGGGCCTTTCTCTGGCGGGTAGCCACGGTCCCCTGGGGAATCCCCAACACGGCGGCGGTCTCCGCCTGAGTATAGCCCGCGAAAAAGCGCAGGCTGATCACCAGCCGCAGCGCCTCCGGCAGGCGGCGGACCGCCTCTTTCAGCGGCAGGGCGTCGTAATCATCCGGCCCCGCGGTCTCCGGCAGGGCGTCCTCTCCCGCCAACCGTTTCCGGCGGCGCAGCTCCCGGCGGCACTCGTTGATGAGAATGCGGGTGAGCCAGGTTTCAAAAAAATCTGCCTGCCGCAGCTTTTTAAGCCCCCGCAGAGCCTGGTACACCGTCTCATCCACCGCATCCAGCGCATCGGCCTCACACCCCAGATACAGATACGCCGTGCGGTACAACCGCGCCTTCACCGCCTCCACCCTGGCGGCAAACTCCTCCCGATTCAATCACACCCCTCCTCTCTTTCTATCTATTAGAGTCCGCAGTCTGCCATTTTGTTTTTACAAAGCGAAAAAAACAGCACGGTCCACCGTGCTGTTTCACCGGACAAGGAGGCGGCTCCCCTCTGGATCACGCTCTCGGATGCGCCTTATGATACACATCCTTTAGCTGCCTCTTCACCACGTGGGTATAGATCTGTGTAGACGAGATGTCCGCATGTCCCAGCATCTCCTGAATAGACCGAAGGTCCGCTCCGTTTTCCAGCAGATGCACCGCAAAGGAGTGGCGCAGAGTGTGGGGAGTAATGTCCTTTTCGATACCCGCCTTTTCCTGATAGTGCTTGATGATCTTCCAAAAGCCCTGCCGGCTCATACGCTCGCCGTTCATGTTGACAAACAGCGCTTTCTCCCCGCTGTCGGCAATCAGATGGGGGCGGATATTCTTCACGTAGTCCTGCAGGGCCTTTATGGCACCGTGATACAGCGGAATAATCCGCTCCTTTCCCTTGCTGCGGCAGCGAATAAATCCTGCGGAAAGGTTCAAATCGCTTAAATTCAAAGAGATCAGCTCACTGACCCGAATGCCGGTGGCATACAGCAGCTCCAGCATGGCGTGGTCACGAAAACCCTTGGCATCCACGCACTGGGGCTGGTCCAGAAACAGCTCCACCTCTCTGGAGGTCAGAATTTCCGGATACTTCCGCTCTGTCCGGGCGGCGGCAAGACCCTTTGCAGGATTGGATTCCACCGCCCCCTCCTCCAGCAGAAAATTATAGAAGGACTTGATCGCAGCTAAAAAGCGGGTGACGGATGCTGCGGACTTTCCGTGCCCCAGCATCCAATTCATGTAGTTCTCCACCATCTCGCCCTTGGCCTGGCGCAGGTCGCAGGCAAGATAATTTTGCAGATAGTCCGCAAATTGATTCACATCCCGCAGATAGGAGGCGACGGTATTTCGGGAGGCGAGCTTTTCCTCCATTAAGTATGTATGATAGCGCAGAATATCATCCATGATGCGAAAAACGCCCCCCTCTCTTCAAAAAATCAGTTTAAAACAGGATCCGCTCCAATATCAGCCGCAAAAACCAGGGTGATAGAAACAGATCCACACACATGCCGGCCAGCAGCGTCGCCATTACACATCCAAAACGCAGCCAACAGCCCCGGCCATAGGTCACCGGAGCCGTCCGCCTCCCCCTCCCAAAGGACAGGCTGGCCAACACGGTGCTGGTTTTCCAGGATGGAATGGCCAGCAGAAAATAACAGGGCATCGTCACCGCACACCGCAGTCCAAAAACAGCCAGAGCCAGCAAAACCCCATCGGCTCCGAAGGCCGCCGTGAAACAGCATACGGAAAAGGACAGGAAAAAGCCATAGGCCACCGTCACGCAGGGGAGCAGCAGAACCCCCAGGGACGTGAACCCCAGTAAAAACGCCAGAAGCGGATAGCGCAGGTAAATCACCGCGGCGGACAACGCCGTGCCGCCGGTACGCTCCGCCTCACCGCCCAGGCGGACATAATCCGTTAAATAGCGGCCCAGCTCGTCCCCGGTGCTGTCCGGCACCCGGCCGGCGAAAACCTGTCCCAAAAGAAGGCCGCCAAAAAAGAGTAACGCCAAAAAAAGCAGACAGGACAGTGGGATAAGCTGCCCCTCTCTTCCTCGTTTTTTCCAAATCAAACCGCCTCACCTCGCTCCATTCTATGAGCAAGGCAGGCAGTTTATGAGGTGGTTAACGTAAACCGGTCTTTTAATAATATAGTTCAAATTGTCAGAATTGGCAAGGAATTTAGAGGAAAAAAATCCTTTTTGTAATTTATGAACAAATATTATGTAAACAGGATTATGTAAACTCAAGAAATCGCACATCAGGGAGACGGGGCCGCCGCCGCAAAGGGCCGACATCTGGTGTGTCGCACGCTCCCTCCGCCCCATATCTGCCCCGCCGCCCTTTTGATACATTTGTCAAGCCAAAATCAGCGCAAATCACAAAATTCTCTCATTTTTGTGTAATATTACAGCCCGGCTTTTTTCCGCTTGTGCCTCCCTCTCCTGCCGCTGCCGAGCAGCCCGGCCAGTACGCCGCCGCCCAGGGCGCAGAGAACCAGCACCCCGCCGTGTCCTGTCCAGGATACGCTTCCCCAGCTTAAAATCCCCACTGCGGTCAAAACCGCCGCAAACAGGGCGGCACAGCCCAGAGCGCTGGGCAGCGGTCCCCACACAGGACGGCGGGCACAGAGAAATGCCCCCCCCAGCGCCGCTAAAACACACAGCGCCGCCACAGTGGGAAAGAGACTCTTTTCAGACATTGTTCCCCTGACCACCAGCAGCGTCACCAGCAGCTGACCCAACAGATATATTCCCAGGGACAGCAGAACGCCCTTCAGAAACACCAGACTCTCCGATGACTGTTTTTTCCCCTTACCCATAAAAAATTCCTCCCTTGCAACAGTTCCTAATCAGAACATATTGCAGGGGAGGTCCCTTTTATGATTGGTTGTTGTTATTTTTCCTCTTCTTCAGCGGCGGGAAGCTCGTCCACAGGCGCCTCGGCGGGCTCCTTCTTCCCCTTTTCCTTCTTGGTGGTCTCCGGCTGCTCGTCGGTCTGGACACCAACGGTGGAAACCGCCCAGCGGGTAAGCTCCATGCGTACCCGGTCCTCGCTGGTTTCGATGATGATCGTCTTTTCTGAGGTAGAGACGATTTTGCCCACAATGCCGCCGATAGAAGTGACGACATCCCCTTTCTTTAAGCTGTCCCGCATCTGCTGGGCCTGCTTTTTCCGCTTGTTCTCCGGCCGGATCATCATGAAGTAGAAGATGGCGACGAAGGCGACCATAGTGAGGATAAACGTGTAATCCATGAACAGAACTCCTTTTCCTTTTGTGTATTCAGAATGTCACCATTATACCAGAATTAACCGGTAATGCAAGAATTTTCTTTTCACGCTCTTTTTCTGGAATCCGCGCTATGCCCGCGCTTCCAGCCGCCCGCTGTACCGGGCCCGGAAATCCACAAAGTTCCCCTCGTCCAGGGCCTGCCGGATACGCAGCATCAGCTCATTGTAAAAAAACAGGTTGTGCAGCACCGCCAGCCGCAGGGCCAGCACCTCGTCCGCCTTAAAAAGGTGCCTCAGATACGCCCGGGAAAAGCTGCGGCACACGGGGCAGCCGCAGCTTTCACTGATGGGGCGACCGTCCGCAGTGTACTTTTCGTTCAAAATATTCACCGTACCCTCCCAGGTGAAGAGCTTGCCGTGGCGGCCATTGCGGGAGGGCATCACACAGTCGAAAAAGTCCACCCCCCGGCTCACGCCCTCAATAATATTGCTGGGGGTTCCCACGCCCATGAGATATCGGGGCTTTTCCCCTGGCATAAAGGGCTCCACCACGTCGATCATCTCATACATGATCTCCGCCGGCTCTCCCACTGCCAGGCCGCCGATTGCAAAGCCGTCGCAGTCGATCTGGGCAATCTGCCGCATGTGCCAGGCCCGCAGGTCCGCAAAGGTGGCGCCCTGATTGATGCCAAAGAGCATCTGCTTCGGATTCACCGTGTCCGGCAGGCTGTTCAGCCGGTCATGCTCCGCTTTGCACCGCTCCAGCCAGCGGAACGTACGCTCACAGGAGGCCTTGGCGTAATCATACTGGGCCGGATTCTCCACACACTCGTCAAAGGCCATGGCAATGTCACTGCCCAGATTGGACTGGATCTGCATGGACTCCTCCGGTCCCATAAAGATCTTTCGCCCGTCGATGTGGGAGGAGAAGTAGACACCTTCCTCCCGGATCTTTCGCAGGCTGGCCAGAGAGAAGACCTGAAAGCCGCCGGAATCCGTTAAAATCGGGCCGTCCCAGTTCATAAAGCTGTGAAGGCCGCCCATCTGCCGCACCAGTCCGTCCCCGGGCCGGAGATGCAGGTGATAGGTA
This sequence comes from uncultured Oscillibacter sp., assembly GCA_950097035.1. GTDB lineage: Bacteria > Bacillota > Clostridia > Oscillospirales > Oscillospiraceae > Oscillibacter. The sequence goes on from CATNDT010000027.1 coordinate 9,204, forward strand.
TTGGAGAGCTCGATTTGACAGCCCACCTCCCGCAGATCGTGGGCAGAAACACCGCCCTTAATGGCGGCCTGGGTACCCACGTTCATGAAAACAGGGGTCTGAACAAGACCGCCGTGGGCGCAGGAAAACTCACCGCGCCGGGCGCGGCCCTGGGTTTTGAGAACTCTAAACATGCAGTTACTCCCTTATTTTTGTTGAAGGCCGTCAAAAAAGCCTTCTCTGCTTTAATACAGGAACATGGCATCTCCAAAAGAGAAAAATCTGTATTTCTGCCGGACCGCCTCCCGGTATGCCGCCAGCACCTGCTCCCGCCCGGCAAAGGCGGAGACCAGCATGATGAGCGTGCTCTCCGGCAGGTGGAAGTTCGTTACCAGGGCATCCGTCACCTTAAAGCGATAGCCGGGATAGATGTAGATGTCCGTCCAGCCGCCGCAGGCCTCCAGGCGCCCGTCCTCCCCGGCCCAGGCCTCCAGCGTCCGGCAGGAAGTCGTGCCCACACACACACACCGTCCGCCGCCCGCCCTGGTGCGGTTGATGAGATCCGCCGTCTCCGCGGGGATCACACAGTACTCGCTGTGCATTGCATGGTCTGTAATGTTATCTTCCTTTACAGGTCTGAATGTACCAAGACCCACATGCAGCGTCACATATCCAACTGCTATGCCCATGGCCCGTATCTGCTCCAAAAGCGGCTTTGTAAAGTGCAGGCCTGCCGTTGGAGCCGCGGCACTGCCGGAATTTTTGGAATAGACCGTCTGGTACCGCTCCCGGTCCTGCAGTTCCGCCTTAATATAAGGCGGCAGGGGCATTTTTCCCAGGCGCTCCAGCACCTCCAGAAAGATCCCCTTATAGGCAAAACGGACCAGCCGGTTTCCACCGGCCAGCTCACCGGTCACCTCCGCTGTCAGCTCCCCATTTCCAAAGGTCAGTCTGGTCCCAACGCGCATCTTACGCCCGGGCCGCACCAGACACTCCCAGGTCCGCTCTCCCCGGTCGGTTAAGAGCAGAACCTCGCAGCTTCCGCCGCCGGGCAGCCGCTGCCCCAAAAGCCGGGCCGGAAGCACCCGGGAGTCGTTGAGGATCAGGCAGTCGCCGGAGCGCAGGAACGACGGCAGGTCATAAAAATGGCGATGATCCATCGCTCCTGTGGCCCTGTTCAGCGTCATCAGCCGGGATGTGTCCCGCTTTTCAATCGGGGTCTGGGCAATCAGTTCCTGTGGGAGATCATAGTAAAAATCGCTGGTCTTCATAAGATTTCCGTTCTTCACCGAATGGTGATATCAGTGTAGTAAAATGTCAGAATATCCTGGTAAGTAAAGCCCTGTTCGGCCATGGCCTTGGCGCCATATTGGCTCATGCCCACATTGTGGCCGTTGCCGGTGCCGGTAATCGTGAAATTACCATCGGAAGAGCCGGAGCCCGGCTGGGAGCCGGTACCGCCGCCCACCGTGACCGTGCCGGAGGAGGAGATGGCGGAAAAGACATCACCGCTCAGCGTCTGGATCACCCCATTGCCGGAAATCACAGACGCGCCTGCCAGAAAAAGCTGCTCGCCGCCAGCCGCAGTCACGCCGCCGCTGCCGGCGCTGCTGCCGTTGATATTGAAGCGCATGCTGCGGACGGATTTGTTGTAGGTACTGCTGTAAAAAATGGTCCGGCAGGTATCGCCGCTGACGGTACGTGTGCTGTTGCTGCCCACAAATGTCACCTTTTTCACATTGCCCATAGGGGTGTATTCCGCAATGTACACATCCCGCACCGTACCCACGGAATAGCCCTTCTGCTCCAGAATCCAGCTGAGCTCCGCAGTGGTATAGGTGACGGAATAGCTGTAGTTGGGGATGCTGGTCTGGGCCTCGTAGGGATCCTGCTTGCCGATCAGGTACCCCGTCTCTCCGCCGAACACATTGACAGAGTCCTCGGTGGCGCCGCCGTCTGAGGAGTGGAACACCGCGTCCTTGACCGGCTCTCCCCTGTAGTAAAGGCGCTCCCCCGCCGTGTTTTCCACGGCCAGGTCGCTCTGGCTGCTGGGCCCCGCGCCGCCGCTGCCCAAACCGTGATAGACCTGGCAGTCGGTGCTGCCGCACACATCAAAACCATAGGATGTTGTGTGTTTGCTGTTTCCATACACAAAAGTTCTGGCGCATACCGCCTGGGCCTCCAGAGCCGCCAGCGGCCAGTTCCCATTCATCTCATAGGGGATAACGCCCTTCACATAGTCCTCAATATCCACAATATTCATCACATTGATATTTCCGCCGGTGACCCGGGCATACTCAAAGGCCCCGGCGTATTTATAGCCCCGAAACCACGTGGCTGTTTGACCGTTCCACCCCTGGGGCTGCACACCCAGATTCCGGGCGCCGCCGTAGTCAAACTCAAAAAGAATACGGTCGGTCCTGGTTACCGTCACTAAAATACCGGTGGAAGCGGACCGGACGGCAGTGCTCCCGCCGTATTGTCCCAGAGCGGCTTCCGCCTCGTACTGGGTGGCGTAGCTGCCGATGCGCACCACATAGTTCCCGGAAATCCAGGCGGGATACCCACCGCAGGCCCGGGCGGCCTCCGCGGCCTCCTCAAAATCCCGGTAGCCGCCCAGCTCCACATGCCAGCCGCCCAAAAAACGGTAGCCGCCTGAGGGGATGTCCCGGGAATATGCGCCGCTCTCGCTCATATAAATATCTCCGGCAGCAGTCATGGAAATCTGGGTCTCGCCGGTGTGACCCAAATCGGTAAACTCCCTCTGCTCATCGAAATAGCCAAATGCAAATCCCTCATCCAGACTGTTGTCCAAATTGGCGGAAAACAACGCATCGGAGCCGTAAAACAGCCCCACCTTTACCCTGCCGCTGGTCACCGCTGAGGCGGAGGCGGCGGACAGTGCGAAAAATGTCACAACGAACAGGGCCGTTATCAATCCTTTTTTCATGGAACCTCCCCATTGTCCCGGCCTTGACGTGGCGGCAAAAGTATGTTACTATACATACAAATGTCCACCTTACAGATACATGGCCGATTTTTCTTTCACAGTGTAGAATATTATAGTACAAAACGGCGTTGGACGCAACAAAAATCGACGCCGGAACTACTTGAGCAGGAGGAGCATATGATGAAACAGTACCGAGTGGGTGTTATTGGCTGCACGGGCATGGTGGGCCAGCGCTTTGTCACCCTGATGGAAAATCACCCCTGGTTCCGGCTCGCCGCCGTGGCCGCCAGCGCCCGCAGTGCCGGCAGGCCTTACGGTGAAGCCGTGGAAAGCCGCTGGGCCATGGCAGTCCCCATCCCCCGGGAAGCCAGGGATCTGGTCATTCTGGACGCCGGGGCCGACGCAGAAAAGCTGGCGGAGCAGGTGGATTTCTGCTTTTGCGCGGTGGACATGAAAAAAGAGGAGATCCGCGCCCTGGAGGAGCGGTACGCCAGGCTGGAGTGCCCCATCGTCTCCAACAACTCCGCCCACCGCTGGACGGACGACGTGCCCATGGTGGTGCCGGAGATTAATGCGGAGCACCTGGCGGTGATCGAGGCCCAGCGCAAACGCATGGGAACAAAACGGGGCTTTATCGCTGTGAAGTCCAACTGCTCTCTTCAAAGCTATGTTCCCGCCCTGCATCCGCTGCTGAAATACGGTCTGGACCGGGCGCTGGTGTGCACCTATCAGGCCATCTCCGGTGCGGGCAAGACCTTTGCGCGCTGGCCGGAGATGGTGGATAACTGCATCCCCTACATCGGCGGCGAGGAGGAGAAGAGCGAGCAGGAGCCCTTGAAGCTGTGGGGCAGCGTGGCGGAGGGCAAAATCCTCAAGGCCGCCGGACCCGCCATCACGGCCCAGTGCTTCCGCGTGGCCTGTCAGGACGGCCACATGGCCGCCGTGTTTATGAAGTTCAGGGACGGCTGCAAGCCCGCCGCAGAGCAGATCAAGGCCGACTGGGCCGCCTTCCGGGGACCCGCCCAGGAGCTGAACCTCCCCTCCGCCCCCAAACAGTTTTTACACTACTTTGAAGAGCCGGACCGCCCCCAGACCCGGCTGGACCGGAATCTGGAAAACGGCATGGCGGTATCTCTGGGCCGCCTGCGGGAGGACACCCAGTACGACTATAAATTTGTGGGCCTCAGCCACAACACCCTGCGAGGCGCTGCCGGCGGCGCGGTTCTGCTTGCCGAGCTGCTGTGCGCCAAAGGGTATATCGAGGCTGAATGACCCGTTTTCCAAGTTCGCCACTGCACCAAGGAGACGGCTTGCCGCAAAATACGCGGCAGGCCGTTTCCTTTACAACACCGAAGGGGGTAATTCTGTGAAACAACCGATTTTTACCGGCTCCGGCGTGGCCATCGTCACGCCCTTCACAAAAGACGGCGTCAACTTCGACGCCCTGGGCCAGCTGATCGACTTTCAGCTGGAAAACGGAACGGACGCTGTTGTCGTCTGCGGCACCACCGGCGAGGCCTCCACCATGAGCTACGGCGAGCGGATGGACACCATCCGCTTCTGCGTGGACCATACAGCGGGCCGGGTCCCGGTCATCGCCGGCTCCGGCTCCAACGCAACCGAAATCGCCGTGTCCCTCTCCAAAGACGCGGAACAGGCTGGGGCCGACGGTCTGCTGCTGGTGACGCCCTATTACAACAAGGCCACCCAACCGGGGCTGATCCGGCACTATCTGACCGTTGCCGACGCGGTGTCCACCCCCTGCGTCCTCTACAACGTGCCCTCCCGCACCGGCGTAAATATCGCACCGGAGACCTGCGCGGAGCTGGCAAAGCACCCCAACATCAACGGGATCAAGGAGGCCGGCGGAAACCTTGGCAATGTGCAGAAGACACGGAACCTGTGCCCCGAGGACTTTTACATCTGGTCCGGCAACGACGATGAGACCGTGCCCATCTGCGCACTGGGGGGCGTGGGCGTCATCTCCGTTGCGGCAAACATCCTCCCTGCTGAGATGCACACGCTGGTCCGGCTGTGCCTGGACAACGACTTCTCCGCCGCCGGAAAGCTGCAATTGTACTTAAAGGACTTCTGCGACGCCATGTTCTGCGAGGTGAACCCCATTCCTGTCAAAACGGCCCTGGGCCTGCTGGGCTGGGACATGGGAGATCTGCGGCTGCCCCTGTGTCCGCCGTCTGAAATCCATCTGGAGCAGATCCGGCAGACCCTGGCAAAATACGCGCTGCTTCCGGCAGACTGAACATGGGCGGGGAAATTCCCCGCCCATGACCCGTTAAACGCCCTGTTCTCCCCGATATTCTGCCTCCACCTGGCGGACAGCCGCCTCCATCGCCTCCCGGCTCTCCAACGCCAGCGTCTCGCCAAAGGGATAGGACTGCAGCTGTAACCCGGGAATGTTGGACTGGAGCGTCCCATCCTCCGTGCTCAAAAGCAGGGTGCTGTTCTCCAGATACCCACGGACATCCCAGAGGAAATCCGTCAGGGCCACGGCGTCAAACCGGTGCCCCTCCATGCGGAAGTTGCAGTCCCATTCGATATCGTTGCGGTAGAACAGCTGTTCCTCTCCCGTCTCGTCCAAGGAAAAGACCTCCAGGTGGTAATCCGCCCACCCCTGGTACATGGTGGGCAGATACCGTATCAGGTAGTCCTCCCCGCCGATGGAGCCGGCAAAAATGCTGTCATACCCCACATGGGGCAGCCCCATCTCCTCGCGCCACAAAAGCGTGCCGTCCGTCTTTAGGATTTGCAGCTCGTAAACGCCGTACATCGCCGTCATGAACTCCACGGTCTCCAGCTCCCCGTCGTGGTCAAAGTCCCACCGGCCCGGCAGCACCTCCGCTGTCCGCTCCAGCGTCTCGCCGGTCAGCCGGCCGCCCTCCATATAGAAAATGCAATCATAGACGGTCTGGGGACCGTCGTCCCCGCCCCGGCCCACGGTGAGCTCAAGCGTATTATCATCCAGCCAGTTTCCCCAGAGCTCGTCATCGGGCAAAAATGTGTACTCCGGGATCGGACTGCCGTCCGGCAGGGTAAAGTCCCAGCTGGTCCAATGATCTGTCTCAATAATAGTGACAGTGCACCAGGTCCGGGCGGACCGGGCCAGGGCCAGGCGCTTGCCTCCCGGAGACCAAAGAACGGATTGCCACACCGTGCCGTCCTCTTCCCACAGCACCTCCTCCGTCTCCCGGTCCACCACCTGAATTTTCTCCGGAACCCGCACGCCGCTGACATAAATGTCCGTAGCCCCCACGGTGCGGACAAAAAATCTCTGGTCGGGCGAAGCCGTCTCCCCCTCCACCGCCGCCAGCGGCGCGGCCTCCAAAAGCTCCGTATAGACACCCTCACCCTCGGAAGGCATGTGTGCGGGTCTTGCCGGGCGGCCGGCGTCCCAAAAAGCGGCCGCCGCCGTCAGTGCAAGCAGGGCGCACAGCCCTATAATCTGCTCTCTCTTCACCATGATGTCATCCCCCGTTTTTTATCTCTGGGGAGAGTATAAAGGAGATCGTCCGTCATATCCACCCTGTCCAGTTACAAAAAAATGTCAGTATGGTAAAAATAAATGACAATATAGTAACAGAAAGCAGGGAAAGAACAGCTGTTCTTCCCCTGCTTTCATGATACTGCAATTACTTCACAACGGCCCGGTGATAGATCTTTTTCCCCTTTTTGATGATGATGCCCTCACCCTGAAAATCCGCCTGGTCGAAGGTCTCGCCGATATCCGTCACCTTCCGGTCGTTCACCGCCATGCCCCCCTGCTGAATCAGACGCCGGGCCTCGCCGTTGGAGGGGCAGAGGCCACAGGCCACCAGCAGATTGACGGCGTTGATCCTGCCGCCGTCGAACTTCCCACCGTCCAGCTCCGTGGTGGGCATGTTGGCTGCGGAGCCACCGCCGGAGAAGAGGCCCCGGGCGGTCTCCTGGGCCTTTTCCGCCTCGGCTTCGCCGTGGACCAGCTTGGTCAGCTCATAGGCCAGAATCTCCTTGGCCCGGTTCAGCTGACTGCCCTCCCAGCCGTCCATCTCGTCGATCTGCTCCAGCGGCAGGAAGGTCAGCATCCGGATGCACTTCAAAACGTCGCCGTCGCCCACATTCCGCCAATACTGGTAGAACTCAAAGGGGCTGGTCTTGTTGGGGTCCAGCCACACCGCGCCCTTGGCGGTCTTACCCATCTTCTTCCCCTCGCTGTTGAGCAGCAGGGTGATGGTCATAGCGTAGGCGTCCTTGCCCAGCTTGCGGCGAATCAGCTCCGTGCCGCCCAACATGTTGCTCCACTGGTCATCGCCGCCGAACTGCATATTGCAGCCCAGAGTCTGGAACATATGGTAGAAGTCATAGGACTGCATAATCATATAGTTGAACTCCAGGAAGCTGAGGCCCTTTTCCATCCGCTGCTTGTAACACTCGGCCCGCAGCATGTTGTTCACGGAGAAACAGGCGCCCACCTCCCGCAACAGCTCCACATAGTTCAGCTTCATCAGCCACTCGGCGTTGTTGACCATCATGGCCTTGCCCTCGCCGAAGTCAATAAACCGCTCCATCTGCTTTTTAAAGCAGTCGCAGTTGTGCTGAATGGTCTCCGGCGTCATCATCTGGCGCATATCCGTCCGGCCGGAGGGGTCGCCCACCATACCGGTGCCGCCGCCGATAAGGGCGATGGGCCGGTTGCCGGCCATCTGCAGGCGCTTCATCAGGCAGAGCGCCATAAAATGGCCCACATGGAGGGAGTCTGCCGTGGGGTCAAAGCCGATGTAAAACACGGCCTTTCCGTTGTTGACCAACTCCCGGATCTCCTTTTCGTCCGTCACCTGCGCGATCAGGCCCCGGGCGCGCAGCTCTTCATAACAGGTCATATCCTTCAAACTCCTTTGTTTTTTTACTCTCGTGTGGGAAAAAGGCCCTCCATCCATTCAGCCAAGCGTCCCGCGGTAGGCCTCCGCCTCGTCCAGCAGCTCTCCGGCGCTTTCCAGCAGCGCGTCCGTCACTCTGCTGCCGCCGGTGATGCGGGCCAGCTCCGCCTTGCGGCGCTCCCGGTCCAGCTGGACGACCCTGGTAAAGGTCCTCCCCTGCCGCTCTCCCTTCTCCACAGAGAAGTGGGTGTCCGCCATGGCGGCCAGCTGGGGCAGATGGGTGACGCACAGCACCTGCTTGCGCCGGCTCACCTGGGCCAGCTTTTCCGCCACCCGCTGGGCCGCCCGGCCGGACACGCCGGTATCCACCTCGTCAAACACCAGCGTGCCGATGGCCTCCTGCTCCGCCAGCACATTTTTCAGCGCCAGCATGATGCGGGCCAGCTCGCCGCCGGAGGCCACCTTGGCAATGGGCTTCAGCGCCTCGCCGGCGTTGGCGGACATCAAAAAGCGGATGACATCGCAGCCGTCTGCAGCGGGCTCCTTCTCCCCAAAGTCGATGGAAAAGCGGACCTTGGCCATGTCCAGCTCCCGCAGCTCCGCCTGAATCCGCGCCTCCAGGCTCTTTGCGGCCCCTTTGCGCTCTTTGCGCAGGGCGGCCCCGGCGGCCAAAACCGCCTTTTCCGCCTTTTTCAGCTTCTGCTCCAGCCGGAGCAGCGTGTCGTCCGCCGTCTCAATGGCGTCCAGCTCCGTCCGGCATTTCTCCAAATAGGCGATGCAGTCCTCCACCGTGGCTCCGTACTTCTTTTTCAGGCGGTACAGCTGGTCGGACCGGCTCTCCACCGCGTCCAGCTCCTCCGGCGAGAAGTCAAACTCCGCCCGTTTGTCCCGAATGGTCTCGGCCAGGTCAAAGACCTCGCTGCAGGCCTCCTCCAGCCGCCGGTACAGCTCAGAGAGATCGTCCCCCAGGGTGCGGATGGCGGACAGGGCCTCCCCCGCGTCCCGGAGCCGGCTCACCGCGCCGCCGCCCTCGTCTCCGCCATTGAGGCAAAAGTCCGCACCGGCCAGGGCGGAGAGGTATTTCTCCCCGTTTCGCAGGAGGTTGCGCCGGGCCAGCAGCTCCTCCTCCTCTCCCGGTACCAGCTCGGCCCGCTCCAGCTCGTCGATCTGAAAGCGGAGGCTGTCCACCCGGCGGGCCTTCTCCGCCTCGTCCATCCGCAGGGCGCGAATTTGGGACTGCAGCGACTCCATGGCGCGGTACTCCGCCTGATAGGCCGCCAGCGCCGGCTCGGTCTTTCCAAACCGGTCCAGATACGCGCCGTGCAGCTCCTCGTCCAGCAGCTGCTGGCCGTCGTGCTGGCCGTGGATGTTCAAAAGCTCCTCGCCGGTCCGCCGCAGCTGGGCCACGGTGACGGGCCGCCCGTTGATCCGGCAGAGATTCTTTCCGTCCCCGCCGATCTCCCGCTGCAGCAGCAGCATCCCGTCCTCATCCGGTGCGACGCCGTTTTCTGTCAGCCCCGGCAGATCTGAAGGCACGCCGGAAAACGACGCGCTGACAAATGCCTTTTCCGCCCCGGTGCGGATCAGATCCCGGGAGGTGCGCCCCCCCAGCACCGCGCCCATGGCGTCGATGACAATGGACTTGCCCGCGCCGGTCTCACCGGTGAGGGCGTTGAAACCGGGGAGGAACTGAATGTCCGCCTCCTCGATCACCGCAATATTTTCAATGTGAAGCAGCTCCAGCATGGGAACACTCCCCTCACAACATTTCCTTGATTTCGTCGCAAAAGGCCGCGGCGGACTCGGTGTCCTTCATCAGCAAAAACGCCGTGTCGTCGCCGGCCAGGGTGCCCACCATATAGGGCAGATCCATATTGTCCAGCGCGGCGGCGGCCGCGTTGGCAAGGCCCGGCATGGTTTTCAGCACCACGATATTCTGGGCATAGGCGATGCTGGTGATGCTCTCCCGAAAAATGGTGCGCAGCTTTTCCGCAAAATTCAGCCGGGTCCGGTTGTCCGACACGGCGTATTTATACACGCCCTGCCCCGCCGGCTGCTTGATCAGGTGCATCTGCTTGATGTCCCTGGAGATAGTGGCCTGGGTGCTGTTGATGCCCCGCTCCTGCAGCCGGGCCAGCAGCTGCTCCTGCGTTTCAATGTTTTCCTGGGAAATGATCTCCAGAATCATGGTCTGGCGGTTATTTTTCATGGCTCAGCCCTCCCGGCAGCATTTTCTGGGCAAAAATCTCACAAAAGCTCCGCTCCGACAGCCGGACCAGCTTGGTCACATAACGGCTTTTCCGCACCACCACCTTGTCGTCCGACCGCAGGGCAAAGGGCCTGCTCTCGTCCACAAAGAGGTAGACCGGCTTTCTGCCGTTGCGCTCCAGCTCCACCGTCAGCGTGTGCTCCGGCGCCAGCACATAGGAGGAAAAGCGCATATTGTGGGTGCAGATGGGGCAGACCACCAGCGTCTGGGCCACCGGCTCCACCACCGGCCCCCCGGCGGAGAGAGAGTAGGCCGTGGAGCCCGTGGGCGTTGCAATAATCACGCCGTCTCCGGCGATATCCGTCAGGTGCCGCCCGTCCGAGGCGATTTTCAGATGGATGACGTGGGAGATGGGGCCCTCCCGGATCACCGCGTCGTTCAGCCCCAGGTTGGTGAAGATCTGCCGTCCGTCCCGCACCACCGCCACATCCAGCATCATCCGCTGCTCTATGTCAAAATCCCAGTCCTTCAGCTTCCGCAGGGCCTCCAGCTCTCCGGACTCCAGCTCCGCCACAAAGCCAAGACCACCCATATTGATGCCCAGCACCGGGATTTTGTGCAGGGCCACAAGCTTTGCAAGGTGCAGAATCGTGCCGTCTCCGCCGAAGGTGATCAGAAGATCCGCGTCCTTCAGCTCCAGGGGCAGGGGCCGCACGTTATACCCGGCAAAAAGCCCCGGCTTCTGGTCCCGAAAGGGGGAGCACACCACCGTGTGAAACCCCATCTCATGGAGGATTTTCTCCGCGGCCCGGGTAACCGTCATGCCCTGGTCGCGGTTTGGATTGGGACACAATATGATCTTCTTTCCGCTCATTGGACGCACCCCTCTCCTCCGTGTTCCTTCAGCGTTTGGTGAGACTCCTCTACTAGCGCCTGCAGGTCAAACGCCGCCGCCGTCCACGGGCCCTTTTCCAGATAGCCCAAATACTCGATATTCCCCTCCGGCCCGCGGATCGGTGAATATGTTATACCAATAACTGTAAAGCCGGATTCCTTTGCATGTTCCAAAAAGTGCTCCAGCACCTCCCGGTGAACTGCCGGGTCCCGGACGACGCCCTTTTTGCCCACCTTTTCCCTGCCGGCCTCAAACTGTGGCTTTACAAGGCAGGCCACATGTGCCCCCGGCTTCATCAGGGCGCACAGCGGCGGCAGAATCAGCCTGAGGGAGATGAAGCTCACGTCCACAGAGGCAAAATCCAGCGCCTCCGGAATCTGCTCATGGCCAAGATACCGGGCGTTGGTTCGCTCCAGACAGACCACCCGGCTGTCGCTCCTCAGCTTCCAGGCCAGCTGGCCGTATCCCACGTCCACGGCGTAGACCTTTGCCGCGCCGTTTTGCAGCATGCAGTCTGTAAACCCGCCGGTGGAGGCCCCGATATCTCCGCAGACCGCGCCCTCCAGCGCCACCGGGAAGACCGCCATGGCCTTTTCCAGCTTTAAGCCGCCCCGGCTGACATAGGGCAAAACGTTGCCCCGCACCTCAATCTCCGCGTCGTCCGCCACGGCGGCGCCGGGTTTGTCCACCCGCTGCCCCTTCACAAACACCGCGCCGCTCATAATGGTGGCCTGGGCCTTTTGGCGGCTCTCCTGCAGGCCCCGCTCCACCAGCAGCACATCCAGTCTTGTCTTATTGCTCACAGCCCACCGCCTTCCGCACCGTTTCTGCAACACCGGCGGCGTCCAGTCCAAAGCGGTGCTCCAGCTGGGAAATACTGCCCTCGGGGGCAAATGTCTTCCCCAGGTTTTTTAAGATCAGTTTGCCCGGCGCTCTGCCGTGCTCCGCCAGAATGGCGGCCACCCGCTGCCCCACACAGCCGGCGCCAAAGGCGTCCTCCAGCACCAGCAGCGTCTCGCCGCCCTGAAACCAGGGAGACAGCACGTCCATATCCAGCGGCGCGATCCGGTTCAGCTTCAGCACTCTGGCGGAGATCCCGTTTTTAGCCTGCAGCTGCTCCGCGGCCTCCAGCACGTGGTTAATCTGCACGCCGTAGGCCATCAGGGTCACATCGTCTCCCTGGCGCAGGCAGGACAGGGGCTGGTCCGACACATCGTCTTTAAAAGCCCCCTCCCCGCCCCGGGGATACCGCACCGCCACAGGACCCCCGGTGCGAAACACCGCCTGCCGCAGCATGGACCGCAGCTCCGCGAAGCTGGCGGGACACAAAACGGTAAAGCCCGGCAGCCCGGATAAAAAGAGAGCGTCAAAACACCCCTGGTGGGTCTCGCCGTCCGGACCCACCAGGCCCGCCCGGTCCACACCCAGCACCACATGGAGATCTGACAGAGCCACATCGTGGATCAGCATGTCATAGCCCCGCTGCAAAAAGGTGGAGTACACCGCAAACACTGGGATCATCCCCTGCTTGGCAAGCCCCGCCGCCATGGCGACGCCGTGGCCCTCGGCAATGCCCACGTCAAAAAAGCGGTTTGGAAACTCCTTTGCAAAGCCGGTCAGGCCGGTGCCGTCCGCCATGGCGGCGGTAACGGCGCAGACGCGGCCATCCTCCGCCGCCATGGCGGCGAGGGTATTTCCAAAAACCGCAGAAAAGCTCTCGCCCCCGCTCTTTTTCACAATTCCCGTCTCGGGGTCAAAGGCGGCCACGCCGTGAAACCGGCTGGGCTCCCGCTCGGCAAACGGATACCCCTTGCCCTTTACCGTGTATACATGGACCAGCACAGGCCCCTGCTGCTGTCTGGCCCACTCCAGCACGTGGCACAGCCGGTCCAGGTCGTGGCCGTCAATCGGGCCCAGATAGGTAAAGCCCATGTCCTCAAACAGGGTGCTGCTGGGCCAGAGAACCCGCTTTAAGGAGGTCTTCAGCCTGTGGTTAAACCGGTAGAGCCGCCTTTTTTCCGGATGCGCGCCAAAGAGCTGGCGGTACCATTTTTTAAAATGGTAGTAGGCGGGCTTGCTGCGAAGGCGGCTTAAATGGTTGGAAAGGGCCCCTACATTCGGGTTGATGGACATGCCGTTGTCGTTCAAAATCACGATCAGCGGCTCACCGGAGGCTCCGGCATCGTTGAGCCCCTCATAAGAGAGTCCGCCGGTGAGTGCGCCGTCTCCAATCAGGGCTAAAACGCTGTAGGGCAATTTCTGTAAAGTTCTTGCCCTTGCCATTCCGAGCGCCACGGACACCGAGTTGGAGGCGTGCCCCGCAACAAAGGCGTCGTGCCGGCTCTCCCGGGGCTTGGGAAATCCGGAGAGGCCCTGAAACTGTCGCAGAGTGGAAAACAGCTCCCGCCGGCCGGTAAGTGCCTTGTGGATATAGCACTGGTGGCCCACATCAAACACAAGGCGGTCGCTGGCGGTGTCAAACACCCGGTGGATGGCCACCGTCAACTCCACCGCCCCCAGATTAGAGGCCAGGTGCCCGCCGGTCTCTGCAACGCTTTTCACCAAAAACGCCCGCAGCTCACTGCAGAGCGCCGGAAGCTGCTCCCGCGGCAGCGCCTTCACGTCCGCGGGAGAGCGAATGGTTTCCAGGATCATAAAAAACCTCCGTGCGCCAAACGCGGCGCATCTATCTGCGATGGAAGATATGCAAAAACCGCCCCGCCCAATAGACCACCTTCGTGCTCTTTTCGATGGCAAAGGTCTTGCCCAGCGCCTTGCCGCCGATGGTCAGTCCGGATACCAGCGCCGTTACGCCCACAGACAGCAGCACCGCCGGCAGGCTCAGGGCGCTTTGCAGCCGCACCACGATCACCGCGCCGGTGGTGCCGCTGACAATACCGCAAATATCGCCCACTACGTCGTTGCACACGCTGGAGACGCGGCTGGCATTGCGAAGCAGCATCAGTGCCTCCTTTGCGCCCTTTTCCTTGTGGGCGGCCATGGAGTGAAAAGGCCTGGGGTCCGCCGCCGTAACGGCCACGCCGATCACGTCGAACACGATGCCCAAACAGATAAAGGCCGCTAAAATCAAAATGGCGACCGCCACGCCGGCGCCCTCCAGCGTCGACTCCGACGCCAGACTCAGCGCTGCGGAAAGGGCAATCGCCATCGTAAACACTTGCAGTACCCAGCGGTATTTAGACGGCTCAGCGCCCTTTTTCGCCGGTTTGCCCCTGGGTTTTCGGGTCTTTTTCAAACAGATACCTCCAGTTGGAAGGCCATGAATTTTTTCTCACTGCTAAGACGGCGGCGGCAAAAAAAGTAAATCTTACGGCTTAGGTACGGGTTGGATTTCCCCGAAGCACACCTCTCGTTGCCGATGGAGGCGGTTCCCCTTTCAGCACTCCGGCGCGGCGTCGCCAATCCGCGCTACCCGACTGCCACTTAGTCCGCACTGCAATCCCTTTTCTGCCTCGTTAGAACAGCCTAGGTGATTTCCACCACAGTCCGTCCGTTTCTTTAGCCTCTTTTGCAGACCGGGTTTCAGGGGGCGATCGGGATCATGCCCTGGCCAGGGCATCTCTCCCGTTGTTCCCCCATCCACCCGCCCCACGCAAGGCAGGCTACGGCTACACACAGCGTTACGGCCCCAAAGGGACCGATGCACCGCATTGCAGGTTCACAATCTGTTTCGTACACAGGCCGGAAATACCACGATGGGAGTACGTCTATGCACAAGAACAGGTCTCCACGAAAACAGGGTCGGGTTGACCATGCCATT